>DJFY01000001.1:9196-14978 GCA_002431545.1 Cellvibrionales bacterium UBA5860 | reverse complement strand
AATAACGATAGGGCGCTGCGCTTTGTATTGTCCGAGCAGGCGGTGCGTGAGATCGAGGAATACGCGGTTTCGCAAAATCTGACGACACTGCGTAAGCGGGTAAACGAGTTGGGTGTTTCCGAACCCATAGTTCAGCGGCAGGGGCGAAATCGTATTGTGGTGGAGCTGCCCGGTGTTCAGGACACGGCCGAAGCCAAGCGCATCATCGGTAAAACTGCCAATCTGGAGTTTCGTCTAGAAGCGCGGCCAGGACAACTCGTCGGCCGCGAACAATTCCCGTTTCGCGATCCCGATGCCCGCCCAGCCGCCGCTGTTCTGGAAAAGAATGTCGTGATCAGTGGTGATCACGTGACCAACGCATCGGTGGGTTACGATGAGAACGGCAGACCACAGGTCAACATTTCGCTGGACACGTCCGGTGGTACAAAAATGCACCATGCCACGAGGGACAATATCAAACGTCGGCTCGGTGTGTTGTTTATCGAATCCAAAATGCGCCAGGAAACCCGCGTCAACGATGCCGGCGTCAGTGAAACGGTGAACGTGCCATACGAAGAAAAAAGCGTTATCAGCCTTGCGACCATTCAGAGTGCGCTGGGTGTACAGTTCCGCATCACAGGTATCGATAGTCCCCAGGAAGCCTCCGAGCTTGCGTTGTTGTTGCGGGCCGGCGCTCTCGCAGCGCCCATGTATTTCGTCGAAGAGCGTACGATCGGACCTTCTCTGGGGGCTGAAAATATTCAGCTTGGTACAACTTCTGTGCAGATCGGCCTGGCGTTCGTGCTGGTATTTATGCTGGTCTATTACCGGATATTCGGTCTTTTCGCCAATTTGGCGCTGGCACTAAACCTGGTGTTACTGGTTGCTGCGATGTCCTTGCTTGGCGCAACACTGACACTGCCGGGTATTGCCGGCATCGTGTTGACGGTGGGTATGGCGGTCGATGCCAATGTGCTGATTTTTTCCCGAATTCGCGAGGAACTTGCAAATGGACAATCAGCTCAGGCGGCAATCAATTCCGGTTACGACCGCGCCTTTGTCTCGATTCTCGATGCCAACCTGACTACCCTGATCGTAGCCGTGATTCTCTACGCGATCGGCACTGGCCCGGTTCAGGGTTTTGCGGTGACCTTGTCGATTGGCATTCTGACTTCCATGTTCACAGCGATTATGGGCACACGGGCCTTGGCCAATCTGGTCTATGGCGGTCGCAAAGTTGACAGGCTCTGGATCTAGGGCGCCGAGATCATGACAAAAAATATATACAACTTTATGGGACATCGCAGCCTGGCGATGATTGTTTCGAGTGTTCTTTTGATCGCTTCCATTAGTTCACTGGCCAGCAAGGGGCTGGTGTTTGGCCTGGATTTTACTGGTGGCACTTTAATCGAAGTTGGCTACGAGCAGCCGGTGGATGTGCTGGCGGTCAGAAACTTGCTCGAGGACAATGCTTTCAGCGATCCGGTCGTAGTCCATTTTGGCGCGCAAACAGATCTGCTGATAAAACTTCAGGGCGAACCGGACTCGGACCTGGGCAAACGCGTACTCGATGTTCTGCAGGGTAGTGGTGATAACGTTGAATTGCGGCGTACCGAGTATGTCGGCCCGCAGATCGGCGAGGAATTGCGCGACCAGGGTGGGCTCGGTATGTTGGCTGCATTGGCCGTGGTCATGCTTTACGTCGCGATCCGCTTCCAGTATAAATTTTCCCTCGCGGCGGTGTGCGCATTGATACACGACGTGTTGATAACTCTCGGATTTTTTTCGGTTTTCGAAGTGGAATTCGATCTCACGGTTCTGGCTGCCGTACTGGCGGTTATCGGTTATTCACTGAATGATACGATTGTCGTGTCCGACCGGATTCGCGAGAATTTCCGGTTGCTGCGCGTCGCCGAGCCGGTCGATGTGATTAATGAATCCCTGACGCAAACCCTCGGCAGAACAATTGTCACGTCGTTGACGACCTTGCTGGTGTTGGTGGCTTTGTTTGTATTCGGCGGTGAATTGATTCACAACTTCTCGGTCGCTTTGATCGTCGGGGTGATTATTGGCACGTACTCATCAATCTACGTGGCGGCAAGTATGTTGTTGTCGCTCAAAATCACCCGGGAAAATCTCCTGCCGGTGGAAAAAGAAGGCGCCGACTTAAACGAACTTCCCTGACAACTTCCCCGTGTTTTCGATACCGGCGTTTTGGCGGCGCCCTGCGCTGAGTTCGAGTTAGCCCGGGTCTGGATTCCTCCTGTTTACAGCTCAAAATAGCTGCTCAAATCTTTTTTGTGACACCGTCTGCTTCGGGCTCCCCGGCTGGAAGCCTTGTGGAGACTCGAACGCCTGGAAATAGCTGATAACGTTCTCCACTTTTCTTTCCATACAAGGACAGTACCCGGGTAATACAAATACGTTCGAGACGGCGCGAAAAAAAGGGACGTATGTTTAGCGTGGTGTATAGGTAGATAGGTAGATAGAAGGTTGCGACAAAAACTTACATGCAGGGTTTTTGAAATCTTGTGCTAGAGTTTTCTGCATTGCATTTGTTTCCGGATAACGCGCGGCAGTGCCCCGGCAAAGTCTGTTTGCAAGTGGGGTGTCCATGATGGTCCTGTTAAACATAGGCGCGTCGCCAGGCGGACGACGGGCGTGATAAGACTTAAAAAAACATAACAATTGGGGTGACCGATATGAACCATCCACACGTTCTCAGCGGCATCAAGGTGCTCGACTTCACGCAACATCTGGCGGGACCGACGACCACTCGCCTGATGGCTGAAATGGGTGCAGAGGTTGTGAAGCTTGAACTGGCGCCGCGCGGCGATCAGGTGCGCAAGGTCGGCTATCTGAAAGGTGGTCGCTCTGCTTACTTTCTGTCGCAGAACCGGGGGAAAAAGAGCCTGTGTCTCAACGTCAAGACGGCGGCTGGCCGGCAGATATTGCAGGATCTGGTGCCACAATTCGACGTTCTGCTGGAAAATTTTGCCCCGGGTGTGATCGGGCGAATGGGGCTGGATTGGTCCACGGTGCACGAATTGAACCCGAAGCTGATCATGTGCTCTATTTCGACTTTCGGTCAGACTGGGCCGCTTGCAGACCTGCCTGGGTTTGATTACATCGGCCAGGCCTACGCGGGCGTCACTGGTTTGATCGGCGAACCCGAAGGGTCGCCGACTCTACCCACAGTGGCTATGGGTGATGTCATGACGGGTGTTCATGCCCTGGCTGCGATCAGTTCAGCGTTGTATCACCGCGCTGTCGGTGGACCCGGTCAGTATCTCGATCTTTCCTTGCTCGACAGCTACTTCCATTGCCACGAATCCGGTGTCGCCATGATCAGCGGCAGCGAGGGGCGTTTTGCGCCCTCCCGGGGCGGTTCCCACAGCCCGGGATTGGCTCCGCTCGGTGCCTTCAAAGGTAATGACGGATACCTGATAATTATTGCAGTCCTACACCAGTGGCAAGCCCTGTGTGAGGTGATGGGTATGCCGGAACTACTGACCGACCCCCGCTTTGCAAAAATCAACGATCGTGTCAGAAATCGCCTGGTGTTAGCCGAGATTATTGAAAACTGGATCGCGTCTTTTGAAACGGATCGGCAAGTCATAGATTTACTGGAGGCAGCACGGGTGCCGGTGGCACCCGTGCTGACGCTTCAGGAAGCCATGGAACACCCGCACCTGCGCGAGCGGGGCACCGTACGCACGGTAACTGAGCGCGAGTTCGGTACTTTTGATATGCCGGGTATGCCACTGCGGTTTTCCGCCTACGCCAATGACCTGGATCTGCAGGCGCCGTACTTGGGTGAGCATAACCGCGATGTACTATCGAACTTTTTATCCTATGACGAGGCGAGAATTGAAGAGCTGGAACAAGCGGGAGTTCTGGTGGCCGAGTCGCTGCCCGGTCAGCAAACCGGCACCGCTTAGCTGCTATCTAGCGAGACGGCTTGCTATGGTATAAGGACTCTCTGGGTGTCGAAAAATTAATCTTTGCGAACGTCGCTGGTGAGTCCTTTGGTGAACATATTGGCCATCTCGTTGCCGACTTCCCTGGTGGTCATCCCTCCGCCAATTTGATACCAGCGTGTCATCCAGTTGATAGCGCCAAATATGGTAAACGCCGCAATTTTGGAATCGCAGGCCCTGATCGAACCGTCGGTTATGCCATCTTCAATCATCTGCCGCATGGTGGCATCGAGCTGGATGTAAAAGGGTTCGATCTGAGACAGATATTTCTCGGATAGGGGCTCCGGTCCCGGTTGCGACAGGCAGCGGCCAAACTCGTCATCAAATACGTTGGTAAAAACGTGAATAAAGCGGCTGACCTTGTCGAGACCGGATTCTCCCGTGCGCTGAATCTCCTCGATCTGTTCCAGTAACCGAGTGATCGCCGTCAGCAGACATTGAAAGAGAATGTCCTCCTTATTATCGATGTAGTAGTACAAGGTCGGCTTGGTGACCTGGAGTTCTTCGGCCAGATCATTCAGCGACGTTTGCCGAAATCCGTTTTGGTTAAACAGGCGAGCCGCTGTCTTCAAAATGGCCAGTCGTTTTAATTCGTGTTGAACGGCCTTGCTTTGTATGGCTTTGCCCCAGCGGGATCGCGTGGATTTGTTCATGGTGCGTGGGATCGGTTGGATTGCACATCCAGTTTATCCCATCCGGCGACTTTTCGCACTTATGAGTAACAGTTCTTACCCAGAGGTAGCATCGCGCCGCCTCTTTCGCTGAACAGGAAGGGAATACGCGGCCATAAAGGATTGTGACCAGGTTATCCTTATCGCAAATGCCGGCGTGATTACGGTGATGTTTCTCCGATGTAAAATTGTTCCCTGTGACACGTTTACTTGCCAGTAACTATTGCCCTTGAGTTAGTCGCGCAGCGGGGATACATTGTGCGGATTTGCCGACGATCGCTGGCAGGTGCCTGCAGACAAGCAACACAGGTAATGACAGAAAACACACATAATAGTAGTAGCGATACCTTCACCCCTTACACCGTGGATGTAGAGTTATGGCAGCTTAAGTTTTTTGCCAAGGCCGTTGGCGAGACAAATCCGATTTATTACGATGAAGAGGCGGCAAAATCGGCAGGCTATCGTTCGATTATGGCACCTCCCACTTATGCGGTGACTTTGAGTTCCGCTGTTCCCGACCCCTTTGTCAGGCCCAGAGCTATGGGTATGGATCTGACAAAGCTGTTGCACACCCGGCAACGTTTTGACTATTTTGAGCCGATATTTGGCCGCGATCGCATCACTTTTGCGCCTAAAATCGTTGATGCGTACGAAAAGGCCCGGGGCAGGTTTCGCTTTATGGTCGAGGAAACGCTGGTGACTAACCAGTTCGGTGTCAGGGTGGCGCTATTAAAACAAACACTGGTCGAGCAACGAACATGACCTTCGCGGCCGCGGTGGACAAGTATGAAAGTAACAGGGAGCGAGCCGGGTGCCCGGCCCGAAACGGACGGTCGATATGCCGTACATCGCGTTTCCCGATATAGCGGTTGGGGATATTCTCCCGCCGCTCACCAAGGGTCCGCTGACGCGGGCGACCCTGGCCTATTTTTGCGGTGCGTCAAACGACCACAATCCCATTCACGTGGACACGGATTTTGCCCGGGCTTCAGGCAAAGAGGATGTTTTTGCTCACGGCATGTTAAATATGGCCTATATGGGCCAGATGCTGACCAACTGGATACCGCAAACCGCGCTGATCAGCTTTGAGGTCAAGTTTGTCGCCCTGGTCTATGTGGGTGACGAAATCACCTGTTCAGGCGAGGTGAGGGA
>DJFY01000001.1:0-8874 GCA_002431545.1 Cellvibrionales bacterium UBA5860 | reverse complement strand
GGTAAAACTGACCGGCCGGGCGACGGTGCGTCAAGGCCAGGAAAAATGAGGTCCAGACGGATCGCATTCCCAATTGGCTCAGGACTAGCAATGCGGTAATTAGCGCGGACACGCGAGCAGGTGCCGGTCCGATCGAGCGCCTTGGTCCCTGCCTGCAAGCGACCTGACGCTGACGGCACATGTGAACAATATGCGAAATGAGAATCTGAATATGTCAGCCAGGGAGATGTGGCGCTGATACAGGATGACATTATTAAAACGAAAAGAGCAGGCAAACAGCTATGAGCACATACCGTTCCCCCTGGATGGACGAGGAACTCGATATTTTTCGGCGTTCCGTCAGCAAATTCGTCGAAACGGAAATGGCGCCCTACGACGAGACGTGGCGGCAGCAGCAACATATCGACAAATCTCTCTGGCGCAAGGCCGGCACCCAGGGATTTCTGTGTACGGACATTCCGGCAGAATACGGCGGTGTTGGTGCCGATTTCCGTTACGAGGCGGTTTTCTATGAGGAGCAGTGGCGGCGCGGTCTGACAGGCATGGGCCAGGGCGTGCACAGCATCAGCGCCAATTACATTCTGAATCACGGTACCGAGGAGCAAAAAAACCGCTGGCTACCCAAGATGACCAGCGGTGAGATGATCGGTGCCATTGCGATGACGGAACCCGGCACTGGGTCGGATTTGCAGGCCATCGCCACGCGAGCGCAAAAGGAAGGGGACTACTATGTGGTCAACGGCTCAAAAATCTTTATCACCAATGGTTATCTGTGTGAATTATTGCTACTGATCGTCAAAACAGATCCGAATGCCGGCGGCAGAGGTTTGTCAATTCTGGTGCTGGAGACCGCTGGCCTCGATGGTTACCGGGTAGGTCGTAAATTAAAGAAACTTGGGCAGAAGGCGCAGGATACCTGCGAGCTTTTTTTTGAAGACGTCCGCGTCCACGAAAGCCAGTTACTGGGTGGCGAGGAGGGACAGGGCTTTGCGCAATTAATGAGCGATCTACCATACGAGCGCACCACCGTAGGCGTTCAGACGATCGCTACCATGGAGGGTGCACTCGCGGAAACCGTCAGTTATGTCAAAGATCGCAAAGCCTTTGGTAAGTCTTTGTTTGACCAGCAAAATACGCGTTTTAAGCTGGCTGAAATCCACGCCCAAACGCGCGCGGCCCGCGTCTTTGTGGACCGGTGTATCGAACTGGTCGCCGTTGGCGAATTAGATAACACTACTGCGTCCATGTGTAAGTGGTGGTTGCCTGAATTGCAGCAAACGGTCCTGGATCAATGTTTGCAGCTGCACGGGGGCTACGGTTATATGGATGAGTACCTGATTTGCCGTATGTACGCCGATTCCCGGGTGGCTCGTATTTATGCCGGCACCAGTGAAATCATGCTGGAATTGATCGCGCGCGATTTATAGGCAGCGCCGGTCTTTTACCAAGAATACGCGTAATTGTAGCCAGGGATGCGCGTAATTGGCGTGGAGGGCGTAGTAGGCGCAGATGGTTCAGCCAATGCAAGCGTGTGGCCTTGCTGCGCTGGAGGTGATTGCTGGAGGTGATTAGAGATCACGCGATTAGATCGATTATTCGCTGTCGGGATCACCGGGTCGACCCGAATTCCAAGCGTAGCCCGCCAGCGCCTATTTTTTATTCCCAATAGTTCTTAAGGATGCGGTTGTAATATTCGAAACATAGCCGCTCGGGTTGGCAAATGAACCACTGGGCAATTAGCGGCGCGTGGTAGTTGCGCCCACTTCTCCCTTGTCTCTATACTCCAGACAATCAGTGGGTTATGCCGGTTGCAACCGGGTGACCTGCTCCTTCGAGATACCGCTGACGGCGCCACGGATCATGCAGAGCAACTATCGCGCAATCTGGCAACTATTGATCGCCGCAGTTTACGTCACGGTGGGTGTACTGCTGTACTCGCAGACATCGCTGGCGCCTGGCAGGGACTGGCTGCCTTATGCATTGCTGCTAGCGGCGTGGGCGTTGACCGTTATCCTGTTAAATTATTTTACCGCACCCAGACAGCCCCAGTCCGAAAACCAGGTCGACGACAGGGTATTGCAGCATATCAGCGCAATATCACCGATGCTGGTCTGGAAAATCAGCGCGCGCGGTCGAATCAAAAGTGTCGAGGGCGATGCTGCGCTACAGCAGCTGTGGTCGGCCAAACAACTGCGCCATCAAAAAATTCATGCGCTCGAATCCGTCGATCCCGAGCTTTTTACGCTCGCCAAGCGCGCCCTGGCCGGGGAACAGGTGAAAGGAGACTCTCGAAAGGGAGATCGCCGTGTCGAACATTTTTTCTTTCCGGAAGAGCAGGGCCGTCCCGGAGCTTTTCACTGTGTTTCCGTCGACGTCGCCGACAAAGCCGCGCTTCGCGCGCAAGTTAGTCTCGCCGAACAGGTTTTCCTGAAAGCGACCGAAGCCATCGTCATGCTGGATCGTCATCGCATCGTGACGCAGGTCAACGATGAATACACTCGACTCACGGGTTATACCGCGCCTGAAGTGGTTGGACATCGCAAGGGCTTTCATATCGTCGGTCAGCCAAGTATCACTTTCTATCGTGGTATGCTTGGTGGCTTGCGCGATACAGGCACGTGGAGCGACGAGATTTCGCTGCGACGCAAGTCGGGAGAGTTATTCTCGGCGAATATGTCGGTTAACGTAATGCGTGACGAAGCGGGCGAAATAACCAACTATGTGCTGTTTTTCGCGGACCTTTCCGCGATGAAACGCACTCACCAGGAACTGGAATACCAAGCCAATCACGATAATCTCACGGATTTACCCAACCGGCGTCTGTTTCTCGACCGCCTCGATCAGGGTATAAAACGGGCCCGACGCAGTAGTACCCAGTTAGCCATCTTTTTCATCGACCTCGATAACTTCAAACTGATCAACGACGCACATGGCCATCATGTTGGCGATGAAATCCTAAAAGAAGTGGGCAGACGTCTACTGTCCGCGGTGCGGCAGAGCGATACCGTGGCGAGGCTCGCCGGCGATGAATTCACAGTCATTACCGAAAACGTCGAGGATTCTCTCGAGGTCACCTCTATTGCCAAAAAAATAATGGGCTGTTTTGTCGAGCCCTTTAATATCCCAGATGACAAACTTGAGATGTCCGCCAGCGTCGGTGTCGGCGTTTATCCCGAGGACGGCGAAGACCTGATGAGTTTGCTCAAGTGTGCTGACAGCGCTATGTATCGTGCTAAGGCGGAAGGCAGAAACGGCTTTTTCAGTCTCTCGGAAGGCGAGTCCAGCCATATGGCGAAGGCTCTTTTCTTCCCGTCCGAGCTGCGGTTGGCGCTGAAACGCGGTCAGATGGAAATGGCCTATCAGCCCATGCACGATATCCGCACGGGCCAAGTAGTGGGATGTGAAGGTCTGCTGCGCTGGAATCACCATTGCCGGGGTATCATCTTTCCGGCAGATTTTATGGTGCTTGCGGAAGAGGCAGGCATCACCGCATCGATCGGAGAGTGGACACTCAATGAGGTTTGCCAGCAGCTGCAGACCTGGCGTATTCAACACATCGACATCGATTATTTATCGATAAACATTGCCGGATCGCAGGTCAATGACGCCGGATTTGCCGAAATGGCTCTCGACACCCTCGAGCAGTTTAATTTGTCACCGTCTATGCTCATGCTGGAAATTTCTGAAAGTGTCATTCTGCAGAATCCCAACCGGGCTCATCAGTTTATGCGCCAGCTGAATCAGGCCGGCGTCCGCTTCTGCATCGACCAGTTTGGCTCGAGCCATGCGGATTTCCGCTATCTGCGCGACTTGCCCGTCGACACGCTCAAGCTCGACCAGCGTCTGCTGGCGCGGGTGCGAACCGGTAAGGAAGACACCACCCTGATCCGAGCTTTGATTGGTATTGGCGAATTACTCGATAAGACCGTCGTCGCCGTGGGCGTCGAGCGTCCAGGCCAGGAAGAGTTGTTGCAGGATATGGGATGCCAACTGGCGCAGGGCTTTCTCTACGCCAAACCGATGACGGCAGAGTCTTTCGGTAAAAGTTATACGCGCCCATTGGCGACGGTACATCAAATTACGCGACATTAACCGGAGTGCTGCCGCGCCTACATTAGGCAAGGCCAAACTCCCGGCGAATTTGCGTGCACCAAAGCGCAATGCGTTCCTCGCTAAGTTCAAACTGGTTTTCCTCATCCAGGGCCAGACCGACAAATAGATCGCCATCGGCGGTAAGCGCTTGCGAGGCACGAAAGTCATATCCCGTGCTTGGCCAAAACCCCACCATGTTGCCGCCCGATTTGGCGATGTGAGCCCACAAGTATCCCATCGCATCCTGAAACCAGTCCGGGTAGCCGAGCTGGTCGCCCAATCCGTATATCGCGACGGATTTACCGGACCAGTCAATGTCATTGAGAGCCGGCCACGCGGCTTCCCAGTCTTCCTGCAATTCGCCGTAGTCCCAGGTGGGAATGCCAAAAATCAGCCGGTGATAACGGTTGGCCAGCGTAAGTGAGTGCTCCGCGATATCGAACACGTCGACCAGGGCGGCCCCCAACTCGTCGCGGATTTTTTCCGCTGCGATATCGGTGTAACAGGTAGAACTGCCGTAGAACAGCCCGACGCGCGAAGTCATTCAGAGGCTGCCGGCAAAAGCATGTTGTCGCCATGCTTCGTAAGCAACAATTGCCACAGCATTGGACAGGTTTAGACTGCGATTGTTCGGCAGCATCGGGACACGCAGCACATTGTCCGTCGGCAATTCGGCTAAAAACTCCCCTGGCAGGCCGCGGGTCTCCGGGCCGAAAACCAGGGTGTCTCCAACCCCATATGCGACATCGGTGTAGTTGCGTCGCCCTTTTGTACTTAACGCATAAACATTTGACGGTCCCAGTTGTCCGACGCAGTCCGACCAATTGTCGTGTACAGTGACGCGCAGTTCGTCGCGGTAATCCAGTCCGGCCCGGCGTAGTTTCTTCTCCGTCATACTGAAGCCCAGCGGTTTGATCAGGTGGAGATTAAAGCCTGTGTTGGCACACAGGCGCATGATGTTGCCCGTATTGGGTGGGATTTCCGGTTCGTAAAGTACGATATGCATCATGGAGCGCGAAGTGTATACGTTATTTTTGCAGCTTCCCATGCGGCCGGGACAACCGGACCCCCATTGTCGTCCAGCCGAATACTACGTGTTAATTCCGGCTTTGATCTCCCTGGGTTGCTGGCCACAGAAAATAAATTTCCCGCTGGCGGTTGTTCCTGCGTTTTCAGCGTGTAGAATCGCTAGCTTGATACCGGTATTTCCCGAGGCCGCCACAAACATGTCGATTAAAGAGTAATCGATGCGTCTTAAATGTATAAAACTCGCCGGTTTTAAATCGTTCGTCGATCCAACGACTGTCACTTTTCCAGGTAACCTCTGTGCCGTGGTCGGTCCCAATGGCTGCGGCAAGTCCAATATTATCGACGCTGTGCGCTGGGTCATGGGTGAAAGCTCGGTCAAAAACCTGCGCGGTGAGTCCATGTCGGACGTGATATTTAACGGATCCGGCGGTCGCAAACCGGTGGGCCAGGCTTCGATCGAGCTGGTCTTCGATAACTCCACGGGTTCGCTGAAAGGTGAGTATGCTGCCTTCAACGAAATATCTATTCGGCGCACAGTCAATCGGGACGGGCAGTCCAGCTACTTTTTAAACAGCAGCAAGTGCAGGCGGCGCGACATCACCGATGTGTTTCTCGGTACCGGGCTCGGTCCCCGTAGTTATTCCATTATTGAGCAGGGCATGATCTCGAACCTGATCGAGTCCAAGCCCGAGGAGCTCAGGGGTTATATCGAGGAAGCCGCGGGTATATCCAAGTACAAAGACCGTCGCAAAGATACCGAGAATCGCATCAAGCGCACCCGGGAAAATCTCGAGCGACTGACCGATATTCGCGATGAGCTGACGCGGCAATTGCAGCGCTTGGAGCGCCAGTCCCGGGCCGCCGAAAAATATACTGAATTCAAGAAAGCAGAGCGTCTCCTGCGTGGGCAGCTCCAGGCCCTGCGCTGGCAGGATTTCAATGGCCAATTGCAGAGACAAAACCGCGTTATAGCCGAAGATTCGGTGAAGATAGAGGCACTAAGGGCTGAGAAACAGCGTTGCGATACGGCGCTCGAGAAGCAGAGGCAGGACCACACTGAATGCAATGAAAAATTGCGCGAAGTGCAGGGCCGGTATTATGCCGCAGGTGCCGAGGTGGCCAGGCTTGAGCAAGCGATCAAGCATGCCCGCGAGCGTGCAGAGGAGCTGCGGCGCGATATCGAACAAACCCAGCGCAGCTTCGGTGAAATGCGTGACCACGTCGAGGCGGACCGGGAAAAGGTCGTAACCTGGGACGGGGAGCTCAACCAGGTCAAGGAGCAACTAGACGGGGCGAGACAGCGCGAAAGGGTGTCGACAGAACAACTGTCCCATGCTGAGGACAAGATGCAGTCATGGCAGGCCGACTGGGATGACTTTACACAACGCGCAGCGCTGCCGGAGCGGGAAGCGGAAGTGCAGCGGTCAAAAATTGAGCACATGGAGCGCTCGCTGATCGCACTTAACCAGCGCTTACATCGTTTGCAGGAAGAACAGCAGGGGCTTGCTGAGGCAGCGACGACAGGCGAAGTGGCGAGTTTGGACCAGGCATTAAAAGAGGCGCAGTCCAAGCGTGCCGGAGCTCAGGCGCAACACGAGGCACTGCTTCGAGAGGTCGGACAAAAACGCGAGGAGCTGTCCAGCTTGTCGAGCGCTTTGCATCGGGCGCGTGAGGCACTGCAGAAAACACAGGGACGTCATGCGTCGCTCGAAGCCCTGCAAAAGGCTGCGCGCGAGGGCGACACAGAGCGCCAGGGCTGGTTGCAGGCAAACGGCATGGGCGACGCGCAGTATTTAAGCGATGCCCTGGAGGTGGCTCCCGGTTGGGAAACCGCCGTGGAAACGGTATTGGGCGACTTCCTGCGTGCGCTTCATGTCGACAGCGTCGGCAAGTCGGCTGGATTGCTTGAGAGCTGGTGTTCGGGCCAGTTATTAATAGTGGAAAACCGCTTAAATGCGGGGGCGGAGGAAACCCAGGCGGGCAGCCTTGCCGACAAGGTCACCAGTCAGATTCCAGTCGTCGGGCGTCTGCTGCGACAGGTGCGGGCAGTGGATTCTCTGGGGCAGGCCTTGAGTCTGCGTGACTCACTGGCTCCGGGTTGTTCGGTCATTAGTCGAGACGGACACTGGTTGGGCGCGGACTGGGCGCGTGTTACCCGCAATGAAAATCGCATCAGCGGTGTGTTGGTGCGTCAGCGCGAACTGACAGAGTTGGAGCAATCCCTTAACGAGCAAAGGCAGCAGGTAGCCGGACTGGAGGACAAGCTCCAAGGAAGTGAGGTGCAGCTACGCGACCTCGAGCAGCGGCGAGAAAGTTCCCAGGAAGGGTTGGCCGAGCTGCAACGGGCTGAGTCAGGTTTGTCGTCCGAAATTCAGATTGCCCGATCAAAGCAGGAGCAAGTGACGCAGCGGCGCTCGCGTCTCGAGCAGGAGCATGCCGAGATTGACACCCAGGTGCAGCGGGAAAAAGCCCAGTTGTCTACCGCCAGACAGGCATTGGAGAGCGCGACTGAAGCGATGGCGGCAAATGAAATGCAGCGTGAAACCTTGCTCACGCGCCGCGATGATTGTCGCAAGGTATTGGACGAGGCCCGCCAGTCGGCCCGGCACGATCAGAACAAAACCCACGAGCTGGTGATGCGCGAGCGTTCTTTGAACACCCAGCTGGCCGCATTGCGAGAGGGCATCGAGCGCCTGGATATTCAATTGCAAAGGCTGGCACAGCGCCAGGCCTCTTTATTGGCAAGCCAGAGTGAGAGCGATGATCCGTGCATTAAATTACAGACCGAACTCGACGAGAGGTTGGAGCGACGACTGGACAGCGAGCGGGAACTGGGTGAGGCCCGGCGCCAGGTTGACGAAATCGAAGCCCAGATTCGCGAGTTCGAGAGTAAGCGCGGCCAGATAGAAGATGAGACCCAGCAGGTTCGCAGTGATATCGAGCAAAAGAAAATCGCCGCTCAGGAACTGCAAACTCGCTGTCAGGCGATCGAAGAGCAGATCGTCGAACTCGACTACGTACTGGAATCCTTGATTGAGGCTTTGCCCGCGGACGCTAGTCAGCAAGCTTGGCAGGAAGAACTGACGCAGGTTGAAAACCGCATTCAGCGCTTGGGTTCGATCAATCTCGCCGCAATGGACGAATACAAAATCGAAAGCGAGCGCAAAACATACCTCGATGCGCAGCACGAGGAGCTGGTCGAGGCACTGGAAACCCTGGAAGCGGCCATTCGCAAAATCGATCGCGAGACGCGAACCAAATTCAAGGAAACATACGACACTGTAAACTCTTCACTGCAACAGTTGTTTCCGAAACTCTTTGGCGGCGGTCATGCCTATCTCGAGCTAACCGGGGATGACCTGCTCGATACCGGCGTCACCATCATGGCCCGCCCGCCGGGCAAGAAAAACGCGTCCATACACCTGTTATCGGGGGGGGAAAAAGCCCTGACTGCAATTGCACTCGTATTTTCCATATTCAAGCTCAATCCGGCGCCATTTTGTATGCTGGATGAAGTCGACGCCCCACTCGACGACGTTAATGTCACGCGGTATGCCAATATGGTTAAGGAGATGTCCCAGGCCGTGCAGTTTATTTATATTACCCACAACAAAATTGCCATGGAGATGGCCCAGCAATTGATGGGCGTTACCATGAACGAGCCCGGCGTATCGCGCATGGTTTCGGTGGATGTCGACGAAGCGGTCCAGCTGGCGCAGTAAGAAAGCATGCAGACCAATAGAGCGGGATGTT
>DJFY01000109.1:4325-7060 GCA_002431545.1 Cellvibrionales bacterium UBA5860 | reverse complement strand
GACTTGCCATACGCTCTCAACCCACCGGCGCGCCGCACTCAGCATAGCGCCTCCACTGCGTCGACAAAGCTATCGCCACGATCGGCAAAACCTTTGAACATATCGAAAGATGCACAAGCGGGGGACAACAGCACAGTATCGCCGTCCCGGGCGATGCCGGCAGCCAGCTGTACCGCCTCGGTCATGTCCACCGCCTGCGAAACCGGCAGTTCACCACCGACCGCGTTGGCAATCACCATTGCTGCTTCGCCTAGTAATACAAGGTGGCGGACTTTGCCAGGTAATGCGCGGGCGAGGGGGCTAAAATCCTGGCCTTTACCCTGACCGCCGGCGATAAGGATCAGGTTGGCCCGGTGTCCATCGCTCAAGCCTTCAAGCGCGGCGATCGTGGCGCCGGTGTTGGTCGCCTTGGAATCATTGACCCAAATGACACCGGCCCGACGCGCGATCACCTGGCAACGATGCGGCAGGCCGCGAAATACTCGCAGCTGCGCGAGCATCGGCGCCCGTGGCAGACCAACCGCCTCACCCAGCGCCAGCGCAGCCAGCGCATTCAAAATATTGTGGCGCCCCGCCATCGCCAGTTCCGCAACCGGTAGCAGACGCCGGTTGCCCTGGGCCAGCCAGGCCGTACCATCAACCTCGACAAGCCCATATTGACCGGGCGCGGGCACATCCAGACCAAAATCAACGACTTTTGGCTTGCCCGACGCCGCGTTGGCGAAATCGGCTTGATCGACAAAGTCAGCCTGGCGATTCAGAACCACCGTGCCAGCGCCCCGGTAAATACGCTTCTTGGCCGCTGCGTAGTCTTCAAAGCTGGCGTATCGATCGAGGTGATCGGGGCTGATATTCAGTATCGTCACCGCCCGGGCATCGAGTTGGTCAACCCACTCGAGCTGAAAACTTGAGAGCTCAAGCACGTAGAGATCCCGGTCATCCGCCAGTAGATCCAGGGCCGGCGTACCCAGATTACCGCCGACGCCGACGCGGCGACCCGCTGCGCGCGCCATTTCACCCAGCAGCTCGGTCACCGTGCTCTTTCCGTTTGAAGCCGTAATCGCCACCACCGGCGCGCGGGCCTCACGCATAAACAACGCGATATCGCCGGTAACGGCGACACCCCGCGCCGCGGCCTCCATCAGCACCGGGTGATCGGCGGGCACACCGGGACTAACCACCAACCGGGACACGCCATCGAGCAGAGACGCATCGAGACGGCGCACCGCCAGGCCTGGGCCATTCTCAACAGCACTGGCCGGACTCACTGCCTCCGGGTTGTCGTCTGCCAGCTCGCAGACCTCGCCACGGGCGTCGAGAAAACGCGCCACAGACCAGCCGGTGGCACCTGCACCAATCACCAGTGTTCTACTGTCGCTCACGTGTTGTCGCATCAACGCACCTGCGGGCATTCAGTACTCACCTTAACTTGAGGGTTGCCAGTCCGAAGGACACGAGCATGACCGTAATGATCCAGAACCGAACAATGACGCGCGGCTCCGGCCAGCCCTTTAACTCGAAGTGGTGGTGGATCGGCGCCATGCGGAATATGCGCTTGCCCCTGAGTTTGAACGAGGCCACCTGCAGCACCACCGAAACTGTCTCCAGCACGAAAATTCCGCCCATGATGAAGAGCACGATCTCGTGCCGGACAATCACGGCAATCACGCCGAGGGCGGCACCCAGCGCCAGGGCCCCCACATCGCCCATGAATATTTGTGCGGGATATGTGTTAAACCACAGAAAACCCAGACCGGCGCCACCCAGGGCAGCGCAGAAAATAATCAGTTCACCGGCTCCACGAATGTAGGGAATATGCAGGTAGTTGGAAAACTCGGCATTGCCGGCAAGATAGGCGATCACGCCAAGTGCGGCACCGACAAGCACGGTCGGCATGATCGCCAGCCCGTCTAGGCCGTCGGTGAGGTTGACGGCATTGCTGGTGCCGACGATTACAAAGTAGGTGAGCACGATGTAGAACAGGCCCATGTCCCAGGCTACCTGCTTGAAAAACGGCACGATGAGCTGGGTTTCCGCTGCCTGCTGTGCCGTCATAAACAGAAAGACCGCCGCACCCAGCCCGACCAGCGACTGCCACAGGTATTTCCATCGGGCGGGAAGACCCCGCGAGTTGCGCTTGACGATCTTTCGGTAGTCGTCGACCCAGCCAACCAGGCCGAACAGGAAGGTCACGGCAAGCACCGTCCAGACATAACGATTGCTGAGATCAGACCAAAGCAGGGCACTGATAAATATCGCCATCAGAATTAATGCGCCGCCCATGGTCGGCGTACCGGATTTGCTCAGGTGGCTTTGCGGGCCGTCGTCGCGCACGTACTGGCCGATCTGCATTTCGCGCAACCGCCGTATCACTACCGGGCCCAGCACCAGGGATATAAGCAGTGCTGTCATCACTCCCAGGATGGCGCGCAGGGTGAGATACTTGAAAACAGTGAAGATGCTGGCGTATTGACTTAGGTAATCCGCTAACCAGTAAAACATTCAGCGCCCTCCTCTGTAGCGACAACACGTGCCACCACCTCTTCCATACCAGCGCTTCGGGAACCTTTCACCAGCGCAGTGACATCATTCGATAGCTCTGCCAGCAAACGCTCGGCAAGAGCCTGCCGATCCGGCAGCAGGCAGGCGTCGCCGGCAAAACCCGCGACCACATGAGCGCTCAGTTCACCGGTCGCCAGTAGCAGATCGATACCCCTGTCGCTGGCGTATGTGCC
>DJFY01000109.1:0-4040 GCA_002431545.1 Cellvibrionales bacterium UBA5860 | reverse complement strand
CCATCGCGCTCGGCAAGGACATCAATCGCCGCTTTCATGGAAGCTGGATTGGCGTTGTAGGTGTCGTCGATGATGCGTGCGCCCTTGGCACCCGCCTTGACCTGCATGCGCCCGGTCACACCCTGCATCGTTTCGAGCCCGGCAGCGATAGCTGTCGCTTCAATCCCCACAGCATGGGCGCAGGCGGCCGCGGCAATTGCATTGAAAACATTGTGGCGACCGGGAATCTGCAAGCGCACCGGTACACGCTGTTCCGGCAGATGCAAGACAAAGCCCGCACAACCGTCGATATCGAGCTCGATATCGCTGGCAAATACGTCGGCGGACTGGTTTTCCACGCTACAGGTCAGTACGCGAGTGCAGGGCAAGACTGCCCGCCACTGCGCCGCCCAGGGTTCGTCCTGATTCAATACGGCAGTGCCGTCCGCGCGCAAACCGCTGTAAATCTCTCCTTTGGCCCTGGCAATCCCCTCCAGGGAACCGAAGCCTTCAATATGTGCAGGCAGAACATTGGTGACCAGCGCCACCTGCGGCTTGGCCAAATGCACGAGATAATCGATTTCACCGGGACCGCTGGCGCCCATTTCTATGACTGCAAAACGATGATCGGCAGCCAGTTGCAAAAGAGTTTTGGGGACGCCGATGTGGTTGTTCAAATTGCCCTGCGTGGCGAGCACCGGCCCGGCGGTCGCGAGAATGCGCGCCACCATCTCCTTGACCGTGGTTTTACCTGCGCTGCCGGTAACCGCCACTAAAGGCCCGCTAAACTGCGCGCGCGCCAGCGCCGCCAATTGGCCCAGCGCCAGCGTGGTGTCGGGTACCACCCACTGCGGGACTTCCAAACGCGTATCGGGGTACTGCACGACCAGGCCGCCTGCTTTAGGCGCAACATCCGGTAAAAACTTGTGCGCGTCGAAATGAGCACCCCGCAAGGCGACAAACAGATCGCCGCTCACCAGCGTCCGCGAATCGGTGGACACCTGCCGGAAATGACAGTCCGGGCGCAGCAGTGTGCCGCCATAGCTCACTGCTGCCTGGGACAAGGTCAACTCGCGCACGGTCATTGGCACTCTCTGCGGCGAGCCAGCGCCAGTCGCGCCTGCGCCACATCGCTAAAGGGAAGACGCTGGTCGCCGACAAGTTGATACTGTTCATGGCCTTTGCCCGCCAGCATTATCACGTCACTCTCTTCGGCATGGTTAACGGCGTAGCGGATAGCCTCGGCCCGATCCTCGATAATGACCGGCCGGCACCGCATATCCCTGACGATGTCATCGATGATGCGCGCGGGGTCCTCGCCTCGTGGATTGTCATTGGTCACGACAACGATATCCGCGTAGCGCTCGGCAATGGCGGCCATCTGCGTCCGCTTACCCGCATCGCGCTCGCCACCGCAGCCAAAGACGCAAAAGACACGGCCGCCAGACCCGTTTTTCTCTATTTGCCGCAGACTCAGCAGAGCTTTTTCCAGCGCATCGGGCGTATGTGCATAATCGACCAGCACTGCGGGCTCGCTCCCGGCGCTCACCAACTGCATACGACCCTCTACCGGCCGCAAGGCGCCGACCGCCGCCACGACCTCATCGAAAGCCAGGCCATCGGCACAGGCGCTGGTGATGACGGCCAGCAAATTGCTGAGGTTGAATCTGCCGATCAATGAGCTGTGCAGCTCCGCTTGCCCCCAGGGACTGTCGACAAGTGCGCGAATACCGCGCGGCGACAGCTCGATCTGTTTTGCGCGAACCACTACGCCATCGGCTGCTGTCACGGACTGGGGAACCGCGGCCTGCGTGGTGTAAAAATAGCAATCGACGCCTGGCGCCAGTGACGACGCCATGGCCGCTGCCGCATCATCCTCGGCATTCAACACGGCAAACTGCAACTCGTCGCGGGCGAAAAGTTTTTGCTTGGCCGCCGAATACTCAGCCATGGAGCCGTGATAATCCAGGTGATCTCGACTCAGGTTGGTAAATACAGCTCCGTGAAAGCTAATGCCCTCGACCCGGTATTGCGCCAAACCGTGAGAGGACACCTCCATCGCGACCAAGCCGGCTCCCCGTTGCCGCAACTCGGACAAAATCTGCTGGCACGACACCGCATCCGGCGTGGTCAGGCCGACAGGTTTCAGCGAATCTCCCGACAAACCGTAGCCCAGGGTGCCGATGACGCCGGCATTTGTCTGTAAGCCTCGATACAACTGGGCAAGCAAGTGACTGCAGGTAGTCTTGCCGTTGCTTCCGGTACAACCGACAACCTTCAGGGAATGGCTGGGCTCAGCGTAAAAACGCCCGGCGATTCGGCTGATTTCGGCGCCCAGGTTGTCGATCCCAATTACCGGACCTGGCGCTTGCGCGATCGGGAAGTGCGACAGTCCCGCGCGCTCGGCAACGACAGCACACGCCCCAGCGCCAAAGGCCGCCTCGATATAGTCTCTGCCATCGCAAGCGCCGCTACCGTAGCCCGGTACCGCCAGGAAAAGATCGCCCATCGCAATCTTTCGACTATCGAGCTGCAAGCCCTGAACGCGAATACCCAATGCGGATGCGACACCACCACCAAAGTCTTCGATCGTGTCGATTCCGGCAAGCAGATCAGCCAGTGTAATGTCGTCGTCGCGAGCGCTGGCAACCATCACGCTGGCCCCCTCCCCACCTGAACAGTGGAGGTCGAGTTCGGCGTACCGGCATCGGTAGCTCTTGGTGCCGGTTCCCCGCTTTTTTTCCGGGACACATGTTGCGCCGCCGTTTCTTGCGGTGCAATGTTCAGCAAGCGCAATGCATCCGATGCGACGCGCGAAAAGACCGGCGCAGCCACCAAACCGCCATAATATTCTTCGCTGCGCGGGTCCTCGATCACCACTACTGCCACCAGCCGCGGATTCTCCACCGGCACCATGCCCGCGAAGATCGCAACGTAACGGTTCTTGTCGTAACCGCTATCGCCCAGCTGATGCACGGTGCCGCTTTTCCCCGCCACATCATATCCAGCCACCGCGGCGCGCGTCCCTGTACCGCCCTCCTCGGTCACTGCTTTCATCATTGCTCGCACCTGCCGCGCAATACGAGGCTCGATGACCTGTTCACCCGCGCTCGCAAGGTGCGACTCGGGCGCCTGTTTCAACAAACTCACGGAACGCCGTTGTCCGTCGCGCGCCAACACGGCATAGGCATTGGCCAGTTGCAGCGGCGTCACCGACAGTCCGTAACCGAAAGCCAGTGTCGCGTGAGCCAGCTGACCCCAGCGACGGGGGTTGGGCAAAGTACCCGCCAATTCGCCGGGAAAACCGGTCGCGGTGCTCTCGCCGAGCCCGACGCGAGCAAAAACATTGCGGATAGCCTGGGGTTCCAGCTCCAGAGCCACCTTGGTGGTGCCTACCTGGCTGGATTTCGCCAGAATATGAGTGAGATCGAGTGGCCCGTAGTTGCGAAAATCAACAAACGTCTTGCGACCGACGCGAAAATGCCCCGGACTGGTATCGACAACCGTGTGTGGCGTAAATTGCCCGCTCTCCAACGCCGCCACCATGGTAAACGGCTTCATGGTGGAACCCGGCTCGATAATGTTGATCACCGCCCGGTTGCGCAACGCCTGAGACGCCAGGCGCGCCCGATCGTTGGGATTGAAGGATGGCTGGTTGGCCATTGCCAGCACTTCTGCGCTTTCTACATCGAGTAAAACGACCGACCCCGATCGCGCCCGAAACTTTTTGATGGCCGCTTTCAATTCTCGGTATGCCAGATACTGCAAACGCAAATCGATGCTGAGCTCCAGATTCTCACCCGGTTGTTCACTGCGCACCAGCTGCAACTCTTCGATCACTCGACCCTTGCGATCGCGCAGTACTTTTTTCTCCCCAGCACGTCCTGCCAGTCGCGATTCGAAAGCCAGTTCGAGACCTTCCTGCCCCACATCTCGAACATTGGTAATCCCGATAAGCTGGGCGGTAACCTCTGCCGCCGGATAGTAGCGCTTGTACTCGACCTCCTTGCCGACTCCGGGAATACCCAAAGTCAACACCCGTTGCGCGTCACCCGGCGTCA
>DJFY01000021.1:24042-32399 GCA_002431545.1 Cellvibrionales bacterium UBA5860 | reverse complement strand
TTTGCCCCGGACACCTATTCCGATCTAATAGGTGTCCGGGGCAAACCAGCCCTCTGGTATGTCCTGCGCGATACCCAGATATGCCGCCACCGTTGTATCCTCTGCAGCGGTCTCTACAGGGGTAATCTCCGCGGCATCGGCCAGGGCCGCGCGCCATTGGCGAACAGTCCAGCCCTCGGGAAAGGCGATACTGAATTTGACGACATCACCAGCGTTGATTTTAGCCAGCAGGCCGGCAGGCGTATCCGTGGGCAGCGCATCGTAGCGCCCGGCCTGAATCGCTTCCCTGCCCTTCACTCGCGCATAAATTTTCAAAGGTAAGGCAGACTCGACCCAGCCACGCGTTGCCAGTTCATCTGCCAGCCAACTAACGCCCCTGCCGCGCGGCACAGTCATCTGCACACCCTCCGCGGGCACCGCCAGTGGCTGCTTAATCGAGTTTTGAACCCACCAGGTCAGCGCGCCCAGCACGACCACCCCAGTGGTCAGTATCCCGGATACGAGGCCGGCTAATCGGCGAAACATGGGTATTCTTCGACCAGGGCCTGGTGTACCTCCGCCACCTGCCGGGCAGCTGGAAAGGACCACACCTCGCCTCCAATGTGTAATGCTTCGAGCCTGGTTACACCGCGTACCGCATTGCAGCTAAACGCTGCTTCGGCACGGCGCAGATCGTCGAGAGTCAGTTCGGCAATGCGCGCTGCCTGCGGTATTTTCGGCAGGATATTCTCGAGTAACAGGTTACGCATGACGCCTTCTACGCCAGCGTATTCAAGAGGTGGCGTGTACCATTGATCCTCGATCCAGACAAAAATGTTGCCCTGGAGCACTTCTACGACGCGGCCGGCATTGTCCAGAAGCAAGCCTTCAACCTGAGTCGGCAGCTCCGCGGCGGCAAGCACCTGATCCAGCCGGTTCAGATGCTTGATACCCGCAAGCCGTGGATTTACGGGCAGGCGATACTCGCACAGCTGCAAAGTAGTATTCTCGGCGGGTTTGGGTAAGGGCAAGAACTGCAGGATACGGCGGGTCTCGACGCCTTCCGTGTGCGGATCACCCCCTGCCCTGTGGTACCGATAACCGCGCTCGCCGTCACCGGCGGTGAGGATCAGTTTTACCAGGCCATTTTCGGGAAAAGCGGAGACAGCCGTTGTCAATTCTTCGGTCAGTACCTGCTCGGCAAAGTTCACACCGAGAACCTCTGCACCACGGCGCAAGCGGGAGAGATGTCGCGACCAGAGCGGCACGCTGCGACGCCAAAGGCGCATGGTCTCGAAAAGCCCATGCCCGTAGGCGACAGCGCGATCCGCAACCGGAATCTGCGTGCCGGGCACACCATTGATGAAACCGTCTGGCGTCCCCATACTCAATTCAGTCTGCGGGACGAAGACACGGCGGAAATTCAGGTGATAGGTTCGCTCGGGCCAGAGTTGGCCACGCTACCCGACTCTTCAGGACAAAAATCGATAAACTCAGGACGAGAACCGAAAAACACGCGTCGGGTAGCGAGTGGAACAGCGGTTAGCTCAAATTGTTGTTGATGTAATTGATGGCGTCTTCGACAGTGGTTAGTTTTTCTGCTTCTTCGTCGGGAATTTCGGTATCGAATTCCTCTTCCAGCGCCATGATCAACTCGACAGTATCAAGTGAATCGGCACCCAGGTCGTCCACGAACGAGGAATCCGGCTTAACATCCTCTTCTTTGACCCCCAGCTGCTCGGCAACCATTTTTATCACACGTTCGTCGATGTTGCTCATAACAATTCCTGCTCCTCTAGTCGAATTTTCGGCAATCTCTGCTTTCTTCGATCAAATTTTGAACAAACCCCGGTAACTCAAACCAGGTAACCGCTCGCCGGGCGCATTCTACCTGAAAATCCGATATCCGTAACCGCTTTTTATAACCAGGGCGATGCAGCGAAACAAGTCAATTCATGTACATGCCACCATTGACCTCTATGGTTTCTCCGGTGATGTACGCGCCGCCGTCGCCGGCCAGAAACGCCACCACTTCGGCGACCTCCCCGGGCTCACCAAATCTTGCCAGGGGGATGCTCGCCAGCATGGCTTCGCGGTTCTCGTCGCTAAGCTCTCGCGTCATGTCGGTATCGATAAACCCTGGGGCGACCGTGTTAACCGTGATATTTCGCGAGCCGATTTCCTTTGCCAGAGAACGGCTAAAGCCACCCACGCCCGCCTTGGCTGCCGCATAGTTGGACTGCCCGGCATTACCCATGGCACCAACCACAGAACTGATGTTAATGATACGGCCCCAGCGCGCCTTGGTCATGCCCTTAATACAGGCCTTGGTCAGGCGGAAAATCGCCGTCAGGTTGGTTTCGATCACCGCAGACCATTCGTCATCCTTCATCCGCATCAGTATATTGTCGCGCGTGATGCCTGCATTGTTAACCAGAATCAGCGGCGCGCCATATTCCTCATTGATCGCCGACAAAGCCGCCTGCACCGAAGCGGCATCGGCAACATTGAGACAAAACCCCTTGCCCTGCCAACCCTGCCTGGCAAAGCGCTCACTGATACGCCCGGCACCCTCCTCTGTCGTTGCGGTGCCCAGGACAATGGCACCTTGCACGGCAAACTTATCGGCTATGGCCGCGCCGATACCGCGGCTGGCCCCCGTAACCAGTGTTATTTTGTCTTTCAAACTCATGCTTACCCCCTTGTGGCTGGCTGGGTAGTGTGGAGAAAAGGCTCAATCAAGCAGAGCGCGCGCCTCGTCGAGGCTGCTTGGTGTTTCCAGAGAAGCGGCCGTTAACGTCTTGGCGATACGTTTATTCAAACCACAGAGGACCTTGCCCGGCCCGCACTCAATAGTGGTTGTGATACCGGACGCAAGCAGGGTATTCACACAGTCGACCCAGCGTACCGGGCTGTAAATCTGTTCAATCAGCAAACCGCGTATCACCTCAGGATCTGTTGAAACCTCTGCATTGACGTTCTGCACTACCGGTATTTGCGCGGGACTGAGTGTAACGTTCACGAGATGATCGGCCAGCCGATCGGCGGCGGGACGCATCAATTCAGTATGAAAAGGCGCACTTACCGGCAGCGGCAACGCGCGCTTGGCGCCGGCCTCCTTGCAATTCCCGATCGCCCTTTCGACAGCGGCTGCGGTGCCAGCGATAACGACCTGACCGGGTGCGTTGAAATTAACCGGAGCGACCACATCGCTTTCACTGGCCTGCTCGCAGCACCGCGTTATCGCAGCGTCATCCAGACCGATGATGGCTGCCATGGCACCAACGCCTGGTGCAACAGCCTCCTGCATGTAGGCACCACGCAGACGCACCAGTTCAACAGCATCTGTGAAGGCCACCACGCCGGCGCACACCATCGCAGACCATTCGCCCAGACTGTGGCCTGCCAGTAGCGCCGGTACGACTGGCGAGCGCGACTGCCAGGCACGCCACAGGGCAGTGCTTGCCGTAAGTAGCAACGGCTGCGTACGTTCAGTGAGATTAATATCTTCCGGCTGGCCTTCCTGAATCAGTTGCCAGGCGTCGTATCCCAGCACTTCGCTGGCTTCGCCGAAAGTATCCTGCACCTGCGGGAAGACCTTGGCGGCTTCGGCCAGCATACCGACCTTCTGGGAGCCCTGTCCCGGAAAAACAAAAGCCAAAGTCGCGATCGACGACATTGCAGTTTCTGACATATATGGGTTTCCGTCTGATGGCAATAATTTGTTAGAAAAAGGCTGACGCCCGGCCGGTTTCCCGCGTCGGGCAGTGGTCTTATTACGTCCTACTTATCTTCTTCGGTCTTTCTTGCTTTGTACTTTGCCGATAAACAATCCACAGGCCATCGATCAATGCGGCCCATGCGCTCGCTCGGCACGATATGCCGCTAGACTATTGCCCACGCGGCCGGGCACGCTGGCGCGAGCGGCCATCGCGGCATTTTCCAGCGCCCAGTAAAACCCGTTTTCGTCCGCACTCCCGTGACTTTTAACGACGACATGCCGCAATCCGACAAGGACAGCGCCATTAAAGCCCGCCGGCTCGAATTCACTTCTGATAACCTGCGCAGTCTGCAGCCACTGCGGTTCCGCGCCGCCTGGCTCGTCAAGCACTTCCAACATGCGTTGAATCATCCTTCGAGCGACACCCTCCGCCGCTTTCAGCGTCATATTACCGACGAAACCATCGCAAACGACCACATCGGCTTCTACCGCGCCGCTAAACAGACGGTCCGGCTCGACAAATCCGGCATAAGACAAAGATGCATCCTTGGAAATCAGCTCCGCAGCCTGCTTGACCAACTTATTGCCCTTGGTCTTTTCGGTGCCGACATTGAGCAACGCTATCGAAGGTTTACGGTCCGCTGAACTGCGTTGCGCCAGAACACTGCCCATACGGGCAAACTGGTGGAGTTGAACCGGGGTGCAATCGACGTTGGCCCCCATGTCGAGCGCATAGCAACATCCGTTTACCCCGGGCAAAGGCGTACAAATGGCGGGGCGGTCGACCAGGCTTTCTACCCCCAATAACTTGATAGCCATCGCCATCATGGCACCGGTATTGCCACCGCTGACGCAAGCGTCGGCGCGTCGCTCCGCAACAGCGGCCAATGCGGCCCAAAGGGAGGATTTCTTTTTGTTGCGCAAGGCTGCCGACGGCACTTCGTCGTCAGCCACGCTCTGCGCCGCGTACTCGACCTGGAACCGGGATATTGCTTCTGGCTGATGCCGGGCCAGGCAGGCGTCGAGCTGTCGCCGCTCACCGAAAACTATGACGCCAACGTCGGGATTATCCCCCAGGTATCGCAGCGTCGCGGGGACAACAACAGAAGGCCCCGCATCCCCTCCCATCGCATCGACGGCCAGGGTCAATCGAGACATGGATCAGTCGTCGTTGCCGGTCTCTACGACTTTTTGCCCCCGATAAAAGCCATCGGGCGTGATGTGGTGACGCCGATGTTTTTCACCGCTGACATCGTCGGTCGCCAGCGCTGTATTGTCGCGCAACGCGTCGTGGGCGCGGCGCATACCACGTTTTGATCGGGTTTTTCGATTTTGTTGCACTGCCATCGTATCTATCCTCTTGTCTTACCGGCCGCTCACGGCCGTATTGTTCCGAAACGACCCGCTGCCACTTTCCCGGGGCTGCGGATATAGGGGGGCTAAAGTCAAACAAGCCCCGGTATCTGCCTGATTTTTGCTACGTCTGATCGCTACTTATCGAATTTCAATTGCTTAAGTATCTGAAACGGATTATCACCATGATCCGCATCTGCTGTCGGCATTGCATCCGAGCTGTAACGATCGCTACCTACACAGTCATCGAGAGGATGGAAAGGCACTATCGGCAGGGCCAATAGAAGTTCTTCCTCCAGCATATGGTGCAAGTCCCCACCATCTTCATCCACCATCCAGGGCTCCCGCCCCTGAGGCAGGTGCTCCCGCTGGTCTTCTGCGAAAACCAGAACCCACCTGATTTCGGCAACAATCTCGCGATACATTGCCAGCAGACAGCGCTGGCAAACCTGCTCAACCTCGACCTTCAGGTCGCCGGAAACGACGCGGTGGCCACTGGCATCGCGATCGAAACTCAACGAGGCCTGCGCCGGCACCGAAACGCGCGCAACGGCCTCTCTCAACCGGGGCAGGCTGTCCGGTGAAACCATGCCTTCGAGCCGGGCGCCCTGGCTCGTCAGCTTCAACGCATCTACTCGCGAAGGCAGCACTTTGCCATACTGGGCGTCCGTCATAGGCGCGCAATTCTAGGGATATGGCGCCGAGCTGTCAAAGCAAATAAGCCGCGTATAATGTCACCTTGTCGACAATTTTTTGAATGAAATGACCAAGTTACGATGATCGTCCTAGGTTCGTCCTCGCCCTACCGTCGGCAACTGCTAAACCGCCTGGGCGTGCCTTTCTGTCACCGCTCGCCAGCGATAGACGAAACCCCGGCACCCGGGGAGTCGCCAGAAGCAACGGCCCAGCGTCTGGCCGAAGAAAAAGCCCGGGTGGTCGCCGAGGAATTCCCGGCTCACCTGATTATTGGTGCAGACCAGGTCGCCTGTCTGCGGACATCGCTTATTGGCAAGCCCCTGACTCACGACAGGGCGACGGCCCAGCTGCACGCATTTTCCGGTCAGGAAGTACTGTTCCACACCGCGGTGGCCGTTCTGGACAGCGCCAGGTCTGAAATTCGCAGCACGGTAATTGACACATATATTCGTTTTCGCCAGTTAACTGCGGCGGAAATCGACAGCTACCTGAGTCTCGAAAAGCCCTACGATTGCGCTGGCAGTTTCAAGGCCGAAGGCCTGGGTATCGCGCTTTTTGAGCGCCTTGCAAGCGAGGATCCGACCGCCATTATCGGCTTGCCCATGATCGCGCTTAACCACCTCCTGCTGCACTTTGGCTACAACGCGCTAGTCAACGATAGAGCACCTAACGACTGAGCAGCGCGACACGTTCATCACCTGGGCGAATCCAGGTTACTCAAGTGCCCTATCGGCAGTCAGCACTCGGGAAATATCGGTAAAATCGGATACACAGGCAATGGGATCATATGCCGCCAGTACGTTGGCCGAGTGAGCGCCATAGTCGACCGCCACTCGCGGCATGCTAGACCGCCTAGCCATCTCCATGTCGAAAGTGGTATCGCCGACCATTACCGCCTGATCTGCCGACAGCGAATGTGCCTGGAGGAGAGATTGCAGCATTAACGGATGCGGTTTCGACGCGGTTTCGTCGGCACAGCGCGTGCCGTCGAAATAATCCGTCAGGGCCAGTGCCGACAGCACCCTGTCTAATCCCGCCCGACTCTTTCCGGTCGCCACGGCGAGCAAAAAACCCTGCTCTCGAAAATTATCGAGCGTCGCCTTGACACCGGGAAAGAATGGCGACGGGTTCCTGTCCTCGCGGCGAAAATGCGTCGCATACCGGTCTCTCATCGTAGCGACCGCCGCGCCATCAATCCCCGGGAATAATGTTTCGATCGCCTCGACCAAACCCAGTCCGACGATCTGCCGCGCCGCATGTTCGCTCGGTATATCGAGGTCGCAATCGCCAGCCGCCAACTGCAGACACCGGGCGATACGGGACAGGGAATCACACAGAGTGCCGTCCCAGTCGAAAATCAGCATCCTGGGCGTCATGTACAGGACTCCGGCGCCGCTACAGACAAGCGATCCAGCACTCGAGACAGGTCATCGGGCAGAGGGGCGGATACCTCGACCCGGGCACCCGTCGCCGGATCGCTAAATCCGAGCGCGCTGGCATGCAGAAACAACCGCCTGAGCCCGGACTCGCCAAAACGCGCATTGGCCACCCGATCGCCATACTTTTCATCGCCGGCCAGCGGATACCCGGCAAGTTGGCAATGCACGCGAATCTGGTGGGTGCGTCCTGTCAAAAGGCGTATATCGATCAGGCTCGCCACCTCACTCGCCGCGTGGAGGTAGTGTGCGAGCAGAGCAAATTCGGTGACCGCCGCCTTGCCGGTCTTGTCCGGACGCACCATCCGCTCGCCGCCGCTGAGTACGAATTTTCTGAGCGGGGCATTAATTTCAGTCAAGGTGCGGGGCCAGCGACCCGACACCAGGGCAACATAGCGTTTGTCGACATGACGATCGCGCATTTGTGCCTGTAATTCCCTCAGTATTCCCCGGCGCCGGGCGAGCAGCAGGCAGCCCGATGTATCCCGATCCAGGCGATGCACCAGCTCGAGATTTTTCTCCTCGGGCCTGGCGGCGCGCAAGGCCTCTATTACCCCGGCACTGATACCACTACCGCCGTGGACGGCCACGCCTGCCGGTTTGTCCAACACCAGATAATCTTTCGTCTCAAGCAAAACCCGCTCCTTCAGCAACTTGCCGAGCGGGTTATCTGCCGTCATCGGCCGCCGCGAGGCCTGACGAACTGGCGGCACTCGAACCAGATCATCCTGCATTAGACGATAGGTCGGTTTGATTCGGCCCTTATTGACCCGAACTTCGCCCTTGCGCAACAGGCGGTAGATACGCGACCGGGGTACGCCCTTGAGACGGGCTATCAGGTAATTGTCGATGCGCTGCCCCGCCTGGTCTGCATCTATACGCAGCAGCTGGACTGAATCAGAGAGGCTTGGCTTATCGCTCATATTGAATTGCCTGGTGGTCAGACAGCTATTTTAGCAGTCCAACATCTTATCAGTCCGCCAGCGGTCTAATTTAGCCCAAAGCCTTTCGATTGAAGGATTTATGAGTAATTGTTATAGTCCGCGCGGGCTCTGTCCGGCGTCAGGCAAATCGTGCTACAACAGCCAAAGGATGTCCGGGTATTAATCGCCGATAACGTTTGCACTAACGCAACGTGTCAACATGGCGATATCAACCCCAAGAACGACCCA
>DJFY01000021.1:17922-23735 GCA_002431545.1 Cellvibrionales bacterium UBA5860 | reverse complement strand
ACCGCTGGAGTTACGAATTTTAAACGACAGATTTTACAGATTAATGAAGCGCCAGTTGTGGCTCGGGGTCTGACACAGTAGTAAGTCACCTTGCAGGCAGAACTTGGCGAAAGTAAATACGGCATCCAAAGAAATCGCATGCCGCAATACAAGTGGATCAAAGCTAAAGCACTTTAGAGACAGTAACAGAAGCGCTGCGCGGGCGCACCAAAGCGCACGTGGCGAAACACCGGGGTTCGGACCAGTAGGCTGCGACAAGCTGCTGACCAATTTTCGGTCAGGCAACTGAGGGAATTGTCAACCGGTCGCCCGAAATACAGATATGACGACATCGGAACACAAGCCCCCGGACCAGTGCATTACTAGCGATAAAGCAGGAAAGCCGTCTATCGGCTGATCTGATTAACCCAAGCGTACCAATACGCTAACAAACCGTTATTCAGTGACAGATACCTTACAAGCAGCAGTTGAAGTAAAAAGCCCTTCGCGTCACTGACGCGAGGTAAATGCTTGTCCGGGTAACGCCCGCATTTATCACAGGCCGGCAACGCCGACACAAGTCGCCGCTCTGCCCGCAATGTCAGCTTTAGCCTTTCCCAAGGACTGCGGATCGATTTTCGGTGATGCCCTAACCGAAACAGCAGGAACCCAATGAAACGCATGTTAATCAACGCCACCCAACAGGAAGAGCTGCGGGTGGCTCTGGTCGATGGCCAACGACTGTACGACCTCGATATCGAAAACCGGACACGGGAACAGAAAAAGGCCAACATCTACAAAGGCAAAATCACGCGCATCGAACCCAGCCTCGAGGCAGCGTTCGTCGACTACGGCGCTGAGCGCCACGGCTTTCTGCCACTGAAAGAAATTTCCCGCGAATACTTCGACAAGAAACCGGGCGATCGCAAGGGACGACTGCGCATCAAAGATCTGGTCAGCGAAGGCCAGGAAATCATCGTTCAGGTCGAAAAGGAAGAGCGGGGCAACAAGGGTGCGGCGCTGACAACTTTTATCAGTCTCGCTGGCCGCTATATGGTCCTGATGCCTAACAATCCGCGCGCTGGTGGCATTTCCCGCCGCATCGAGGGCGATGAGCGCACGGAACTGCGCGATGCCATGCGCGATTTGAAGATCCCGGATGGGGCCGGCGTAATCATTCGTACCGCCGGGGTCGGTCGTTCCGCCGAGGAGCTGCAGTGGGATCTGGACTACCTTCTGCACCTGTGGCAAACCATCGAGAGCGAAGCCAAGCCGGCCAAGGCGCCACACTTCCTGTTTCAGGAAAGCAACGTCATTATTCGCGCCATTCGCGATTACCTGCGCCCGGACATCGGCGAAGTCATCGTCGACAACAAGCAAGTCTATGAGCTGGCGTCCGCCTTTATCAGCCAGGTTATGCCCAATTACCGCAGCCGCGTCCGGTACTACGACGACGCCATTCCCCTCTTCAACCGCTACCAGATCGAAAACCAGATCGAGTCTGCTTTTCAGCGCGAGGTTAACCTGCCCTCGGGAGGCTCCATTGTTATCGACATCACCGAAGCCCTGGTGTCGATCGATATCAACTCTTCGCGCGCTACAAAAGGCAGTGATATCGAAGAAACTGCGACCAGAACCAACCTTGAAGCAGCCGATGAAATCGCACGTCAGCTACGGTTGCGCGACGTCGGCGGCCTGATCGTAATCGACTTCATCGACATGCTCGCCAGCAAGAATCAGCGCGAAGTAGAAAACCGCATGCGCAAGGCGCTCGAGGTGGATCGCGCCCGCGTACAGGTGGGGCGTATCTCGCGCTTCGGTCTGCTTGAGATGTCGCGGCAGCGCCTGCGCCCTTCCCTCGAGGAAATGACTTTCAAAGTGTGCCCACGCTGCAGCGGCCAGGGCACAATACGCGGCACCCGCTCACTGGCACTAGCGATTCTTCGACTCGTCGAAGAAGAAGCCCAGAAAGAAGGCAGCAGCGAAATTCGCGTAATCGCGCCGATTCCTGTCGCTACTTTCCTGCTCAATGAAAAGCGCATTGAGGTGGCTGAAATCGAGCAACGCAACAACCTCAAAATTGTTTTGCTGCCTCATCCCGATATGGAAACCCCACAATACGAAGTCCAGCGTATTCGCGCCCAGGATGCCACGAGCACCGAATACAGTTACCGCCTGCAGGATGCAGCTTCGGTCGAAGACAAACTCGAATTGATTCAGCCCAGCCCGGTACCGCCGCCACAGAAACCAGCGGTAGAAAATCTGCCACCGGCGCAGCCTGCACCCGAACCGCAACCCAAAGCCAGCGAAGCTCCGGCAAATACCGTCGCGGAGACGCGAAACCCCGGTTTATTCGTACGGGCGTGGCGCTCACTGTTTGGTTCGGCTACGGAAGAAGCTCCCGCCTCTCGTCCAGCACGCACCGGTCAATCCCAGAGCGAGCAACGCGGCCGCCGCAAACGCGACGACGATGGCGCAAAAAACCAGCCCCGCAAACGTGGCTCACAGACTCAGGGTGGCCGACGTACCGATCAACGAGCCACACAGGGCAAGGAGGAACGCGAGGCGCGCGCCCCGAAAACCGGCCAGCGCGGGCAAAAAGGCAGGCCCAAAACGGCCAAAGCCAGCCAACACGAAGGCGCCCAGACGCCGCGGAGCCAACAAAAAGACAACACAGAAGAAGTGAGCCGCGAACAGCTGGCCAAACGCCCCCAGGGCCACAAGCCCGCGCCCAATAAGCGCCGCACGCGACAGGAAGTCCCTGATGAGGTTTTACTACAAACACAGGCGGACGAATCGGCTCAGCCTGCAGGACGCGGCAAGACCGCAGAAGCGGGTCCCGACGCCTCCACAATTGAAACCGCCACTCCAGACGTTGCTGGCAAGGCTTCGGTGTCGGCTTCGGCGTCCACCTCGGCCTCTAGCATCTCGCGGTCCGAAGCGATCACCCAGACCGGCGAAATCCGTTCCACTGATGTCCAGGCGGATAGCCCAGCTGCAAAGCCGGATACAGCAGCAAGCTTCGTTTCGCGCGCCAAGGAGAGCGTTACCGGCGAGGCCTTATCGGAATCTCAGGTAAAGGCTGAACATGCCAGTGTCGCAGTCGAATCGAATGGGGCAAGCGACACACCTACCACCGCGAAAGCAGATGTCAACGCAGTCGGGCAACCGGTATCCGCCACAGGTCTTGCGCATTCGACAACTGAACCGAGCGCTGAATCGAGCTCTCAACAGCCAGCGGATTTGCCCCGGGATCGCGGCTTCCCGGAAACCCCAGCTTTGCCTGGTATTGACAACGACAAGGCGCCAATCTCGGCAAGTACTGACGATCGCGCCACCGCAGGCTCGGATGTCGGGAATACCGGTGCGGCGCACGAACCTGCGTTCACGTCCGCTAAACACGATAGTGTAGGCACCACAGATTCGGCCGAGGATATTCTGAATCGCGATACCGAATCACTGCCGATGGCAACGGATGACGCCTCACCAGAACCCCGTATCGAACCCGATGTGGAGCCGACCGGGGCAGCGGCAGCTGCTTCTACCGCCACTGCCACCGCCAGCGCAGACTCAACTGCGGCCGTCATGGCCGGCACCGGGGGCGAAACGGAGTACGAAACAGAGAGCGCCGCCGAAACTGTCACACCGTCCACCCGACGCGCGGCAAATGACCCACGCTTTAATCCGAAACCCGTGAGCCCGACACCGGTGGAATCGCGCGTCGTCGACACGCATTTCTCCGGGCCCCTGAATACAGCGGAGCCCGCACCACTAGCGCCAATCACCTCACACTACAAGCGACCGGTGAACGACCCGCGACAGCCGCGGCAACAAGAAGGATAGCCGCACACAAGAGGCGGCTAACGCACGCCACAGCCCTTGTGTGCCGGCACTTGGGCTGTATAATTCCGCTTCCCTAGGAGGGGTGGCTGAGTGGTCGAAAGCACCGGTCTTGAAAACCGGCGTGTCGAGAGGCACCCAGGGTTCGAATCCCTGCCCCTCCGCCATACGTTCCCGCCCACTCGGCGCTTGTCCTCTTCACAGCACTGGGCGCTAATCAACACAACATCGCCCGGATATTTTTTCACTGCAAAGCCGACGGAGAAAGGGACGAACCCGCAGCAATAAGTCACTTTCTTCGCTACAACACGCACTAGGTGTATGCTGCGCCCTTATCATACGACTGATGCAATTCGACCGAACTGCTCTTGGAAAACTACCTCAATAATTTCATCGTGCTGTTCAGTGTCGTAGACCCCATTGGCGTCGCCTGGCTGTTTGGCGCCATGACCCACGGCACACCGCGCCGGGAGCAGCGCCAAATGGCTATTCGTGCCACCTTGTTTGCTTCCGGCATCCTGCTGCTGTTTTTGTTGACTGGCACCCGCTTGCTCGACTGGTTTGGCATCACCATACCGGCATTTAGAATTGCCGGTGGCGCCCTTTTGTTTTTGTTGTCGATCGACATGGTCTTCGCCCGGCATTCCGGCTTGCGCTCGACCACCACAACCGAGCGGGATGAGGCCCTGCACAAACACGATGTCTCGATCTTTCCGCTAGCATTCCCCCTGCTCGCCGGGCCGGGCGCCATCACCACCATCCTTTTGATGACTTCCGGGAGCACCGGCTGGATACCCTGGAGCGCCCTTCTCGTAGTTGTCACCGTAATTGTTTCGACGCTGATCGTGCTTCTCTTTACACCGGCGCTGATCCGCGGCCTCGGCGAGACCGGCGCCAATGTCATCAGCCGTATTCTCGGGCTCTTACTGGCCGCGCTGGCTGTACAGTACATGGTCGACGGGGTCACCGCCGTATTGACGCGGTAATCTGCCCAGCTTATCCGCACGTCTTTTAGTCTTACCCGGAACCCCGAACCGCTATGTCGACGTTACCCCGGCATTTTTAAAAGGGTAGAATCCGCCGCTCACATTTACCCGATGGTCCTCACCTTTGTCACACAGCCTGTCCCGGCCCGGTCGCCTTGACGCCCTGGTTCGCATTGTTGTGTTCAGCATTGCCGCGGCCTTGCTGCCGCTCCGCAACGCCAGCGCGATGGTGGTCATAAGCGGTCTGGATGAGGCACAGGAGGCCAATGTCCGCGCCCTGTTGCCGCTGGCCACCGCAGCCTGTAAAACCGGGCGCTGGCGTATTCAACGCCTGTTTCGAGATGCGGATAGTCATATACACCGCGCGCTGCAGGCTCTCGGTTTCTACAGTGCGTCGCTGTCAAAACAACTCACTTGGGAAGAAACCTGCTGGCGCGCAACGATAGCAATTGAACCCGGCGAGCCGGTTCGCCTCGATGACATCGACATCGCTGTCGAAGGACCTGCCGGCGAGGATCCGGCAGTCCTCGCCAAACTGGCTATCAACAAGCCACAAGCTGGCGACATTCTGAACCACAGTCACTACGAAGCTTACCGGGACAAGTTGCGCAACGCGGCGCTGGAACGCGGGTATTTCGACGCGCACTTCCTACAACACCAGGTTCTGGTCGATGTACCCACACGTTCGGCAAGAATGACACTGCGACTCGATAGTGGTCTCCGCTACCACTTTGGCGAAATAACTTTCACCCCCGGGATTCTTCGCCGCGAACTGCTCCAGCAATTTGCCGACATCGAACCCGGCGATCCCTACGACGCACGAAATGTCGCCATGTTGTCCGCCGCCCTGAGCGATAGCGGCTATTTTGGCTCGGTTGAAGTTGTCACGGGCCCCCTTGACCCGGAAACCCGCACCGTTCCGATTACGGTGACGCTCACTCCGGGTAACAGCAGAACTTATACCACCGGCATCGGCTTCTCCACCGATACCGGTCCTCAGGTGCGACT
>DJFY01000021.1:13940-17631 GCA_002431545.1 Cellvibrionales bacterium UBA5860 | reverse complement strand
GGCTACGACGACCGACGAAGGAACGAGCGCGGCGCCCAGTTCGAAAGCAGACTATTCGCATCCGAGGTCACGTCGGAACTTTCGGCCACCTACCGCTGGCCGCACCGCGATCCACGTAAAGAATGGTTTACTGTCGGTGCTGGCTTCCAACAGGAGAACACCGATTCGAGCGACAGCGATACCTACAAGCTTGGTATTTCCCGGACTCGTAACCTGTCGGGTAAATGGCTGGAAAAACCTTATCTCGAGCTGGTTTACGAAGATTTTACGGTAGGAAGTGACGATGGCCACAGTCGTCTGCTCATTGGTGGTATCAACTGGGAATCCGTCACAGGTCGGGAACTCGGCCGTATTAAAAGGGGACGTATGCTGAGCTTCGATATTCGCGGCGCAGCCGAACAACTGGGTTCAGACACCAGCTTTCTACAATTGCGGGCGCGCGGCAAATGGATCCGATCCATCGATGCCAAAACCCGCATTCTGGTGCGCACCGCAATGGGCGCCACAATCAAAGAAAGCCTGTCCGAATTACCGGCATCGGTGCGCTTTTTTTCCGGCGGTGACCGCAGCGTGAGAGCCTATGAATTTGAGTCTCTGGGGCCGCGCGACTCGTTTGGCGACGTTATCGGCGGCAGTCACCTCATTGAAGCCAGCATCGAAATAGATCGGGTAGTCCGCGGAAACTGGGCGATCGCGGCTTTTTTTGACACGGGCAGCGCCTTCAACGCAGACCCGGAATTCAGTTCCGGCACCGGCCTGGGCTTGCGCTGGCAATCGCCAATCGGCCCCATCCGCCTGGATTTCGCGACACCGCTGGACGACTCTGACACACAACTGCGTGTGCATTTCAGTATGGGGCCAGACCTTTGAGATACGTCTCCCTGACCTGGACAAAGCGCCTGTTGGCAATCGCCTTGGTGATAATCGCGGTCGCGCTAGGGGGCGCCATTTATCTTTTTAATTCGACGGCGGGCAGTCGCTGGCTGCTAACGCGAATTACAGACATTATCCCGGGCACGCTTCACACCGAAGAACTCAAAGGCACGCTTTGGCGGGGACTTCAAATCAGACAACTGGAATGGCGTTCTCCGGAGCAGGCCATTACCGCGAACAATCTACGGCTTGTCGTTCGCTGGCCCGACATTATCGGCGGCCGATTGAACCTGCACCGTATCAGCATCGATCACCTGGCTTACGTGCAGCAGACCGAAGAAACCAAGGCGCCGCAACCGCTGACCATAAACTTCCACCCCCTGCCGCTGATCACGCATATCGACCACGCTCGCATCGGCAGCCTCACTGTCGCCGTACCGGGCACCGAAACACAGTTACAGAAAATTGAGGTAAAAAAAGCAACTCTGGCCGGTTTTCGCTTACACGTTGTTCACGCCAGTCTGGGCTACTCAGACATTACACTGGTGGTAAACGCTTTGGCAACCCGTCTGCGGGGCGACATTCCCCTGCGCACAAAGTTTGACTGGCGCCACCATAAAACTGGTTATGCCGGCACTGGCAAATTGCGTGGATCATTGGCCGAACTTCTACTGACACATCAACTGGAAGGGCCCTACGCTGCCGCGATAAGCGGCCGGATCAAATTACTTGAACGCATCGATCCGATTTTTCAGATCAACATCGACTGGCAACAGTGGCAGTTCTCGTCCTACAGCCTTAAGCAGGGGAAAATCGGCCTCAAAGGCAGTCCCAACGACTACGATGTCAGCTTTACCGGCCAATTGATCTCGCCTCTTCCCGAGACCGTGACTGTCGAGGCTACAGCCACCGGTCACGGCAGGGGTTTGGCCGATCTGTCACTGCAAGCGGCTGCTGCGCAGGGGCAGTTACGTGCCCGTGGCGCACTGACCTGGACACCACAGTTTAACGCGGCTCTCGATATCGACTTTGACCGTATCGACCCTGCGCTCTTCAACCGACAACTGGCAGGCGAAATCGCCGGTCAGTTTCGTCTGCAGTTCGAGAGCATCGAGCAAGTCGAGGTCCCCGAATTCAAACTCTTCGGCACACTCAATCACGTCGCACTCAATGGCACTGGCGCTCTCTCCAGGCGCCCCGGGGAGGAACAATGTTCCGGCTGCATCCTGTCCGTAGGTGAAAACAGGATTCGCGTCGACGGCGGCAGGACAGGCGAACAACTGGCCCTACAAATTGCACTGGATGCGCCGAAGCTCGCGCAAGTTCTACCCGTGTTGGGCGGCAGACTGGCCGGCGATGGAATGATACGTGGCAGTGTCGAAAATCCCGTGTTCAACGGTCAAATACAGGGTGACGCTCTGCGCTACGCCCAGTGGCGCGCGACTCATCTATCGATTTTGAGCAAGGCCAGCAACCGACAATATGTTGATATCGAAGCGTCGGCCAGCGGCCTTGCCCGGGACGAACTCGCGCTGGGTTCAACAACACTGCGTGTACGCGGTTCACACCAACAACTGTCGGCCCAGATTGAATGGGCGTTGGGACAATTGCGATTCAACGCTGATAGCCGACTCGAACGCGATGCCGGCAGCTGGTTCGGGCACATCGACAATGGTCGTTTCTTCGAACCCAATACCGGAACTTGGCGTTTGCGTACCCCCGTCACCCTCCGTTATAACGCCGACACGGCGGAAATCGGCGCCCACGACTGGTCGAGCGACTCTGGCCTGGTTCAAATCTCGCGGGCTCGCCTGGGTGCCGACCTGGAGTTGGTCGCGGCGTTAACTGATCTCCCCCTGGCCTTGGCCAACCCAGCCTTACCAGCAGGCATGCGGCTCCTGGGCAGGGCCAATGCCGAAATCAATCTTACCCAGCGGGAGGACATCTGGGAGGGATTTATCAAGTGGCGACAGCACGGCACCGCACTGCAGATTGCCCAGACATACACCGGCACCGCCAGCGTGGTGATACCCCGGTTCGAAGCCGAGGTGAATCTGCTGAATTCCGGCGGTGCCTCAGTCGCACTGTCCACCAATATCGACAATGGACTCAGCGCCAACCTGCAGGCGGAAGTCGACCGCCTGGATCGCCTCGCCCACATTAATGGCAACATAAAACTGACCGGCGCTCAATGGTCCTGGGTACCTGCACTGTTACCGGATCTCGACGAAGTCAAAGGTACCGTTACTGCAGACCTGAGTGTCAGTGGCCCCTTGACCGAGCCCAACCTGGATGGCGAACTTCTCTGGCGCGACGGTCACCTGATGTTGCCGGCATTAAATATAGCGTTGCAGGACATCGATCTCACCGTGTCCGGCAAACCTGCCGCACGCATGGAAGTGCTGGCAAAAGCCCGCTCTGGTGACGGCCATCTCGCACTTGCGGGGAGCGTAGAAGAACTCATGCATTCAAACCGCACCGTGACCCTGAAACTGACGGGGCAAAAAGCGGAATTCATTAACTGGCCGGAATATCGCGCCTGGATGTCGCCGCAGCTGGAAGTCAATGGCGACGCAAATGGCTGGCGTATTGGCGGCGAGCTGGTCGTACCGCGCGCTGAAATAACAGTGCGCGAATTACCGGAAGGCGCCGTCAAACCTTCCCCCGATATCCGGGTTCTTGGTGCTCCGAAACCCGAAACCAAAACCGCAAATTATGCAGCACGAGTACATGTTGCTCTGGGCAAGGAGGTCCATATACAGGCCCTGGGTCTCGATACACATGTCGCAGGTCGTCTTCTCGTCACCAGCTCGGATTC
>DJFY01000021.1:8210-13673 GCA_002431545.1 Cellvibrionales bacterium UBA5860 | reverse complement strand
ATTCGAAAAGGCACACTCACATTCGCCGGTCCCATCGACAACCCCCTGATCGACATTGAAGCGGTTCGGGAAATCGATAATCTCGGTAGAACAATCCTTGCCGGCATTCACATTCGCGGTTATCAGGACGACCTGACTACCAGCGTATTTTCCGAACCGGCCATGAGCGAGGCCGACGCCCTGTCCTATTTGCTCACGGGCCGGCCCTTGACAGGATTAAGCGCGTCCCAGGGTGGAGATCTGTCAAATGCGGCCATCGCATTGGGTGTCACCCAGGCCGCACGCATCAGCCAGGATATCGCCCAACGATTCGGTCTCGACCAACTGACCGTCACCGGCGGCGGTGAAGAAACAGCGCTGATGGCAGGCAAAGATTTCAGTCCCAGATTATACGCGCGATATGCCTATGGCATATTCAGCCAGGTTGGCACCCTCTTCCTCGGTTACCGACTCACCGAACACCTGCGCGTGGAAGCGGGGGCCGGTGAAAAACAAACCATCGACCTCCTTTACACCATAGAAAAGCCCTGAATCGGAATAGTTCTGAATCGCCCCTTCCCGAACGCTTCAGGGTTTGTGTTCCAGCTGGACGTTAACCACGTCCTCACCCGTCTGCTCCCGCACACGCTCGAGTTCCTTCTCCCCGGCGACCTCGCCGGCACACCCCTGCTTGCTGCCCACCCAGACATCCATCAGTTTGGCCGTGACCAGATCACCACTAACATTGATCGCTGTCCGGCTCATATCGAGGATACGATCGACACCCATGATCAACGCAATGCCCGTCGCCGGAATGCCGACCGCACCGAGAACCATCGATAAAATCACAATGCCGACGCCGGGTGTCGCCGGCGCCCCGATCGAAGCCCCAACCGCGGTCATAACAATCAAAGCCATACCGCCCAGACCGATGTCGATACCATAGATTTGCGCCAGAAAGAGCGCTGCCACGCCCTGATATAAGGCGGTGCCATTCATGTTTATGGTGGCCCCCAGTGGAATGACAAATTGCGATATGGACGGTCGAACACCGAGCTTACTCTCCGCCGTTTTGATCGACAGCGGCATAACCGCAGCGGAACTGGACGTGGAAAATGCCAGCAGAAGCACATCCCTGACCGAGGCGACAAAAGCCAGGGGGTTCTGCCGTGCTACGGCGTAAATAATGATCAGGTAGACGGCAAACAAAATGAGCAGGCCGAGCAATACGGTGCCGACGTAGACCGCCATACCGAGCAAAGCAGCCAGGCCCAGTTTTGCGGCAAGCTGGGCCAGCAGGCCGAATACCGCAAGAGGCGCAAGCAGCATGGCCCAGCGCACGACCATCATACAAACTTCCTGTAACGATCCCATCAGGTCGAGCAACGGTCTAGCCTGCACGGGCGACATCATGACCAGGGCCACACCGATGACCATGGCAAAGATCACCACCTGTAGCATATTGCTCTCCACCATCGAGTTCAGCGGGTTGGCGGGCAATAGCGTTATGATTTTCTGCGGCAATTGCGTCAGATCGAGGGCATCTGCGGGCACCTGCTCGACAGTTTCCTGCGTCCCCGCCAGGGCGCCGAGTAATACCTGACCATCGATAAACAATCCCGGCTTGATCAGTGTCGCCACTGTCAGGCCGATGACAATCGCCAGCGCTGTCGTGGCCATAAAAAACACCACAACGCGAACACCGATCCGGCGTAACTGCTCCAGGTCCTCGGTCGCTGCAAGCCCGCGAATAATCGAGGCAAAAACGAGTGGAATCACGATCATCTGAATAAGCGCCAGAAACAATTTCCCTGGAAATGCCAGCCAGTCGCTGACAGTGGTCGCTGTGCGAGGGTCCAGCCACCCTACGCTTGGCCCCAGCAATATGCCGACACCGATACCCAAGACCATGCCCACCATGACCTGCAACCAGAGCCGATTGCGTACGAGACTCTGCAGATAATTCGTCAGGTATTTTAGGGAGCGGGGTTGCAGTAACTCTATGGCGCTGGGTTGTTTTGCGGGTTCGCTCAAAACTTACCTCCTGGTGCAAACACTCGAGTACCGGCCTCAGCAAGCATCCCTGGCACTGTCAACGCGTCCGACGGCGCGGCGTACTGAGAAGACAGCGTCGCAAACAGGACAAATGTTTCGTTGAGTCGCGATAATTGAATGTTATGATTCACCGCAATGCCGCCAAGTTGACCCACGTCATCTCCAGCGGCCAACAACGTAAGCTTTCATTCCCGGTACCGCCCACTTGGACAAGACGTACATTACCTCTGGTTGGCGCGAATGGCTATCCCTTCCCGAGCTTGGCCTGTTGCGCATCAAGGCCAAGGTAGACACGGGTGCAAAAACTTCGTGTCTGCACGCCTTTAGCATCGAGCCTTTCCAAAACGAGGGTGTTCCCTGGGTACGCTTTGGCATGCACCCCAACCAGGGTGACGTAAAAACCGAAATTTATTGCGAAGCGGAAATCACCGATCAGCGGCAGGTCACAGACTCGGGTGGACATCGCGAGTTGCGATACGTCATTACGAGTCGGCTGGTATTTGCCGGTCGAGAATGGCCCATAGAGATTACCCTGACTAACCGGGATACGATGCGCTTTCGTATGTTACTGGGTCGAACTGCCATGGCTGACAGGATTCTGGTCAACCCCTCCGCTTCCTTTTTACTCGGGGAATAAACCCCTTAACCTCCTACTCAGGGCCACGTTCTTGCCTTGTTCATGCCGCCGGCTTTAAGCTGAGCTACTGTTGCGGTCAAAACGGCAGCATCAAAACAACGCATCAATTCCATTTCCGAAAAGTACACGGTCAGTATTACTCACATGAAAATAGCCATTCTGTCGCGCAACAAAAAACTCTATTCCACCCGCCGTTTAATGGAAGCCTGTACCGAGCGGGGTCACGAGGTTATCGTGCTCGATGCCCTGCGCTGTTATATGGACATCGCCCCGAGCAAACCTGAAGTGCACTGGAAAGGCGAATCGATACCGACCTTCGATGCGGTGATACCGCGCATCGGCGCGTCGGTTACTTTTTACGGGACCGCGGTATTACGTCAGTTTGAAATGATGGGCGCCTTCCCGCTCAATGAATCAGTGGCAATTACGCGTTCCCGCGACAAGCTGCGATCGCTGCAACTGCTCGCGCGCCGGGGCATCGGCCTGCCCAATACCGGCTACGCCAACGATCCCGATGACATCAAGGACCTCATCAAAATGGTCGGCGGCGCGCCGCTAGTCATCAAGCTGCTGGAAGGCACCCAGGGTATCGGTGTCGTACTGGCGGAAACCAACAAGGCCGCAGAAAGCGTTATCGAGGCGTTCATGGGTTTAAAGGCCAACATCATGGTGCAGGAGTACATCAAAGAGGCTGGCGGCGCCGATATTCGCTGCCTGGTGATTGGCGACAAAGTCGTTGCCGCCATGAAGCGCCAGGCGCCACCCGGCGAATTCCGCTCCAACCTGCACCGGGGCGGCTCCGCTTCGCTGGTCAAGATTACGCCCACAGAAAGGGCCACGGCCGTCAAGGCAGCGCGCGTCATGGGGCTAAACGTGGCCGGTGTCGATATACTGCGTTCCGGTCGGGGCCCGCTGGTCATGGAAGTGAATTCCTCGCCGGGCCTCGAGGGTATCGAAAATGCCACCGGTAAGGACGTGGCAGCAATGATTATTCAGTTCATCGAAAAAAACGCCAAACCCAACCGAACCCGCACCAAGGGTAAGGGCTGAACATGGCGGGCCGACCGTTCTCCGTAAACGGCACGATCATAAACCAAGGCTGTCGCGCGACAATTGAGCTGCCCGCCGGTCGCCTATATACCCATGCGCCCATGACTATCCCGGTACATGTGGTTAGGGGCAGACACAATGGTCCGCGGCTCTTTGTCTGCGCCGCTATTCACGGCGATGAAATCAATGGCGTCGAAATCATCCGCCGCCTGCTAAAAATGTCGCTTCTCAAGCGAATTCGCGGCACACTGATCGCCGTCCCCATCGTCAATGTCCATGGTTTCATCAACCACTCTCGTTATCTACCGGACCGCAGAGATCTAAATCGTAGTTTTCCAGGCAGCGAAAAAGGCTCTCTGGCCGCACGAATCGCCCATCTCTTTATGGACGAAGTTGTCAACAAATGCACTCACGGCATCGATTTACATACCGGCGCAATACACCGCGGCAATCTGCCTCAGATTCGCGCCAATCTGGATGACAGCGAGACCGAAAAACTGGCCCGCGCCTTCGACGTACCGGTTATTATCTCGGCCAATTTAAGGGACGGTTCGCTGCGCGAAGCAGCCGCAGAGGCCGGTATTCCGATGCTGCTATACGAAAGCGGCGAAGCGCTGCGCTTTGACGAAGTTTCTATTCGCGCCGGTGTAAAAGGCATCATTAATGTCATGCGCGAACTCGACATGCTCGCTCCAAGCCCGAAAAGCGCGAAGAAAAAGAATATGGAGCCGGTAGTCGCACGCTCCAGCTCCTGGATACGAGCCGGGGGCAGTGGCATCCTCAGGGCGCTGGTACCTCTTGGCGGCAAGGTTGAGCGGGGTACGCTATTGGGTGTTGTCGCCGACCCATTCGGCGAACGGGAACTTCAGGTGAAATCACCCTTCCGAGGTATCGTCATCGGGCGCAACAATCTGCCCCTGGTCAACGAAGGCGATGCGCTTTACCACATCGCGCGCTTTGGCGATGTCGAGGAAGTCGAGGCCAAAGTTGACGAACTCCACGACGAGTATACGCCGGAAGTCACATTGGCACCCCATACCGAAAGCCCGATTATCTAGGGCGTCTGTTCTGCACCCGATAAAACAGGCCGGACATACCAGAAGATAGTGCTGCAGATACGATAGCGCAGCGCTGGCTCTATTCGATATCGCCTTTTTTCCTGTTTCCTGTCTGTACCGTAAACTTGAATTGCAATGTCTCGCCAAACGGCTTGGTCTCGCTGAAGCCGACGCGAGCCGGAAAAGTGTAGGACTGGCTTATGGTGGAGACTATAGGCGCTAGTTCCTCGCAGCGGTCTTCGGGCAGATCATGTATCTCCTGACGCCGGTTTTTCACTCTCGTGCGAAGGACCGTCACCTCGATCTGCCCGTCTACCAGACGATGGGTTAGCCTCGTTCCCGAAAAATGATCAACTGTGGATAAAGTCTTGACCACTTCCCCCGATTTGCCCTGCCGGCAGCGCAGTTTTAAATAGCTACTGGTGTAACCATTACTCCAGGCACCAAATCTGGCAGTTACGTAGTCGTTGCCCCGATCAACAATCTTGCCGTCGCGACTCAGGTCGAAACTGACATAATACCTTTCGCCCGCCTGGGCAACAGAAACACCGAAACAAAACAGCGTGGCAACGAGGATAAAGAAATTGCTTCTCATATAGCGACCTAAATGGTTTAACGTCAAATCCGGGCTTGCGCAGAGCGCCCTATTTACTAACACTACTTTCATCTATCAAGAGCACTTTA
>DJFY01000021.1:483-7937 GCA_002431545.1 Cellvibrionales bacterium UBA5860 | reverse complement strand
TACCACATTTGCAAAAAGCGCCGTACAGGAATCGCCGCATAAACCGCGCTCCAAAAAACACCGGCTGGCACAACCAGCGCCACATCGACACCGGGCAACTATTTTGATCCCGGTAAGTGCCCGGTTCATGCGCAGCTAAAATACGACTTCACGGAGTATTGCGCGCGTTAAACTTCGGCCCAATTTGATATTGATCAGCGATATGCGCTCATTTTCCCCATGAACACCGGCCCCCTCCTCCCGAGTAAGAATTACCGGCGTAAAACCGTAAGCAGCTATGCCGCGTTCGCGAAAGAAATGGCTGTCCGTGAAGCCGGCGTTTAATTTCGGCAGTACCGCTGCCTTGGGGTAGGCCTGAGCCAGAACGCCTTCCAGGGCCCGATACAGCCAGTGGTCTGTGGGCGAGTGGCCGGGTCCAAACGACAACAGCCGCCTAATATTGACACCCTCGTCTTCATCCTCGCCAAGCAGTTTTTCGGCTATTAACTGTTCTACGCGCCGGGGATCCTCGTCGGGCAATAAACGACAGTCGATCTCAGCAGAAGCCTTTGGCGGCAAAACATTTATTTTATGGCTACCCGTCAAGCGGGTTACCGTACAAGTATTGGTCAGCAGGGCAAACAGGCGCTCGTCATAGTGGTGCAATTCAGCCATCTGCCTGGCGGACGCAATTAGTTTTTTCGGTTCTTTGAAACGTGTTCGCCAGGGTTCGGGCAAATCCGCTGCAATGGCCTGCAGATATTGATGAGTCACTGGCAGTAGACGGGGTTGAAAGCGCAGGTCGTTAAAACGACCCAGGGCTTCGAGTAGGCGTTTTGGCGCGGTCTCGGTTTTGGGCACCGCCCCGTGACCCGTTTCTCCCGACGCTTCGACGGCAAGCCAGAGCGGCAACTTCTGCGTCGTTTCAACAGCAAAGCGAATCTTGCTCGCCAGCCGCTCCCCGCGCCCACCCTCGTTCAGCACCGCCCCGATGCCGGCAAACAGCTGCGGCCGGTTTTCCAGAAGCCAGCCTACGCCGAGTTGCCCCCCGGCCTCCTCGTCGGCAACCGCGAGAAAAACAACATCTCTGCGCAGGGGCTCTCCGGCTGCGTGCAACTCGAGAAAAGTGGTCAGGTGAAAAATCCCCGCGGACTTGTTATCCAGACTACCGCGACCGTGCAGATAATCGTCAGCGATAATCCCGGCAAATGGCGGGTGCTGCCAACGCGCGGCGTCCGCTGGCACGACATCCATGTGATGCAGTAGAAGGATTCCCGGCTCGTCTCCACCCGTTATTCGCGCCCAGACATTGGCGCGCCCGGGCGCGGACTCGATAATCCGGTAGTCGACGCCATATTGCTCGAACACGCGAGCAAAAAACGTCGCGCCCGGTGCTTCGTTCCCGGGAGGATTACTGGTGTTCGCTCGAATATACGCCTGCAACAATGCCACCTCATCGAGAGCCTCGATATCGTGAGGAACGCGCTTTTTTCCGGGACTGGCCTGAACGGAAGTCGTCTGAGGAGAATTAGTCGGGACAGAAGCCGCCTGGGCGAGATTTGTCTGGGCAACATGCGTTCGCGCTGCAGAGCGAGCACCTTCGACAGCCCGGCGATTATCGAAAACCCCGCTGCTCAGCGCCATCACCGGAGCCCCGGCAGCGAGAAAAATCACACAGTTCAGCACCCAGCCTAAAACTAACCTGCCAGACACTCGCCCCGGACTCCCGCTTCCCTGTCCGCCAAAGCGAATTTCTGCCTTTTGCTGAATACTGCCTTTACTCAACACTGCCTTTGCTGAACATTGAATTAATAGAGATAAAGAAGCCCACTAGGACAAGGGGAAAAACTCGCCCATACTGACCACGCCATAAACGGTTGAAGCCCCGGCAGATCTGGTCTCCGCCAAATCGGCCAACTCATAGAATACGGGTCGCGACAACAGGGCCTCCAGACCATCGCGCACCATAAGATAAGGCGAGGGCTCACCCGATTGCGGATCAGTCGTTACGTGGAGGGGATTCGCGGCGCTGGCGACAACGCGATCGTCCGTAGCGGTGCTAAATAACAGTGCCTGGTGCCCTTCCCGCCGCTGGACCTCCAGCGCAATGACGTGGAGCGGGGCATCTTCGACGACAATTCGCCACTTTTCCACCGGTGTGACCAGATAAAACTGATCATCCTCCTTGCGGAGAATGCTAGAGAATAGCTTGACCAGCGATAGGCGCTTGATCGGACTGCCTTCGTGGTACCAGGTACCATCGCGCGCAATCCGGATATCGATATCCCCACTGAGATCCGGGTGCCACTGCCCTACAGGCGGCAATGCGTTCTCGCTGGTATCCTGTAGCGCCCTGAGATCGGTGTACAGTCGCTCCAGAGAATCGTCTGTCATAGAGCGCTAAAGATCGGTCAGGGACCCGCGAAACTGCCCGCGATTACCCATCGTCACACCGATGCTGGTAATAAACTTGAGCAGTTTTTCCTTGTCGCCGAAATCCTCGGAAAATCCGCGGTTAAAACAAACATCTACCGCGCCCTGGGCAAGGGCCCAGCAGGCCAGATAGTGAAAATGCGGGGGCACGTCCTCGAGCACACCACGACTGATCTGACGCTCGACAAGAGAATTGAGTTTGGCGATAGAGGATCGGCGAATCTCGAGCAACTCCTCCATCTGCGGCGCCACATCTGCCTCGTATTCGAGCTTGATTTCCAGTTGCTGGACGAGCCGATCGAGGGCTGGATTTGCCAGGCGGGATTCGAAGTAAGCTTTGACTGCCGCACCCGGATTCCCGGACTCTACGGCTTCTATACCTTTGCGCAGGTTTTCCGCTGTGCACCGCTCGTAGTCGAGCATAATGCGCATCAGGATCTGGTTTTTACTCTCGAAGTGCTTGTATACGGTACCCTTGCCGATGCCCGCACGCCGGGCAATTTCAGCGACCGTAACCTTTTCCACACCGCTCAGCAGCAGCAGATCGAGAGCTGTCTCGATAATCTGTTGTTCACGCGCGAGGAACTTTTGTTTTTTTTGTCGAATTTTATCCGTACTGGAAAGCGCCACCGTGACTCGCTCCACCCTTGGACTTCGCATTGTCGCATTGCTTTGGAAGTTTAGACAATCCCCGCCACAGCACTCGCAGCGCACCAAATCTGGCTCCCGCCCCGCCGCTAACCTCTATGATAGACTTAAAACCAAATACACCCAGAACTTAGGCCAAATCACGCCCTTCTTATCCGCGCACAATCGTAGCCACCGTGAAACCCTACTCGTTTAATCGCGTCCAAAATATCAGATACCTACTGGGCGTTGCCGGCGTCGACGCCGGAGAGCGTCTGGTTGCGCGCCGACTGGGCATCGTATTCGAAATACCGATGTTGATGGCCGCATTGTGGATTCTATTGTCCTGGTGGGCTCAAAGAGGCACTTCGAACACCGGCCCAGAGATTTACGACCTGATGCTCTGGAGCCTGTTTATTGTCGAAACTCTGGTGCTCGCCATCGCGGTACAGGACACCGCCAACTACCTAAAGACCAACTGGCTTAATCTCGTCATCATTGCAGCGGGACTGCCAGCCCTGTTTGGCTGGGCAGTGTCGGTCGGTGCCTTCAGACTACTGCGGGTTATTATTGTATTCGCGCTAATCATGCATGCGGGCAGTCGCGTTAGGGACATGCTGTCTCGTAACGAACTTGGCGCCACGTTGCTCGCAACTTTGATTGTCATCATTCTTGCCGGCTTCATGATGGCAGTTCTGGATCCCGGCATTCAAAACCCCTGGGACGGTATCTGGTGGGCCTGGGTCACGATTACCACCGTGGGTTACGGCGACGTCGTCCCGCAGAGCAACGCCGGTCGCGCCCTTGGCAGCGTGATTATCCTGCTCGGCATCGGCCTTTTTGCCATGCTCACCGCCAGTTTCGCAGCGTTTTTCATCCGCCAGGACGAAGAGAAGATTGTCTCGGGAGAAGAAGTAATCGAGCAAAAAATACGCGATGTCGAAACTCAACTTGACGCCATCGAGGCCAAGATCGATGCGCTGGCAAAATCTTTACCGGATACCCCTAAGTCATAGAGGGAACGTCGCTGTACGGCGTAAGACCGGGTGCTATAATCCGCCTCCCACAGCCAACAGGCACATGTCGGAGAGTAGCTCAGCTTGGTAGAGTACTGCCTTCGGGAGGCAGGGGTCGCAGGTTCAAATCCTGTCTCTCCGACCAATAAAATCAACAAGTTACACTGATTTTGGCGCCGCCAACAAAGTCCCGGATTTATATAAGTCTATATTTAATCCAGAATTAAACCGTATATTTCGTAAGCCTCCCTGAAATGTGGACCCCTCACGGGTAGAGAACTGGTACCGATTCAACAACCTCCTCGGAGCCCGTACCACGAGCATGCTCATTTCCACGCCGAGTTAAAGACAGTGTGGCCTATACTTTCCGTAGGGCGTGCTGGAAGTTAGAGTCAGAACTTCGAAATGAAGCGAAGCGCCAAAACGTGAGTGCGCATGAATAATGACATGGATTCTCTCCTCCTAGGTTCGCAAGACGAACCAGGTAATCAAAGAGGAGATCAAGTGATGGATAACGTACCTGTCGATGTAGTCCGGATATCGCGAAACGCGTATTTGTTCTCCACGCGGTAAATCACCAGGGAACTACCGTGCTCGCAAACAGCTGACCCGAAAGAAAATGCTGAGCTACTTTGCTAAGCTGCCGCCCTGCAAGGTCGGTATTGAAGCATGTGGTGGCAGCCACTACTGGGCAAGGGAGTTGGTCAAAGCGGGTCACGAAGTGAAACTGATTGCTGCCAAATTTGTCATTCCCTATCAAAGAAAGGGCAAGAACGACGCCAGTGACGCTGAAGTAAGTTGCGAAGCGATAAGTCGTCCCGGCATACACTTTGTCGCGGTAAAATCCGAAGATCAGCAAACCATCCGAATGGCCCACCGCGTGCGCAGTCACAATGTCATTACGCGCATCGCACTGGTTAACCAGCCCCACACGCTCCTGCGGGAATTTGGCATCGCACTTAGCAAAGGCAGGCACAAATTAAAGCAGGAATTCACTGAATTATTTGAAGCCCGAGAGCTATCCCCCTTACGCCATGAACTGATACATGATCTATTCGCGGTCTTGTATCTAGAAGAAGAGCGCATCGCCACCTTGGATACACGCATTACCCAATGGGCGCAAACAGACACCGTCGCAAAAAGACCGGTAAAATTTGACGGTATCGGCCCGCTGACAGCCTCAGCCGTCGTGGCGACGACCGGCAACGCCAACGTCTTTTTGGAACACTGCTTGTCGAATACGAAAAGAAATTGGATTTGCTTTTTTCATCAGACCAAGTCTCGGCATCGGAACTTGATACCCTACTTCTGAAAATAGGTGAAACTAGAGCAAGACTACGAGGTGCTCATCTGCATGCTCATGTGGAGATGAAAAAAATACTGTCTCATCATCAAGTAATGATGTATGACGATCTTCGTGGATACTCAGATGGAAGCCGGAATCATAAACACACTCACTGAGGTATACGAAAAATCGCGCCATGACAACACGCTGCTAGAGGCTTGAGACAAAAATGGAACTCATATCAATTAATAGAGATGGAAGTCCCGAGAAGTCTGGAATAGAGATTGGCAACGACACAAAAGAAACTTTAACAGAAACATCAAAGTTCTATGAGAGTACGGGGTTTCAAAGACCCTGGATTAGCTACCTCGGGGTTGTCGAGACCAAACCGATTGGAATTTGCAGTTTTAAATCATCTCCCAAAGACGGCCAAGTAGAAATTGCTTACTTTACTTTCCCAAATGGAGAAGGTCGTGGCTTTGCTACAGAAATGGCAAGGCAGTTGATTGAAATTGCAAAAAGGGAGCAACAAGACATTAGAGTCATTGCACAAACTTTAGTAGCGCCAAATGCTTCTCACCAGGTGCTAAGAAAACTTGGTTTCAATCCAATTGGCGAGATCGAGCATCCCAGTGACGGTAAAGTTTTGGAATGGGTTCTCTAGGTACGTCCGGCGCGTCTAACAAGCGAGTGTGATTAAAACAAGTAGCTCCAGCGGATAGCAAAAAGCGGCGCTCGTTCCTGCCTTTGCTTTTGCTGCCGTTAAACATGGACGCTATGTCAAAAGATAGAAATGACTAGCCTTAAAGATTTCGTGATGAAGGCTATATATTCCTCCATGCTGGTTTAAGCCCTGTTTTACTTCCGTTACGCGCTTGGTGTTTCGAGGTGTAAGTCTTTTGATTTTCAAGGGATATGGTCCAATAAGGTACGACACGAGGGTGCAGCGAGGTGTTTTGAATGGCGCCATATAAATCACTTCATAATCATAGTTAACATATTCAAGTTCTCGTTTTTCTACTTTATTACACCAATGGTGCACAGGACGCTGCTGGTCCGGCGAGTTTGCGACAACGGCTAACAGCATAATTTACACATGTAATATTTATGAAACAGGCAAAATATATGTTGACACCTTAATGATAATGGTTATCATTTGATTTAATTGAATGGATCACCCCTATGCCGGAACCATCCCTGAATTCTGAGCGACACCTGGTTATCAGGAAGCAACGAACGTCCAGCAAAGATTTACTGGGTGACGAGAGCACGCTTGAGATCGAGCACGAGGGTGCGACGTATCTTCTTCGCAAGACCAAGCAAGGCAAGCTTATATTGACCAAATAGCTTTAGGCCGGTGTAAGTACACTTAACAAAGCCCCGTCATAACGGGGTACTCCAGCCACCTACCTCGCCTACCTGCGAGTCAGGCAGTCAGATACATCAGGAACCCATTTGGAGGTTTTCGTGAAGGTTACTGACTGCAAATTTGTTTATCTATTAATTATATTTTTCCCAAACACCCTTTTGGCTCAAGCACCAATTACCACGGGTGTACTCGAGGAAATTAGGGTAAACGCCACGCGCTTACCTCGTTCAACAGCCGATATCGCGGGGACTATATCGGTTGTCACGCAGCAGGATATCGAGCGGGAACTGGTTACTGATTTTGAAGATCTGGTACGTTACCAGCCTGGAATCTCATTCACTTCCGACGCGCGCGGTGGCAACCAGGGCCTGACCATTCGCGGTATCGGTGGCAACCGTGTGCTCAATCTTATCGACGGTATTCGCAGTATTGATGAGTATTTCTCCAATGGCCGCGACGTATTTGAAACCGATGATTTCCAGTCAGTTGAGATCATTCGTGGCCCGGCATCGGCCTTATACGGCGCCGACGCCCTCGGCGGCGTCGTACTTATGAAGACAAAGGATCCAGAGGACTACCTGGCCGATGGCCGCGACAGTCACTTCGGTGCAAAATTATTTGGTGACGATACGCGCGATGAACAAAAAATCCGGCTCTCGGCCGCGACACAGTTCGGCGATGTGGCACTGATGGCTCAATACACACGGCGAGATTTCTCGGAACAGGAGATATCAAGTAGCGTCAA
>DJFY01000021.1:0-251 GCA_002431545.1 Cellvibrionales bacterium UBA5860 | reverse complement strand
CTGGATCCACTCGACGCCACAAGCGATAACCTTTTAACCAAGCTGGTATGGGATATCAACGACCGGCATCGGCTTAAACTGACCTTCGATGCGTTTCAACAGGATAAGGATTTCGATCTCGATTCCCAGGAAACCGGTAGCGTCTCGGCTGCATTCGGGCGGGACGAAATGGAGCGTTATCGCGGTAGCATCGATCACCACTGGCAACTCGATCAGACCTTTGCCGACTCGCTCGACAGTAAGATCTACAT
>DJFY01000024.1:5670-40010 GCA_002431545.1 Cellvibrionales bacterium UBA5860 | reverse complement strand
AATCGATCAGGCGCCCACCATTATCGTTGCGCCTGATACAGGACGCTCACTGCATGCCCTTCGCTAGCAATCGTCAAGTTTCTTACGGCTGGAAAAATATTCGGCTGCTCTTCGGCATATACATGTTCGGTGTGGGCTTCGTGTTCTACGGATTTAATGTCATATTTCCCGAGATGGTGAGTGTCATGGGCTGGCGCAGAGGTGACGCCGCCTGGGCGCAGACTGTGCACGGTCTGCTGTTCGGTTTTGCTGCGCCTGTGGTGGCGGTCGTTACCAATCGCTTTGGCGCGCGCACAACCCTCGTCACCGGACTCATCGTTGTCGCCTCTGGCTGTGTATTACTGGCTACAGTGGTCAGTGAAATCTGGCAGTGGGTGTTGGTCTGGGGCGTTGTCATGGCCTTTGGCTTTGCCTTTGGCGGTGTAATCCCGATACAGGCCACTATCACCCAATGGTTTGATCGGCGCCGTTCCATGGCGTTGGGTCTGGTGATGAGCGCGGCCGGGGTCGGAGGTTTTGTCGCCCAGCCACTGTTTACCTGGGTCGCGGAAAACTTTGGCGGCTGGCGTTCAGCCTGGCTGGCGGCGACGGGTTTTGCTATTGCGGCCCTGCTGTTGACTCGCGGAATCGTCAACAGGCCGGGCGACCTCGACCAGACTGTTGACGGCGATTCGGACGATGCGGCTGGTGTTGATGGCAGAGGCGCGCCGAAGACGTTTAAAACACGGCAACACTGGACGTTGAAGGAGGCGCTGGCTACGCGAAGCCTATGGTTGTTGATAGTGTTGTTTCTGGCAGCAGTGTTGCCGTTGTACATTCTGATGGTGCACGGGGTGTTGCACCTGACGGATCTGCGTTACGAGCGTATGGAGGCGGCGAGTGTACTGAGCTTCATGCTCGCCGGCAGTGCCTTCGCCCGCTTTCCGCTCGGTTGGCTGGGCGACCAGATTGAGCCGCGACTGATACTTACCGTTCTCAATATCGCCGCGATACTCGCCATGGTGCTGATATGGCGGGCGCCCAACGTCGGTTTGTTATTACTCGCCGGGGTTCTTTATGGCGCAGCTTATGGCGGCGCCATCGTCTTGTTGCCGACGTTGATTGCTAATTATTACGGTGCGGCTTCGTTCGCCAGTATTAACGGGTTTATTTTTCCCGTGCAGATTATTTTTGCCAGCGTGGCGCCGGTCGCCGCTGGCTACCTAGCCGACCAGGTGGGTAACTATGATCTCGCGTTTATGACGGTTATAGCTTTTCTTGCGGTGGCGGTGTTCTGTGCATTGATTGCCACGCCACCACAAAAGGCGGTACAGAATTCAGCGTTGCCTGCAGACTGATAGAAGCGCGTAAAGGCGTGGAAAGTTAGTCGCCAGCTAAGCGTGGCCTGTCTCGCCGGGCCTCGGAATACCACCATCGATCGTTGTTTTGTTACTTCCGTGTCGAGACCAAAGCAGGGTAGACGATATTCGAGAACGATCGAAATGGCTTGCTGTTGGCGATCCAGCCTCCCGATATCGCGAGCACTGCAGAAAGCAGGCTTTCGTAATTCGACTAATCCTGGGGCAAGTACTTGGCATTGTGTTCGCCCAGACTGGGTGCGGCAGCGCGGATCCCAGGCCGTTTGTGCTCGAAGCGCAAGGCGGCGAGTACTGCGGGTAGTTCGCCAATGGTTTCAAGGATGCCGAGAGCAGAAACCTGGGCATTTGCTGCGACCTCGGCTGTATCGTGAATTGGCGAACAGGGCACACCGGCATCGCGCAGACGTCGTACCCACTCGTCGCGGCTACGGTGCATCAAGGCGGCCTGCACCAGTTCGTTGACCCGGTGTCGATTTTTGCCGCGCTCCCGTGAGCTGGCCAACTCCGGATCTTGCAGCCATTCAGGATGTTCCAGCGCCTGGGCCAGCGCGGAGAACAGTCTGTCGTTCAGCGCGGTGATCATGATCTGGCCGTCTGCGGTATCGTAGGCGCGGTTAGGCGCAACCCCTCGAATTCCCGAGCCGGCCCTTTTCGGGGTGGCGCCGGTCGCGGCGTGAACGCCAAAGTGGATGGTCATCCAGTTGAGCGCGGTTTCCAGTAACGAGACGTCGACCACACCACCCCGGCCGGTGCTGTGCCGTCTGTTGATCGCCGCGAGGATACCGATACAAAGCCACAGACCGGTACCGAGGTCGATCAGGGGCACACCGACGCGCGCCGGCGTGCGGTCGGCCTCGCCAGTCACGCTCATGATGCCGCTAAACGCCTGAATCATAGGGTCGTAGCCGGGTAGTTCGCTCAACGGCCCATGGGCGCCGTAGGCACCCAGGTTGCAGTAAATCAGCTGTGGGGCGGTCGGCAGCAGCGCATCGGCCCCGAGTTCCAGACGATCCGCCTTGCCTGGCCGCAGGCTCTGTATGCAAACATCGGCGGAGTCGCGAATGAACTCGCGCAGCCACTGGCGTTGAGCCTCATCGGCAAGGTCGAGGCAGACGGATTCCTTGTTGCGATTGAAGGCTTCGAAGACGATGGACGAATCTCGTCCCGCCTTCGCGCTGTAGTGCCGGGCATCGTCACCCCCCGGTGGCTCGATTTTAACGACGGAGGCGCCGAGATCCGCCAATACCATGGCGCCGAAGGGCGCCGCCACATTTTGTCCGATCTCGACGATTCGAATGCCCGCCAGTGGCAGTGAACTGGACATGGATTTTTCCCTCAAACGATGTAGTGCGAATAATTTCGTTGAGTTTAGGCCATTGATTGCCCGCGACAAAGCGTAGCCATCGAGACCAGACATTTAGCGCAATACTGACGGAAGGCGCTTTTCCTCGGCTGGCGGTCGTTGCAGATAGTGAAAGTTGTCCTTCTTCACAGAACGTTATGGCGATTCATGGTTAAATATTGTTAATATTAAATTCAGCAAGTTAAAAGGATTTTTTAACCTGATTTTACAATAGGCTGTAGTATCGTTACGCCGCCATTGGTTTATCTGGGTTGGCGCAATCGGCCTATTGATTCAGGACTGGTGACACTATGACTCGCTTGGCTAATCTCTGGCATCGATTTCAAGGCGAACATTCGGGTCCTTTGCTTTCCCGAACCTTTCTCGTCTGTTGCTTATCCCTGCTCCCTTTAGGATCTATCGCGGTGGCTGGCAAGGTGGAGTCGGGTGCGGTGGATGCAGACCCCAAGCTCGTGGCGACTCCAGGCGAGACATCGGTTGTCACGTCGAAAGTAACCCCAGCCGTCGAACTGCCCCAGGCGGAGAGTGTCGATCTTAGTGATCCTGTTGATGCGGCCGTTGCGGAAACATCTGTAACGGTAGAGGTGCCATCTTTGCAACCGGTCAGCGCTCCAGTGGTTGCCGAATCTCCGGCGCCGGTGGATGTAGAGACCAGAGACGGAGCAGACGTACGCTCGCCAGTTGGGTCTGCGGTGCAGATGACGCCGCTTGTATTGCTGGGCACCGAAGTGCCACCCGCGACTTCAACGCGTCTTAGCTGGAAGCCCGATCAGTCGTTCGAAGGTATCGCTATGCCGACACCGGTGCTCGTCGTCAACGGCGCCCGGCCCGGCCCTACCGTGTGCCTGACTGCTGCTATACACGGCGACGAATTAAACGGTATCGAAATCGTACGTCGAGTGCTCTACGAGGCAAAGGCAGAGAAACTCTCAGGCGCGTTGATTGGCGTGCCCATTGTTAATCTTCACGGATTTCATAGAACCTCCCGTTATTTGCCCGACCGGCGGGATCTCAACCGATTCTTCCCGGGCGACCCCCGAGGCAGCTCGGCATCGCGCATTGCGTACTCCTTTTTCCACGAAGTTATCGACCACTGTGATGCGCTGGTGGATTTACATACCGGGTCGTTTCACCGCACTAACCTGCCGCAAGTACGAGCGGATCTGACCGACCCGGCCATTGTCGAACTATCACAAAGTTTTGGTGCTACGGTGGTGCTGCACAGTACCGGTCGCGAGGGCACTTTACGTCGGGCTGCTGCAGAGGCCGGCATTCCGGCCATTACACTGGAGGCGGGGGAACCTTCGCGCCTGCAGCAGGCGGCGGTAAATCACGGTGTCAAAGGCATAGAGACACTCCTCGACAAAATGGAGATGTACGAAAGGGTGAGTTTCTGGGGTGACCCGGAGCCGGTGTTTTACAACTCGGAGTGGATACGTGCCGATCGCGGCGGGATTCTGTTCAGCGAGGTCAAGGTGGGACAAAACGTCAATGCCGGCGAGTTGCTCGGCACAGTGACGGATCCGATTACCAACGTGCGGACAGAAATTCATACGCCGTTTAACGGCAGGGTTCTTGGCCGCGCGCTGGATCAGGTGGTGATGCCTGGCTTCGCGGCCTTTCGTATTGGCATCGTGACATCCGAGGAAGAAGTACAGCAGGAAGGACAGCACGATTCACCCGGCGACGCCGAAGTCGGACTCAATGCCGCACCACAACGACCCGATGCCGCGACTATTCTCAAACGGGCTCGAGCGCGTATGGGGCAATCGCTGGACGACGACAACGAGACGCTAGAGGCGTCTGAATAGCCTGTCCGCCCGGGCTTGTTTCGGCAGGCTGCTTTCTTTTCCCACAACCCACAACCGCTGATTCAAGCGAGGGTCAGTAGCTACGAAACGATGGCTGGAAGGTTAAGCGATGATGGGTCGATTGGGGCGAGGTCTCATGCTGCTTTAGGGCGCCGCCTGGGGTGTGGCCGCAATAAATGCCGCCACGCGCGCCGAGATTTCTTCAGGGGCGTCTTCCTGGAGGAAGTGCCCAGCATTTTTAATAAGGGCGTGAGGCTGGCCTCGGGCGCCCGGGATGCGCTTCTGGAAAATCTTTTCGCCGTAGCGCGTGATCGGGTCAGTGTCAGAAAACAAGGTCAGCCAGGGTTTGCTGAAAGACTCCAGCACCTTCCACGCGCGGCGGTTGGCATCGCGTGCGGGATCGTCCTGTGATACAGGTACCAGCATCGGAAACTGGCGGGCACCAGCTTTGTAGCGCTCATCGGGATAGGGCGCGTCATAGGCCGCCAGCACATCCTGGCTCAGGGTGGACAGCGTGGCATTCTGGATGATGCTACCCACGGGAAAGGTTTCGACGGTCTGGCTGTACTGCTGCCACTGAAAAAAAGCTTCGGGCGGCGCGTCATCGCCTGTGGGCAGAAAGGTATTGGCCGTAATGACCCGTTTAAAGCGCGAACCATCCTCGGCTACGATTCTGAGCCCAATCAAGCCCCCCCAGTCCTGGCAGAACAACGTGATGTTGGTGAGTCCTGTCAAGCTGATAAACGCTTTTAGCCACTCCACATGTCGAAGATAGGTGTAGTCTTCGCGGCGTGTCGGTTTGTCGGAACGGCCAAATCCGATCAGATCCGGTGCGACGACGCGGTATCCGGCGTCGACGAGAATACGAATCATATGGCGGTAGAGGAAGGACCACGATGGTTCGCCATGCAGACAGAGAATCACTTCGTCAGCGTTCTCGCCTTCGTCGATGTAGTGCATGCGCAGCCTGCTGTCCTCTGTGTCGTTGAGCTCCACATAGCGCGGTGTGTAAGGAAAATCGGGGAGTCGGGCAAACCGGGCGTCCGGAGTTCGCAATGTGTCCATATTCCTACTCCGCTGTTGCGAGTGGGCTTGATCAGTGCCGGCTCGAGCAGTATCTGTCGGGGCTGAAGCTGCGCCTGTGATTTCGGCGAGTTGCAGAGCTTCCTGGAAATAAACGCAGGTTGCCCCGGGCTGATTCGGGGCCGCGGCAAGCGGTTCAAGGAGCTTGAAGGCTGCCTCTGTCCGATTATTGTCCAAAAGAAGTTTCGCGTAGCTTCCCGTGACCCGGTACTCGATATTCGTGGTGCCTTGCTCTCGAGACAACGACAGGGCTTCCTCAAGCCAGGATTCTGCATCCGTCAAACGCCCCTGGAGGGCGGCGACCATCGCCTGTAACCGCCAGACCTCGGCGAGGGCAATGACCTCTCCCGTTTTGGCGATCAGGGCGTCACATCGGCCCAGATAATTTTCTGCCTCGTCCAGTTGACCCTGGGTCATCAGTTCGTCGGCGATTCGGCAAAAAAAGAACGGAATAAACATGGAAACGCCGACCGCCATGGCCTTTTCGATACCCGAGAGCATGGCGTCCCAGTGCTCCGCTTTACCGGTTTCGCGAAATCGACACCATCCCAGCATTGCCTGGCCCAGAGTGGGCCAAGCGCCCACTGGCTGACCCTTGGCGAGTGTCATCAACTCGCCGGAATAGGATTCGACGAGCGCATAGTCTTCCTCGAGGAAGCCGAGGAGGCCGCCAAAATGCAGCGCCATGCCGATGGAGTTAATGTGCTCGAACTGTTTGGCTTCTGCCAGTGCCAGTTGTACAGCGTGTCTGGCTTCATCGGATTTTCCCTGGGCCCAACACACCTCGCTGAAGAAGCAGCGTGCCGCGACGCGAATGTTAACGCCGTATTCATAGGTGAGATGTGCGTGGTGTTCGGGGCAGTAATCCTCAATGGCGGTATGCAGGTGATGTGTTGATCGATCGATATGCCCCAGGCACATGTGAGAGGCGCCCAAAAGACGATGCCGGGCATAGCATGCCAGTTGATTATCCTGCTCTTCTGCCAGGCGGGAAAACTCCTGCGCGACCTCGAGGGACTCGCGGATAGAGCCGCTCGTCAACAAAAAAGCCCAGCGGCTGTAGAGGAGGCGTAGCAGGTCTGTGACGTTGCCCCCCGCCGCGCTGAGCTGCGATGCCCGCTCGATACAGGCAACGATATTGGCGCTGGTATAACCTTCCTCAGCGATAATGGGCGTACTCATGGCCACTAGAATGCTGAATTCAGCGCGATCCCGCTCAATGCCCTGAGGTAGGCGGCCGATAAGGTTCAGGGCTTGTGTGAATTGGGCAGTGGCCTCGGTGTTGGCCGAAATCTCGGCCGACTGGGTTCCGGCTTTTTTCCAGAAGTCGATGGCCTGAGATATGTCCCCAGCGCGCATTAAATGCAAGGCTATTATTCCCGCTGTGGCGCGGTCGTTGTCTCCTGTCATCAGGTATCGAGCAAACTGGCCGTGTAGGGCTTCCCGGCGTGTGCGCAACATGCTGTGATAGGCTACATCCTGAATCAAAGCGTGGCGAAACCGAAAAGTTGTTTCGCCGGCGCCTTCTATTTTTTGCAACAGACCGGCGGAGATAATGGCGTTGATGGCTGTTTCGATTTCGTTGCCTGGCATGTCCACTAGAAGGCTCAATTCGGAAATGCGAAATTCGCGATTCAATATGGACCCGGTCTGGGCGATTTCCTTGGCTGAACCCAGGGCGTCGAGCTGTGCCGTCAGCGAGGCTTCCAGTGTTTGGGGGATCTGAACCAGGTCGATATCCTTTTCTCGGCGTAATACTGCGTTGATGATGGCTTCCGCATACAGTGGCACACCTTCGGCCCTTTCGACAATTTGGTTTAACGTTGTCTGTGGCAAGGTGTTGCTGCCCTCGACCGCACAGGCGATTCGACGTATGTCGTCTTTTTCTAAGCGGCCGAGCAATGTGGTATGTGCCTTGACGCGCTGGGGGATCACATCCGCTGAGCGCTGGCGAGAGGTCATTAGCACGAAAATGGGGATCGAGTCGGCTTCGGCGGTCTCGATTACCGTACGTAGCGTTGCTTTGCTTGAGGGATCGGCCCAGTGGATATCTTCGACAATAATCCACATAGGTTTCTGGCGAGCCAGGCGGCAAATAAATGCCACAATAAAGTCGATGACCAGTTGCCTTCGATCTGCCGCTGTCAGGGCAGATGCCTCAGAGTCTCCAGCGTAGGGAATATCGAGCATGGCGGTAAGGACCGAACGAATACCGGGGAAGTCGTCGATAACGTCGCCAAACCAGGCTTCGAGTTTTTTCAGTTTGGCAGCAGGTGTATCGTTTGGCGCGTCCAGGCCGGCGGCTTTTTCAGTCGCCTGTAAAATGCAGTAAAAAGCGCTGTACGCGTGATGCTGCGAACTGTGGAAGCGAAGAAATGTCATGTCGGTGTGGCGGTGCACATCGATAAATTCTTTCACCAGTCGTGATTTACCAATCCCCGGCTCACCGCTTACCAGTGCGCAGACGGTCCGACCTTGCCGCGCTTGATGCCAGAGTTGCACAATATGTTCGAGTTCTTTGGTTCGGCCGATCAGAGCGGACGTGGTGCCCATGGTCTCGTCCAGCGGAGGGCATTCGCCAATGACGTGCCACACGGAGAGCCTGTCCGGGTAACCCTTGATGGACACGGGTTCGTGGGCGCCGCATTTAAAATGTCCTGCGACGATATGGTGTGTAGCGCTGTCAATAAGGACCTGACCAGGTTCAGCGAGTGTCTGAAGCCTGGCCGCCAGGTTGGGGGTTTCCCCAAGCGCACTATCTAGGTGTGTTTCGCCTCCGACCACGACCCGGCCTGTGGCAATACCGATGCGACAGCGCAGGCTGATGTTGTTTTCAAGACCTAAATGGTGTATTTGTTCGATCAAATCCAGACCGGCGCGTACGGCTTGTTGCGTCTGGTTTTCGACGGCGTCCGGCCAGCCGAAATAGGCGATGATCCCGTCGCCGGCAAAGCTGGCGACAATGCCGCCGTGCTCTGTCACCGACTGAACCACCGTCTGTCGATAGGATCTGATGGTGAACCTTAGATCCTCGGGATCGAGTTGGGTGGACAGATCCGTCGACCCGACGAGATCGCAAAACAGTACCGATAGGAGCCGGCGTTCAATGGTGGTGCGAGCGCGCTGGTTGGTGTATTCAGCGATTTCCTTGAGTAGCCGTTTGCGTTCGCCGAGACGCTGTACCCCGATTTCCTTGAGGTCGTTGTCAGTCAGATCGCAGAGGATATCGAGCCCTATGTCGTGCTCGTAAAACAAGCCCTCAAGGTGCTCGAAGCCCCTTTGTTCCAGCCACTCGGCGACGTTTTTCACCTTGCTCTCCGGTGCAGGTCAAGTCGGCAACGGGGAATCATTTTTTTCTCAAAACTATATGCCAGTGTAGCAGGGATCGCGCACGAAATGCCGCTGCCACCGACAGGAAAAAATACTCGAACATAAGCCGAACCCTCTCGGGATAGCGAAATTGGAGTTGCGACCATGCGCGTGTAAAGTTCTCATGCCATGCGCGCATGGTCAGGTGGTAATAGTCGCCGAATTCGGCTGTGCGTTCTCGCGTAAAAAGTCCATCGATAGCACGATCGATTTGTCGCAAAGAAGGGATTACGCCGCCAGGAAAGATATATTTATCGGTCCACGGCTCACAGTTGATTTTATTGGTAGGGCTGCCAACGCTTTCGATCAGTACCGTACCACCGGGTTCGAGGCAACGATGCAGGGTTTCCATGAATACCCGGTAATTTTTTGGCCCTACATGGGTCAGCATGGCGACAACCAGAATCTTGTCGAAACTATTGTTCAGGTCCCGGTAGTCGAGTTTTTTGATCTCGACGGGCAAACCGGCGCATTGTCGTCTGGCGTGTGTTATCTGCTCGTCTGAAATATTGATGCTGGTGACCTGGCACTCGTGGTTAGTGGCGACGTGCCGGGCGATTTCACCCCAGCCGCCGCCGACGTCGAGTACCCGCTCCCCGGGTTTGAACGTCATTTCTTGGCAGATTTGCTGCATTTTTTTCAATTGTGCCTGGCCCAGGTCGTCGGTATCGCGAAAATAGCCGCAACTGTAGTTTTTGTAGTGGCCGAGAAATTCAAAAAAAAGGTCGTTGCCCAGGTTGTAATGCCGTTGTGCAACGCGCACTGATTTATTGCGGTTTTGTTGATTATTGAGCCTGTCGAGGAGCCTACGCCGCATATGAAAAGGCAGGGACTGGGAGACTTGATATAGGTTTGAATTGATACACCGATAAAAGAAGGCTTCGAGATCTTCGACTCGCCACCACCTGTCCATGTAGGCTTCACCCAGGCCGAGCGAGCCACGCATCAGTAATGTTCGAAAGAAGCGGGAGTCCGTAACTTCGATGTCCCAGGGGCGTGAGCCACCAACGCGAATGTCGGCCCTGGAAAACAGGTGGGTAATCAGACGTTTGCTGAAAGCCATATGTTCCTTCACATAAATACCAAGCGATCCTTGCCAGTGTCCCGTCACGCGCTATGGGGCGCAACCCAAAAATGAGAGCCAATTAACATTATTTGCCAGCAATTGCTCTGGCTTGGCTCGCTGTTAGCGCAACGGGTGTTACCGCAAATGTTATCGGTCTATGTTGAGCGAAATTAATTTTATTTCGCTCGCGTTTAGGCCGGTTCGTGTTTTTCTAGTTCAATCACCAATGGGGCCAGCGGCGTGTGATGGGTCAACTGCCGCGCTCGCCACTCTATTCTAGAGCCTTTTTAATCGCATTGCGGGCAGTCGTGGACAGCCCCGATTGTTCATTTTCCAAGTGTGGGGTTAATGTCTGCAGCATGATTGGCGACCAGAATTTTTTTATATGGGCGGCGGCCTGTGTAGTGCGGTCGGTGTCTGATATCGCCGGCACGCTCGCCGCAATTTGGTTTGCCATTTTAACCAGATGCTCGATGCTGCTGTTAGCCACGCTCGTTTATCCTCGATCTTCAATCGTTGCGCGCCGTCACTCGGTTACGCGATGGGGCAGCGTGTATACCACGTGTCGACCGGGTCGGGCAAACCCGACCAATGTGATATTGGCTGATTCGGCGTAGTCAATCGCCAGCTTGGTCGGCGCCGATACCGCGACCAGCAGTTCGACGCCAACTGCAGCGGCTTTTATCACCATCTCGTAACTGGCACGGCTCGAGATCAAAATAAAATGCTCCCCTGGAAGCGATTCGTCGCGTGTTTTTTTTCCGTGGCTCAAGGCGCCGTAGAGTTTGTCCAGGGCGTTGTGGCGACCGACGTCCTCGCGCAACAATTCGATGTTGCCTTTTCGATTACACCAGGCTGCGCCGTGTACGGCTCCAGTGATCGCCTGCAGCGGCTGTTTGTCCGCCAACTGGGCCACGGCTTTTTCGATGGCTGCGTGTGAAAAAATCGCCGTGTCGGCTGCCGGTGTCGGGGCGCGCACCGCTTGCTCCAGGGATTCCGCGCCACACAGGCCGCAGCCAGTGCGACCTGTAAGGTTTCGTCTTGCGTGTTTGAGGATGGCAAAACGTGCAGCGCTTATGCGCATGGCGACTTCGATGCCGTGTTCCCGAACGTGTATTTCAGTATCGTAGAGTTGTTGTGGCGATGTCAGGATCTGTTCGCTCAGGCTGAAACCGAGTGCGAAGTCCTCCAGATGCTCCGGCGTCGCCATCATCACGACGTGTGAGACGCCGTTGTAGACAAGGGCGATGGGCTGTTCATCTACGACATGGTCGCCGATAACCCGCGAAACGCCGTGTCGCCACTCCCGCACGCGTGTGGCGGTGGTGACATTGGCGAGTGCGGTATCGACGTCATGTCGTCGGGGCGGGGTCTTCATGCCGGCCGCGCGCTTTCTCGAGATAGCCCAGCTGTTTTTCGGTAAACGCTTTTTGCCGGTTTTGCCAGTTTGAGGGCGCCACGACTTTGCTCACCTGTACGGCTGTCACCTTGTACTCCGGGCAATTGGTCGCCCAGTCGGAGTTATCGGTGGTCACCACATTGGCTCCGGAAAAAGGGTGGTGAAAAGTCGTGTAGACGACACCGGGCTGAACCTTTTCGCTAATCCTGGCGCGCAGTACGGTGTCGCCGACACGGCTTTGGACGCCAGCCCAGTCGCCGTCCTCAATGCCGCGGTCTTCCGCATCCTGGGGGTGTAGCTCCAGGATGTCTTCATCGTGCCACCGGTTATTGGCAGTCCGTCGCGTTTGGGCGCCGACATTGTATTGGCTCAAAATGCGACCGGTAGTAAGCAACAGAGGGAATTTGCGAGTGGCCCGTTCTTCAGTAGGCACGAATTCCGTGACCGCGAAATAACCCTTGCCGCGAACAAAGGCATTGGTATGCATGGTGGGCGTGCCTTCGGGAGAAGCCGCGTCGCAGGGCCACTGTATGCTCCCGAGTTCATCGAGACGCGGGTAACTGATGCCATTAAAGGTCGGCATTAGACGGGATATTTCTTCCATGATTTCTCGCGGGTGGGTATAAGGCATGTCCATACCCAAAGCCTGTGCCAGGCCTTGGGTGACTTGCCAATCGGCCAGACCGGCTAGAGGCGGCATAGCCTGCCGCACAGGGCTCACCCGACGTTCGGCATTGGTAAACGTGCCGTCTTTTTCCAGGAAGGAAGAGCCGGGCAGAAAGACGTGTGCAAATTTGGCGGTCTCGTTGAGGAAGATGTCCTGGACGATCAGGCAGTCGAGCGATGTTAGTGCTTGTTCGACGTGATGGGTGTTGGGGTCGGATTGGGCGATATCCTCGCCCTGACAATACAACCCCCTGAAGTTACCATCGATAGCTGCGTCGAACATATTGGGAATACGCAGACCGGGTTCGGCCTGCAGTGAAACGCCCCAGTCTTGTTCGAACACCTGGCGCGTGTCGGCGTCGGAAATATGGCGATACCCCGGCAACTCGTGGGGGAATGAACCCATATCGCAAGAGCCCTGCACGTTGTTCTGGCCCCGCAGGGGATTGACGCCGACGCCTTCCCGGCCGATGTTGCCGGTCGCCATGGCCAGGTTGGCGATACCCATGACAGTTGTCGAGCCCTGGCTGTGTTCGGTCACACCGAGGCCGTAGTAGATTGCAGCGTTGCCGCCAGTGGCGTAGAGCCGGGCCGCTTCACGCAGTTGCTTGGCCGGTACGCCGGTGATGTCCTCAGTGGCTTCCGGTGAGTGCCGGGTCTCACTGATAAATGCTTTCCACTGTTCGTAGGCGGGCTCTTCGCAGCGGGCGCGGGCAAAAGCCTCGTTTTGCAAACCTTCCGCGACGATAACGTGAGCCATGGCATTGATAAAGGCGACGTTGGAGCCGGGGCGTACCTGCAGATGGTAGTCCGCCTTAATATGTGGTGAGGACACCAGTTCGATTTGTCGGGGATCGACAATGATCAACTTGGCGCCTTCGCGCAGCCGTTTTTTCAACCTGGATGCGAAAACCGGATGGGCGTCTGTGGGATTGGCGCCCATGATCATGACGACATCGGAATAGGCTACTGACGAAAAAGCCTGGGTGCCGGCGGACTCGCCGAGCGTAGTTTTCAGGCCGTAACCCGTTGGCGAGTGGCAGACGCGGGCACAGGTGTCGACATTGTTGTTACCGAAACCCGCACGGACCATTTTTTGTACGAGCCAGACTTCCTCGTTAGTGCAGCGGGAGGAACTGATGGCGCCGATGCTATTGGTGCCGTGTTCGCGTTGAATCGCCCGCAATCTATCGGCGGCAAAATTAAAAGCCTCGTCCCAACTCACCTCGCGCCAGGGCTCCTCGATAGAGTCGCGAATCATCGGCGTAGTGATGCGGTCCTGGTGGGTAGCATAGCCGAAGGCAAAGCGGCCTTTGACACAGGAGTGGCCCTCGTTGGCCTTGCCGTCTTTCCAGGGGGTCATGTTGACGACGGTGTTGCCACGCATTTCGGCCCTGAAGGCGCAGCCGACACCACAGTAAGCGCAGGTTGTGATGACGCTGTGTTCAGGTTGGCCGTGTTCGATAATCGAATTCTCGGTCAGAGTCGCTGTCGGGCAGGCGGTGACGCAGGCGCCGCAGGAGACACACTCAGAGTCCATAAAGGCCTGATTTTGTCCTGGGCTCACCTTTGACTCGAACCCCCGGCCGTCGATGGTCAGCGCGAAGGTGCCCTGGGTTTCCTCGCAGGCGCGCACGCAGCGTGAACAGACAATGCATTTGGATGGGTCGAAGGTGAAGTAGGGGTTGGACGTATCTTTTTCTGCCGAGAGGTGGTTGTTGCCCTCATAGCCGTAACGCACTGCACGCAGGCCGACCTCGCCCGCGGTATCCTGCAATTCGCAATTGCCGTTGGTGGGGCAGGTTAGACAATCCAGGGGGTGGTCAGAAATATACAGCTCCATGACATTGCGGCGCAGGCCGGCAAGTTTATCTGTCTGGGTGTTGACCACCATGCCCTCGGCGACCGGTGTCGTACAGGAGGCAGGAAAGCCCTTTTGTCCTTTGATGGCGACCATGCACATGCGACAGGAGCCGAATGACTGCAAAGTGTCTGTGGCACACAACTTGGGAATTTTAATGCCGGCTTCGGCGGCAGCGCGCATGACCGAGGTGCCGGCAGGCGCCGATACCGCGACTCCGTCAATGGTCAGTCCGACAGTCTCGACCGCCAGGCTGCGGGGCGTGCCATAGTCTTTCTGGGGTTCGTAATATTCCAGCATGTTCGATTCTCCCCTTGGGGTGGCGTCTAGCCGCCAAAATCCTCCGGAAATTGTTCAATCGCGCTGCGCACCGGGAAAGGTGTCAGCCCGCCCATGGCGCACAGTGAACCGTGTTCCATCGTGTCACATAAATCTGCCAGCAGAATGAGATTTTCCTCACGTTCCTTGTTGGCGCGGATTTTGTCGATCACCTCGACACCGCGGGTCGAGCCAATGCGACAGGGCGTGCACTTGCCGCAGGATTCGACCACACAGAATTCCATGGCAAAGCGTGCCTGTTGAGACATGTCGACCGTGTCGTCAAAGACCACTACGCCGCCGTGACCAAGCATAGCCCGAATCGCGGCAAAAGCTTCGTAGTCCAATGGAATGTCGAGCTGTGCCGACGACAGATAGGCGCCAAGCGGTCCACCCACCTGTACGGCTTTTACGGGGCGGCCGCTGGCTGTACCGCCGCCGTAGGTTTCTATGAGCTGACGCAGCGTGGTGCCGAAAGCGAGTTCTACGATGCCGCCGCGCTTGATATTGCCGGCCAGCTGCATGGGCAGGGTACCGCGCGAGCGGCCCGTGCCCAGCGCCTCATAGGCTTCTGCGCCACCGGCAAGAACACTGGATGCGCTCGCCAGGGTCAGCACGTTGTTGATCACTGTGGGTTGACCAAAGAGACCCTGTATAGCGGGCAGCGGCGGTTTCGCGCGCACCAGACCGCGCTTGCCTTCCAGGCTGTCGAGTAAAGAGGTTTCCTCGCCGCAGATATAAGCGCCGGCGCCCAGGCGGACCTCAAGTTCAAAGCACTGGCCGCTGCCGCGAATGTCCCCGCCCAGATAGCCGTGTCGGTAAGCGCTGGCAAGCGCTGTCTTGAGCACCTGGTGAGCCATTGGGTACTCGGATCGCAGGTAGATATAGCCCTGGCTGGCACCTACCGCGAGGCCAGCGATGGTCATACCCTCGATCAGTTGAAAGGGGTCGGCTTCCATGAGGAGCCGATCCGCGAAAGTGCCCGAGTCGCCCTCATCGGCGTTGCAGACGATGTACTTCTGCTCGGCCGGTGTATCCAGCACCGTTTGCCATTTGATACCCGCGGGAAAAGCCGCGCCGCCTCGACCGCGTAGCCCTGAGGCCTTGATTTCGTCGACGATCTCCTGAGATGACAGTGACAAGGCCCGCGTTAGACCGCGGTAGCCGCCCAGCGACTGATAATCTTCGATGTCCAGTGGATCGATGATGCCGGCACGGGCGAAATTGACCCGCTGCTGATCCCTGAAATACGGGATATCCTCAACCAGCCCCACACATAATGGCGAATCCCCGGTATTCGGGAAGCCGGTGTCGAACAATGCCTGGACATCGCTTGTAGAAACAGACGAAAACCCGAGCCGACCCCGTTCGCTGTCGATCTCGACGAAGGGTTCCATCCAGAACATGCCGCGCGAGCCATTGCGTACCACCGTAATGTCCAGATCGCGCGCTTTGGCCTCGGCCTCGATAGCCGCAGCCACGGCGTCGGCGCCAAGGGCGCAGGCGGTTGTGTCTTTTGGCACATATACCCTGGCCATCATTTTGCTCCGATATCGCTAATCAGCGCATTGAATTTTTCCGGGGTCACGCGTCCATGAACAGATTCATCGACTTGCAGGGATGGTCCACAGGCACAGTTTCCGAGGCAATAAACCGGTTCTACGGTGATTTGACCGTCCGCCGTAGTGGCCCCGGTTTCGACAGACAGCGTTTTTTGAATATGGGCCTCCAGTTCGCGGGCCCCTACAGCCTGGCAGGCCTCGGCCCGGCATACCTGAACCAGGTGTTTGCCTGGCGGTGTCGAGCGGAAATGGTGGTAAAAACTGATCACGCCGTGGACTTCCGCTCGCGACAGATTCAGTGCTCTGGCGATGTCGGGTACGACTTTATCGGGGATGTAGCCAAATTCGTGCTGTACCTCGTGCAAAACGGGCAATAGCGCGCCGGGGAGGTGTTGCAGGCGCTCTAGAATAGCTGCGATGTTGCGATCGTCGGGGTTCACTACAGTCACGGCTGCCGTGTAATGGGGTAACCGCCAATAATAAAGCAAATTAAACCGGATTGCCGCCCTCGGCTACCATGGTCTTTATCGCTCAATGCACTGGAAACGGCGCCTGGCGGAGACGGTGGGCCGGCACATAAACTGGCCCCACGGCTACTCGTCGGGTTCTGGCGGATTGCCGGGTGCGGTTGCACCCGAGCGCTGTCCGGGCGACGTGCCGGCAGGGCGTATGGCCGTATCGTCCTGTTCCTCCGGGAGGAAAACCAGCGCGTCGGAATTGATGCAATAACGTAGCCCGGTCGGGTCGGGACCGTCGTCAAACACATGCCCCAGATGCTCGCCACATTTCGACAGCACCTCAATTCGGTTCATGCCCCAGGACCAATCCTTTTTTAGCACGATATTGTCTTTGTCAAAGACATCCCAGAAACTGGGCCAACCGGTGCCAGACTTGTATTTTTGCGATGAGTGGAAGACGGGCAGCCGGCAACCGGCCGTCAGGTAGACGCCCTGATCCTTGTTGTCCAGTAGCTTGCCAGTAAAGGCCCGCTCAGTGCCCTTGCGCCAGAGAATATCGTACTGCTCCGGTGTCAGGATTTTTTTCCAGGTGGCTTTAGGGATAGTATCCAGTTGTTGACCGCTGTCGATACGGGCCCGTGCTTCAGCTACCGAGACTGCGTCCGCACTTAAAGCGGTAGCGGTGAGTCCGGATAAAGCGGCTATCAGAGCGCATAAAGCGGTTTTGCTTGCAATGGCTTTCATGGTTGTAATTGTCGGGATTGTGCTAGAGCTGTATTCAGTCGCTATACGGGTTAATTTTAAGGTTTGTTGTTTAATAAGACTTGGCGCGCGATATTAGTTCAACAACTATTATGGTTTTAATGGCCCGAACGCTGGGTATTAACGACTGAATTGGGCGGCCTGATTCTGCGGTACGCATCATATAGGTCTATAACGATATCGAAGAAGCAATGCCAACAACAGGGGGAGAGAAATGGCTAACAAAGTCTGGATAGAAGTGGCGATGAACGGTGCCTGGACACGTGCATTGCAGCCGAATATTCCGGTGACGGCAGAGGAAATCAGTCGCGAAGGCATCGATTGCATTAACGCAGGCGCGGCGATTATTCACGCCCACAGCCTGGATCCCGATACCGGCAAGCAAAACAGCGATGCGGACATCTGCCAGGCCTTTATCGAAGGTATTCGAGAGCAAGTCGACGCGATCGTCTATCCATCGTCTATTGACTTCCCATTGGGAGATGACGCTGATCAGCGCAACGCGACAACTAATGAGCTGTGCCGTCGCGGTGTCCTGGAGTGGGGTATCCTGGATCCGGGCTCCTGTAATTTTTCCACCAAGGAATCGGCGGCAAATCTGTTTGGCGACGACGGTGATATTTATGCCAACGGCCCAGGCGTATTGAAAGCCAGCGCGCGCCTCGCTGCAGAATACGGATGGCGCCCCGCGTACGCCTGCTACGAACCTGGATTCGTACGCGAAGGGGCGATGCTTTACCGCACGATACCCGGCGTCAAGACGCCGGTATTTCGCTTCATGCTGTCAGATGGATTTACCTTTTGCTTCCCGCCCCGGGAGTGGGCGATCGAGGCATTGGCAAAACTGATGGAGGAAGAAGCCCCCGGTGCTCCCTGGATGGTCGCCGGTCTCGATATCGACACAATTCCATTAATTCCCAAGATTGTCGAACTGGGCGGGCATGTCCGTGTTGGCCTTGAGGATGCGCCGTTCCATTCGGAGAAAACCAACGTGCAATGGGTAGAAGCGGCAGTCGCCGCGATTCGCGCCGCTGGCGGTGAACCGGCAACCGCAGCGGAGGTCAGGCAGAGCCTGGATTAACCAGGCTCTCGTAGAGGGTTATTCGTCGCCGAAAATGCCGAGCAGGTGCAACAGGCTGGTAAACAAATTGTAAATGGCGACATAGAGAGTGACGGTGGCCATAATGTAGTTGGTTTCGCCCCCATGCACGATTTCGCTGGTCTGATACAGGATCAAGCCTGCCATCAGCACGACAAACATGGCTGAGACCACCAGCGCCAGGCCCGGCATCTCAAAGATGTAGGCGCCCAATCCAGCTAGAAACGCCACGATAATGCCGGCCATGAGGAAGCCGCCCATAAAACTGAAGTTTTTGCGGGAGACCAGCGCGTAGGCCGACAGGCCAACAAAGGTCACGGCGGTCGCGCCCAGCGCGTTCATCACCAGTTGTGCACCGTTCGGTGTTTTCAGGTAGATATCCAGAATCGGTCCTAGCGTCATGCCCATAAAGCCAGTCAGGGCGAAGACGAAGACGATTCCCAAACCGCTGTTGCGGAATTTAGTGGTCAAAAAAAGCAGACCAAAGTAACCGACCAGCGTGATGATGAGGCCGGGATGCGGCACATTGAACGCCATGGAAAGCCCGGCTGTAACCGCGCTAAAAGCGAGGGTCATGGACAGCAACAGGTAAGTATTGCGAACGACCTTGTTGGTGGCCAGGATCGACTCGGTTTTGCTGATGCCCGTCGGGTTATGTGCAGGCGCCGCAGATTTATTCATAGACGTTCTCCTTTAAAAAACGGCAATTCGCGCATTATACCCTATGTGACAGGCGGGCTATGGATCTGGTTCCGCGCGCGCGAAATAGCATGTAACTTTTTGTTTGATATGAACTATACATCGTCTTTCAAGCTTGTTTGAAAGCGCTGATGATTCAATACTGGCATATCCTGGCGCAATTTGGCCACCCTTGCCAAATCTACGGGAGCGAGAACAAAGCCCTCTTCGTCGTCAAGTTCAGCAAGCACTTCGCCCCAGGGATCGATAATTGCCGAGCCGCCCCATGTGGGTTTGGCCTCGTGTTCCCGATCGCACAGGTTGGCACCGACGACGTAACACAGGTTCTCCACTGCGCGCGCTTGTAGCAGCAGGCGCCAGTGCGCCGCTCCAGTATTTGCTGTAAATGCCGATGGCGCGATCAACAGCTCGGCGCCCTGGTTAGCCAGAATTCGATATAGTTCGGGAAAGCGTAGATCGTAGCAAACACTCATGCCGATTCGGCCGCAAGTGGAATCGACAGTAACGGCTTCGCTGCCCGGGTTATAGCGATCCGACTCGCAGTATCGTTTGCCGGTGGCAGCAACCACCACATCGAACAGATGTATTTTGTCGTAGCGGGCGACTTCTTCACCTGAGGGGGCATACATCAGGGCGGCGGCACGCGGTTGAGCTTTTGTATTGGCGGCGAATAACGGCAGGGTGCCGGCAGCCAGCCAGATGTTGTACTTGCGCGCCTGCCGAGCAAAAAAACTGCGTGCGGGGCCGCTAGGCGAAATTTCGGTTTCCGCCGCGGCCACCAGATCTTTGACGTTGTAATACACAAAATGCTCGGGTAGCACGACAAGGTTAGCCCCCGCCGCGGCAGCAGCCCCGATGTGCACTTCCGCCTGAGCCAGGTTTTCCTCGGGAGTGCCGCGTGCCCTGATCTGGATTGCAGCGACCCGTCGGGCCGTTGCACCGCGATGCGCCTTCACAGTGGGCCTCTCGGCGGACGAGTCCGCTCAACCATCGGTTTTGTCACTGAATATGCGGTCGACTTCAACTCTCGGCTCGTCCAGCGACCCGGTTACGCGATAACTGAGGCTCGATATCCGGTCTACTTCGCGTTCAAATAGCCTGCCCGTGAGATAGACGCCCGCTGCGGCCGGCAAGCCGCCCACCAGCGCGGCAACCCAGGGCAGGTTTGTGCCCACCGGCAGGGTGGCAACCAGGCGCGCGTCGATAGTTTCCTGATTCATATCGGTTTGGCCAAGTAGCTGCACCTTGCCCGATGGTAACTCAGCGACGATCGGTTCTTCAAAGCTGACGATGCCCTCATCAAACAGCAAGCCCCCCTTGAGGCTGTCGTAATTGACGCCACTTGAGAACAGATCGGAGAAATCCAGCTTTAAACGCCGTAGCCAAGTATCGAAATTAACCAATCCGATAACTTTAATAAAGGCGTTAGTGGGGGTATTCGGCGCGCGAAAAAAGTTGCCTTCCTTCAGGTTCAGTGTCGCGTGTCCCTTCAGTGAGTTCAGGGCGTAGTTCCAGGGTTTGTCCGGCCAGCCCAACTCGACGATAGAGACGGCTTCCTCGCTGTCGATGACGACCGGTAGCGACCAGGACCGTAGCACCGCGCCGAGATCTTTGGTACTCAAGAGTCCGGTAATTTGGCTGCGGTGGGTGCCGTCGCGGAAATCCCAGCTTAGGGTCGCCGGTGCTTCGTCGGGAAGATTGTGAATTTTAATGCCGGTAACTTGGCCGCGAAATTGCGTGATATCCACCCCGTGGTCTCTCGGCTTGAGCAGAAACCCCAGGCTGCCGAATTCCCGTGCGCCAATGCGCAGGCCCTCGGTCGAGAAATCCAGATAAGGCAGGGAGGCTGGGTCGAGATCATCCAGGGGGTGACGGCCATCTTCCCGCTCGGGCTTGGGTAGGGCCAGAAAGTCCAGATGCAAAGAGATTGGCTGATCCGCCGTAGCGGGAACCTGTATGTTGCCGGCCAGGTTTTGATTTGCGACGAAGGCCTTCAGGCCCTCTTTACCGTAGCTGCCGTGAGTCTTAATGGCGGGGAATTCCATGGCCTGGAAAGCCAGTGCGCCGATATCGAGAGCGAATTGCGGTTCCAGGTTTGCCAGCTCGAATTCATTGCCCGATTGCATGGGTTCATAGACCGCTCGCCAGGCATCGATATCGAGCGTTGGCACATTACCTGTCAACGTGAAACCTTTTCCTGCCGAGTCCGCCTGCAGTGGGGTATTCAGCGCGATAGCGCCGCTGACCAGTTTGAAATCCGAGACGCGAAACAGCGCATTTATTGCATCGCCAAGCGCACTGTGAATCGCCAGGTCGTCGGTAAAAACAAGTCGGACTTTCAGTGGCAACGTTTCAGTCGGGGCTTTATTCAGCGGTGCCGGAAAGTTCGAGCCGATGCCTTCCATGGAGCTGGTGATCTCCAACTCGGGCGGCCTTTTGACGGGTACGCGAAATATACCCTGGTATGTGGCTTGACCGGAAAGCCTGGCGCGCAGCGCCGGGGTTAAAAAGGGTAGTTTTTCGGTAACCACCTGGCCTTGGGCGCTAATATGGGTTTCGCCCTCTGTGGTAGCAATCTGGCCCGTGATGTGTTGCTGCCAAAGATCGGCCTGAATGCCAGTCGAGTGCAGGCCTCGCCGATCGGAATAGCCGATGGTTCCCTCGATATTCTCGAAGACGAGAGGTGCGGCGCCAGTGCCCATGCTGCGATGTGCCATTTGGCCACCCCGCACCTGCGCTCGCACAGCCACCCTGGTCGGCCCCTTAGTGAGTGGAATACCCAGTCGCAGGTTCACTTTGGCTTTGCCGTGGAGCCGCCAATCTTGCAGCATCGCGACCCGATCGGCGATCGGTGACTTGAGAAGTATCGACGCGGCTGTATCGAGTCCGGTCACCATGTCGCCGTCGATAGCCAGCGTATTACTTGAATGATGTGTTTCGGTGCTGACCGTGGCCTGTTGCACTCGCGCACCAGCCACTTTCCCGCGGCTTATGACCCCGCCCAGCCTGCCGTTGTTTACCGTGACCCGGGCCGACATATCGGTGATTGCCGGCCAACCTGGGTCGTAGTCGACGGTAGCGTTATCCACATTGGCGAACACTTGTATGGATCGCTTGCCTTGACCCACTAGCGGTCCGCGCCAAACGAAACCGCCTTCGACGATGTCCATTTCGCCGATGGCTTGATCCAGCCAGTGGCGAAGGGAGGGTCGCAGTGTCTTCGGCAGGTAGCGCGCCAGATACCTGGAGTGGCTGTTCCGTATACCGGCTTGCAGCCACATCTCGGCTGCCCTGCCTTTTTCCGTGGGCAGATCGAGTGACAGGAAAGCCCGAATACTACCTTCCTCGCCGTCAATTTGTATTGGGCCACCGGCGATCTTGAAAACATGTTTCCGGGGTTTCCATTCTAGGTGAACACGCCCTCTACTGTTGCTGTAGGGCATGAAGTCTTCGTAGACACCGGGGTAGTGCATGGCAAAGCCATTTGGACTGTCCAGGTCGAAATATCCTGCCGTGTCCTGCCAATACAGGCGCCCGCTAAGGTTTTTTGCTGCTGGGGCGTTTCGCCACGACGCCACGCCGATGCGTTCGAGGTCGGCACTTACCGATACCAGAGGGAAAGCGCGGGTTACGTCGAGGTAGAGCCGCAGATTGTTGACACTGCCCGAGGGCTGCATTGCCGCGACCACCTCTTTCGACTTGCCTTCGACAAGTTTGGTGCTGAGCAGCATGTTACTCAGCGTAGCCAGGTTTACGTGGTCGACTTCCAGCGCCATTTCGTGCCAGCGTGCGCCCAGGCGCTGACCGAAACTAACTGTCAGTGGTTCGATGTCGACATCGCTCCAGTTAAAGCGCAAATCCCGCCAGCGAATACCCCAGGTTTCGCCGGGGTTAAACCATCCCGATAGCGTCGCATTTAACTGTCGCATGGGCTCAACGTCGGCAGCCCAGTTGAGCGGAAATTCATCGGCTTTGAGCCGGCCGCGCATGGCAACATGTCCTGATTTATTCGATTCGAACCAGAGTTCAGTTGCCAGTTCCGATTCGATATTGCCTATACGGGCCGCCAACGTCGGAAACCAGCTGGCGACAAGGGCGCGTAACGAGCCGCTAAAGTTGATGCGATTCAGACGCAGATACCCCCGCGCCTTCATGTTTTTCATTGTCGCGGCATTGCCGGTGCTCTCGACAATGAGCTGCGCCTGCGCGGGGTTGTCATCGAGGGCAAGGCCCGCTGTCAGTCGATGGAAATCGCCGCTTCCTTCGAGTTTGATATTACTGAATCTGGCGGCGGCGGTAGCGCCGGAGTAAAAGTGCAGGGTCGCGCGAACGTCGTCGATACCGATAAATCGGCTGCCGAGCAGGGCGTTAAAATTGAACAACTGTTGCAGTTTGCGGCGGTCACCCGTTTGTGGTGCTGGCATGCCCGAAACGTGCCAACGACCGTCCGCCGTCTCCTGAAGATTGATACGAGCGGTACTGATAGTGAGGTTTTGCCAGACGATGTCCGCAGCCCTAAGGCTTGCGGCCAGGTCAATTTCGCCACTCGCGCCTTCAATTGCTAGCGGCGGAGCTTCGTCGTCGGTTGCTGTCCGTCCTATGGTGAGGCCCTGGACCCACAAGCGTGGCGTCAGACCCGTCCAGGTGCCCCCAATACGTTCCGAGCGGATCGCGACGCCGGTTTGCTTCGACACAAAATCTTCGATTTGTTGTCGGTAGTCATCGATGTGGGGTAAGAGGAGTCGCCCGGCGATGATTAACAGCGTATAGGCCAACAGAACAATGATGACAGCGAAAGCTATATTACGGGTCGCTCCGTGAACCCACTTCGTCATATCCGGCTTCACTATAGTGGCTACACGGGGATGATGTCGTACTGTTCCTGTGAATAGGCCGATTCGATGCGAAATTCCACGGGCCGTTCGATATGTCGCTCAAGCGATTGCACGTGCTTTGCGTCCTTATCGAGAAAACGCTCGATGACGACTGGCGAGGCGATAACCAGAACCTTGGTGCTTTCGTAGGTTTTGGCTGCCCCGAGTATCTCCCGCATAATGTCGTAGGAGATAGTTTCCGCCGACTTGACGTAGCCGCGCCCGCCGCAGGAGGCGCACTCTTCACACAGTACCTGCTGAATGTTTTCGCTGGTTCGCTTGCGGGTCATTTCAACCAGGCCGAGTTCCGATACGTCCGTGATCTTCATCTTGACGCGGTCCTGTTCCAGCGCTTTCTCCAGCCGTCGCATGACCTGGCGTTGGTGTTCCGGATCCACCATGTCGATAAAGTCGAGAATGATAATGCCGCCCAGATTGCGCAGGCGCAGCTGGCGAGCGATCGCACTGGCAGCTTCCAGGTTCGTTTTCAGGATGGTTTCTTCGAGATTGTGCTTGCCGATAAAACCGCCGGTATTGACGTCGATCGTGGTCATGGCCTCGGTTTGATCAAACACCAGATGGCCGCCGGATTTGAGATAGACTTTGCGGTCGAGGGCCTTGTTGATTTCGTCCTCGACACTGTAAAGATAAAACAGGGGCCGGGGACCCTCATAGTACTCCAGGATCTCGCTGACTTCGGGGCAAAATTTAAGGGCAAAATCACACATCTGCTTGAAAACTCTGCGCGAATCGACGCGAACTTTTTCCGCCGACTCCATCGCAAGATCGCGGATCGTTCGCAGAGCCAGCGGCAGGTCCTGATAAACATTAAACGGTGGTTTGGCCCTGGCGATCTGCTCTTTTACCGCCTGCCACAAGCGATGCAGGTATTCGAGGTCAACCAGTAATTCACGCTCCGACACGCCTTCGGCGACAGTTCGAATAATATAGCCGCCACCTTCTTCCTTCATGGTGCTGGCGGAGACGGCCTGTTCCAGTGCGCTGCGCAGGCGCTCCCTTTCCTCTTCCTGCTCGAGACGCTGGGAAATACCGATGTGATCGACGCTCGGCATGTACACCAGATAACGGGAAGAAACGGAAAGTTGCCCGGTCAGGCGCGCACCTTTGGTGCTGATGGGGTCTTTCTGCACCTGGACGGTGACGGTCTGGCCCTCGTGCACTAACTGCCGAATATCGGGAACACCGGAGTTCTCCTCGCTGCCGTCGTTAACTTTGCTGTTTTTATTGTTGTAGAGATCACTGGCGTGGATAAAACCGGCTTTTTCCAGCCCGATCTCGACAAAGGCTGCCTGCATGCCCGGCATGACTCGGACGACCTTGCCGCAGTAGATATTGCCCACCAGGCTGCGCTTGTTGGTTCGTTCGATAGCGACGTCCAGCAGCACGCCATTCTCCACACGTGCGACACGGGTTTCGGTGGGTGCAACGTTGACAAGGATCTCGGCTTTCATGCGTGTATCCGGTTAAGGCCCTGCTTCGTGCCAGTAGGTGATATGGTATTTGTCCAGCAATTGTACGACTTCTGTCAATGGCAGTCCGACAACGCCCGAATAACTTCCCTCTATGCGGTCGATAAGCACAGCACCGCGCCCCTGAATGGCGTAGGCGCCGGCCTTGCCCCGAGGCTCGCCGCTGGCCCAGTAGGCTTCACATTCGGCCCGGGTCACCGTCTTAAAGTGGACATCGGTTCTCACCGTTACGGCGTCTTCACCGGCGGTGCCGCAGACAGCCGCTGCCGTAAGTACCTGGTGGCGGCGGCCGGATAGCGCCACCAGGGTCTCGATGGCTTCGTTCTTGTCTTGGGGTTTGCCATAGATGCGCCCGTCCAATACCACCGTCGTATCGGCGCCCAGTACCGGTAATCCGGCCGCAAAGCCCATGGCATCAGCGATGTCGTCGCGGCGGGCCCATATATGCCTTGCCTTGGTTCGCGCCATGCGGTCCACGTAAACGTCTGCGGTTTCGTATTCGTACCGGCTTTCATCGATATTTGCCGCTATCGGGTAAAAACGCATGCCGATTTGTCTCAGTAGGTCTGCGCGGCGTGGTGATGCAGACGCTAGAATAAAATCTGCCATTTGGGCATTCTACGCTAGGGGCGCTACCAGTGTTGTCCCTGCAGTTTAAGCATGCTGCTATACAGCAGGGGCCAGACGAGTGCGCCGGTGAACACCGAATAGAACAGCGGTAGAAAGATGTCCAGATCTTCCGAGACCAGGCGAATGGCCAGAAAAATAGTCTGGTAGACAAATACCACCACGGCTACAAACAGGCACTGATATAAGATATTGAAGTGGTGCAGGCGGTGCTCCTGGCTGACCACCAGATAGCAGGCCGCGGCCATGGCTGTGGCGTGTTGGCACAGGATGCCGCCCAGCATCAGATCCTGAATCAGTCCCGTGCACCATGCGAACACAAGGCCGAACCGTCGCGGCTCGCGAATCACACAATACACCACTACCAGCAAAACCAAGGGTGGTCGCCAGAACGCCAGTTCGCTGCGCAAGGGAATGAGGTTCAGGATCAGGGCGATCGCCAACCCGAGAAAAACAACGGGCAGTGGAAGGTGTTCAGTTTTGACTATCATCGTCTGTCGCGGGCGAACTCGCCAGGTCGAGGACCTCGGAGAACACGAGTAGCAAATGCCGACTGCGGTCGACCTGCGCGGCCGGTTCGACGGTCACGGCAACAAAGTTTTCACCGGGGTTTTTCACCACTTCGGTGATCATGCCGACCGGGTAGCCTTTGGGGTAGCGTCCGCCCAGCCCAGAGCTGACCAGTGTGTCGCCGGCTTTAAGGTCCTGGGTGTGGGAGATATGGCGCAGGCGCAATTGGCGGTAGTCGCCGATGCCTTCGGCAATTGCCCGCAGGCCGTTGCGCGCGACTTCAACCGGCAAGGCGTGGCGGCTGTCGGTAATTAACAGCACGCGGCTATGGTTGTCGTATACCTCATCTATCTGGCCCATGAGACCATCGCTGTCGATTACGGGCTGACCGGAAAATACGCCGTCGACGGCGCCGCGATTAATAGTTATGACGTGGCTTAGCGGATCCGAGTTTACACCGATCAGCTCGGCGACGAGAACGCGATCCTGAAGCAGTTCCGTGGCGTTCAGCAAATTGCGCAGACGCATATTTTCTGCAGTTAAATTTGCCATGCGCTGGACTTTACCCTGGTAGACCAGTAACTCTGCCGCCAGCTCTTCATTTTCTGCGACCAGTTCGCTTCTTCCAGTGAATAGGTTGCTGGTAAAATTGCCTATCTTGCCGGGTACATCGGCAATCCAGTGAAACGGCAGCGCGGCGTTGTTAAACGACTGGTATAGGTGTTTGATTGACGATGTTTGCCAGTCGATCACGACCAGGATCAGTGAAATGACCACCAGAACCAGCAGACGCTTGCGGACGGAGCTTTGCGAAAAGATTTTCTTTATTGTTCAACCCCGTGCGCGCGCCATGGTTCAGGATGCCAGTATATCGAGATGCCGTTGATCCATCATTTGCAGTGCCTTGCCGCCGCCGCGGGCAACGCAGGTCAGCGCGTCCTCGGCGACGATGACAGGTAGGCCGGTTTCATGGGTCAGCAGCAGATCGAGATCGCGCAACAGGGCGCCGCCACCGGTGAGGACAATGCCGGTTTCGGCGATATCTGATGCCAGTTCCGGCGGTGACTGCTCCAAAACACGTTTCACCGCCTGCACAATGGCCGCCAGGGGCTCCTGTATCGACTCCAGAATCTCGTCGCTATTCAAGGTGAAACTCTTGGGTACGCCCTCGGCCAGATTACGCCCGCGCACGTCGATTTCGCGAACCTCCTTGCCGGGGTAGGCGCTGCCGATTTCCATTTTGATACGCTCGGCCGTAGTGTCGCCAATCACCGAGCCGTAGCGGCGGCGCACGTAGTTGGAAATTGCTTCGTCAAAACGGTCGCCGCCCATGCGAATGGAGTCGGAATAGACTACGCCGTTGAGCGACAGGATGGCTATCTCGGTGGTACCGCCGCCGATATCGACAACCATCGAGCCGCAGGCTTCCTCAACCGGCAGCCCGGCGCCGATAGCGGCTGCCATCGGTTCCTCGATCAGGTATACCACGCGCGCGCCGGCGCCTTCGGTCGACTCGCGAATGGCGCGTTTTTCCACTTCGGTGGCCAGGCAGGGTACACACACAAGCACCCGCGGGCTGGGTGGAATAAGCCGGTGCGAATGTACTTTCTTGATAAAGTACTGCAACATTTTTTCTGTCACCTGGAAATCGGCAATGACACCGTCTTTCAGGGGGCGAATGGCGCTGATGTTCCCGGGGGTGCGGCCGAGCATGCGCTTGGCCTCCATGCCGACTGCTTCCACGGTTTTTTGCCCGTGGTGGTGACGAATGGCGACGACCGAAGGCTCGTTGAGGACAATGCCCTCTTCGTGGATATAGATTAGTGTGTTTGCCGTCCCCAGGTCGATCGACAGGTCGCTGGAAAACATCCCGCGTAAACGCTTCAACATGTTGATGAGAGTGATCCTTAATTAGAAGCCGAATTCCGGGGTCTGACGCCTGCCGGTTAATAGCGGGGGACTTTAGCAATGGCGGGGTTTTAGGGCAAGGATCAAATGTGATACCTTACGCGGCCCTTGGCAAAACCCGAAATTTCAGGGTAACGATGTCCATCGATAGAGCTACGATCGAAAAGCTGGGCGAGCTGGCTAAGATTTTGATTTCCGAATCGAACGTCGAGGTTACCACTCGCAGTATCAACGATGTACTGACGCTGGTCGATCAGTTGCAGGCGGTGGATACCGCGGGTGTCCGTCCCCTGGCCAATCCGCTCGATGCCACCCAGCGATTGCGCTCCGATGTGGTGACGGAACCCGATTGCCGCGATCAGTTTCAAGCGCTGGCGCCGGCTGCCGAAAACGGTTTGTATCTCGTGCCTAAAGTTATCGAATAGGTGGTTTTCGGCGAGATACCTGAGCTCACGGTGACTTGCCGCACCTGTTGTTCATTGCATATATTCATCGCATAACCGTGCTCAGGAGGCAGGATGCACCAGAAAACCCTTGCCGAGCTTCGCGAGGGCTTGATCAAGCGCGAATTTTCCAGTGTGGAGGTGACCCAGCACTTCCTCGAACGCATAGCCCGTCTCGACGAGCGATTTAACTGCTTCATCTCGGTCACGGAAGATGCGGCCCTGGCGCGAGCGCGAGAGGCCGACAAAACACTTGCCGCGGGCGGTGCTCCCGCCCTTTGCGGTCTGCCCGTCGCCCATAAAGACATATTTTGCACTCGCGGTGTGCGGACCAGTTGCGGCTCGCAAATGCTGGACAACTTTATCCCGCCCTACGATGCCGCAGTTGTCGAAAACTTTAACGACGCCGGCGTGGTGGTATTGGGTAAAACCAATATGGATGAGTTCGCCATGGGCTCGTCGAACGAAACCAGTTGGTATGGTGCGGTGAAAAACCCCTGGGATGTGCGCTGCGTCCCCGGTGGCTCGTCGGGCGGCTCTGCAGCGGCTGTGGCTGCGGGCATGGCACCCGGTGTGACGGCCACCGATACTGGCGGTTCCATTCGCCAACCTGCGGCGCTTTGCGGTATTACCGGGCTGAAACCGACTTATGGGCGGGTATCGCGCTGGGGAATGATCGCTTTTGCCTCCAGCCTGGATCAGGGTGGCCCTATGGCGCGTAGCGCCGAAGACGTGGCGCTGTTGCTCAATGCCATGGCGAGTTTTGATCCCCGGGATTCCACCTCGGCTGAGCGCGCCGTGCCGGACTACACTGCGGATTTAAGCACCGATTTATCGGGTCTGAGGATAGGTGTGCCCCGCGAGTATTTTGACGAGGGCCTCAATCCGGCCACAGAACAGGTCGTGCGCGAAGCACTGCGAGAACTCGAGAGCCAGGGTGCGGTATTGAAAGATATCGATCTGCCGCATGCCAAGCTTTCAGTGCCGGCGTATTACGTGATTGCCCCGGCCGAGGCCTCGGCCAACCTGTCGCGCTTCGACGGCGTGCGTTACGGCTATCGCTGCGACGCCCCGGCGGATCTGCCGGATATGTTCAAGCGCAGTCGTGCCGAGGGTTTTGGTGATGAAGTGAAGCGCCGAATTCTGGTGGGTACTTATTGTCTGTCGGCGGGATACTACGACGCCTACTACAACAAGGCCATGCAGGTGCGGCGGCTGATCAAAGAGGACTTTGTCGCCGCCTTTGCCGATGTCGACGTGGTTGCCGGGCCCACCTGCCCCAACCCGGCCTTTGAATTTGGTGCCAAGGGCGATAATCCGGTGGCCATGTATCTGGAGGACATCTACACCATCGCAGCTAACCTGGCCGGTTTGCCCGCTATGTCCCTGCCCTGTGGCTTTGTCGACAACAAGCCGGTCGGCCTGCAATTGATTGGCCAGTATTTTCAGGAGGCGCGTATGTTAAATGTCGCGCATCGTTATCAGCAGGCGACCAGCTGGCACCGTCGTATGCCGCCGGATATCGATTGAGGGCGATAACATGACCTGGGAAACCGTCATCGGGCTCGAGGTGCACACGCAGCTCAATACCCGGACCAAGATTTTTTCCGGCGCCAGCACCGATTTCGGCGCGCAGCCCAATACCCAGGCCTGCGCCATAGACCTGGCTATGCCGGGCACCTTGCCGGTGCTCAATGAGGAGGCCCTGCGCAAAGCGGTGATGTTTGGCCTGGCAATCGAAGCCGAGATTAACGAAATCTCTGCTTTCGAAAGGAAAAACTATTTTTACCCCGACCTACCCAAGGGCTATCAGACGACGCAACTGGAAAAACCCGTGGTGGTCGGTGGTCATGTCGAGATCACGCTGGCAGACGGCAGCGCCAAGTCGATACGCATCCATCATGCCCACCTTGAGGAAGATGCGGGTAAGTCGCTGCACGACGACTTTCACGGCATGTCCGGTATCGATCTGAACCGGGCGGGCACGCCGTTGATCGAAATCGTTTCCGAGCCCGATATGCGCAGTGCAGAGGAGGCGGTGGCTTTCGCTAAGAAACTACACGCGATTGTGACCTCGCTGGATATTTGCGATGGCATCATGGCCCACGGTTCGATGCGCTTTGATGTCAATGTCTCGGTGCGCCGGCCCGGCGAACCCCTGGGTACCCGCACCGAGACGAAAAACCTGAATTCTTTCCGCTTCATGGAGCGCGCCATCGAAAAAGAAGTCGCCCGGCAAATCGACGTGCTTGAAGATGGTGGTGAAATCATTCAGGAAACCCGTCTGTACGATGGCGACACGGATACGGCGCGGGCCATGCGCAGCAAGGAAGAAGCCAACGACTACCGTTATTTCCCGTGCCCGGACCTGCTACCGGTGGAGATTGACCAGGCCTATATCGAAGCGGTCAGAGCCACATTGCCGGAATTACCCGATCCCCGGTGCCAGCGTTTTGTCGAGCAGTATCAGCTGTCCGAGTACGACGCTGGTGTGCTGAGTGAGAATGCCGCCACCGCCCGCTATTTTGAAACGGTGGCGGCCGAGTGTAACGATGCCAAACTGGCGGCCAACTGGGTGATGGGTGAACTGGCGGCCAAGCTCAACAGCGAGGAGCGGGATATCGAAACCGCGTCGGTAACCGCACGACAACTGGCGGGATTGATCAAGCGCATCAAGGACAACACGGTCTCCAATAAAATGGCGCGGGAGGTTTTCGATGCTATGTGGCAGGGTGAGGGCGAGCCCGATGGCATTATCGAAGCCAGGGGGCTGAAGCAGGTGTCCGACAGCGGTGCCATTGAGGCCATGGTCGACGAAGTCATCGCCAATAGTGAAAAACAGGTCGAAAATTACCGCCAGGCCGACGCCAAAAAGCGCCCGAAAATGCTCGGCTATTTCGTCGGGCAGGTGATGAAAGCCTCGAAAGGTCAGGCGAATCCGCAACAAGTGAACGAAATTCTATTGCGAAAGCTAGACGAATTGCTCTAGCTTTAATCAATAAATATATTTACCCAGGCGGTGTTCGATATGGCCCTACGCAAAGATAAACAAAAAGTGCTCGGCGAAGTTTTCGACGAGGCGCGTATTCGGACGTTTTTGGATTTCCAACCGCCCGAGGGGGTCGATGCCGATTATCACGCTCTCGAAAAAGCCTACCGTGGTATGAAGGCGGAAAATTTCGTCACCTTTCTCGAAATATTCGTCGACGCGGGCCGCAATGTTCAGGCGCGAAATCCGCAGGGAAAAACCCTGTTGCAGGTGATCTCCGGCCATCAACGGGCCGAAGGCTACATTGCCGCCCTGAAGACCTACGATAAGCAGTAACGATTTGCTTTCAGTGGGTTCTGGTCGTCAGTACAGGCCGTAATCAGTGCAGACAATAATGAGGTGCAACCATGTCCGATACAGCGATGTCCGAAACAGTGAGTTTTTCCAGGCAGGGTACGATTGGCCTGATCAAGGTAAACAATCCTCCCGTTAATGCGCTCTCCCAGTCGGTGCGCGCAGGCCTCAGGGACGCAGTCGAACGCGGCCTGAGCGAGCCCGATGTGGCGGCGCTGGTGCTAATCTGCGAGGGCAACACGTTTATTGCCGGTGCCGATATTCGTGAGTTCGCGACCGGGCTCGGAGAGCCGGCACTGGTGCCGGTGATCGACGCCATGGAGACCGCGGCAAAACCCATCGTGGCGGCGATTCACGGCACGGCGCTGGGTGGCGGGCTTGAGGTGGCGCTCGGCTGCCACTATCGCGTCGCAGTACCGACGGCGCGGGTTGGCTTGCCCGAGGTCGCGCTCGGATTGTTGCCGGGTGCGGGTGGCACGCAGCGTCTGCCGCGCTTGGTGGGCGCGCAAGTGGCGCTCGACATGATTGTCGGTGGCGGGCACGTGCCAGCGCCGAAAGCCAAAGAGCTGGGTATTATCGATGACATTGTCGAAGGCGAATTGCTTGATGCTGCCGTGACCTATGCGGAAAAACTCATTGCCGAGGGCAAGGGGCCAAGGCCGATTCGCGATATAAGGCCCGAGCAGGTATCGCTGAGTGTCTTTGACGACTATGAACAAAGCATCGCGCGCAAACAACGCGGTTTTCTCGCGCCATTTCATATCATCAAATCGATTCGCGCGGCTTTTGAGTTGCCGTTCGAGCAGGGCATGGCGCGCGAGCAGGAGCTGTTCGCCGAGTTGATGGCGTCGACCGAATCCAAAGCCCAGCAGCATATTTTCTTTGCCGAGCGCGAGGTCGCCAAAGTACCGGGCTTACCCAAGGACACCCCCCTGCGCAGCATCAAAACTGGCGCGGTGATTGGCGCTGGTACCATGGGCGGCGGCATTGCCATGAACTTTGCCAATGCCGGTATTCCTGTCAAATTACTCGACGTCAGCCAGGAAAGTCTCGACAAAGGTCTCGGGATCATTCGTCGTAATTACGAAAATACAGCGAAAAAGGGGCGTATATCCCAGGACGACGTCGAGCGGCGTATGGCACTGATCGAGCCAGTGCTATCCTACGATGATATTAAGGATGTCGACATCGTTATCGAAGCCGTGTTCGAAAACATGGAGATCAAAAAAGAGGTTTTTAGAACTCTGGATGCCACCTGCAAGCCGGGCGCGATTCTGGCTACCAATACCTCTACGTTGAATGTCGATGAAATTGCCAGCGCGACAAACCGACCGGAAGATGTAATCGGTATGCACTTTTTCAGCCCGGCCAATGTCATGCGCCTGCTTGAGAACGTGCGTGGTGAGCGTACTGCCAACGACGTGATTGCCACGGTAATGAAGTTTTCCAAATCACTAGGCAAGGTCGGTGCGTTGGTCGGCGTCTGTGATGGTTTTGTCGGTAACCGCATGCTCCACGCCCGAACCCGGGAATCCGCATTCCTGGTGGAAGAAGGCGCCCGCCCAGAACAGGTCGATAAAGTTTTCTATGATTTCGGTTTTCCCATGGGGCCATTTGCCATGGCCGATATGGCAGGCCTTGATGTCGGCTACAAGGTACGTCAGGAGCGACGTAAGGCGGGCAAAAAGGAAAAACGTGATTCAGTGTGGATCGACAGAATCGTCGAGATGGGCCGCCACGGGCAAAAGACGCATGCCGGTATCTATAAATATGAAGATGGCCGCACGCCAATCCCCGACCCGGAGATCGCCGGAATTATCGCTCAGTGCGCCAAGGAGGCGGGCATTGAACAGCGAGAAATATCGGACCAGGAGATCCTCGAGCGCTGCCTGTACCCGATGATCAACGAAGGCGCAAAAATTCTCGAAGAGGGCATTGCCGCCCGCCCGCTGGACATCGACATTATCTGGATCAATGGTTATGGTTTTCCAGCCTACAAGGGCGGTCCCATGTTCTGGGCTGACCAGATCGGGCTGAAAACAATTTACGATGCCTATCTAAAGTATGCCGAAAAATTCGGTGAGCATTATTGGAAACCCGCCCCGCTGCTGGAGAAATTGGCTAAGGAAGGCAAAGGTTTTTACGGTTAATTGGTCCGCGAGCGCCAAATATGCCGGTTTTTTTTTGCAATAACACACTAATAGCCGGGTTGCGGCACTGGCAATCTCTTATCGCGACTAACCATTAAGGTTTTGTCGAGACTATTTCGTG
>DJFY01000024.1:0-5424 GCA_002431545.1 Cellvibrionales bacterium UBA5860 | reverse complement strand
GCAGAAAGCAGATATGCGAGAGGAGCGGGTCCAGCGCTTACTTAGCCTCGATCGAAGTGATTACCAGTGTTTAGGTAATTTTTTCTTGATGACAAAACAGTTGGGGCTTTGCTCGATATATTCGCCCAAGCTGAGTTCTTTGATTATTTTGCTGACCATTTCCCGGGATGCGCCGACGATGTCTGATATGTCGGCGTGGGTGAGGCGTTTGCGGCTTTGGTATTTATCCTGGTTTTGCAGGACTTTGACCACACGGCCATAGACGTCGGATAGCGCATGATCCTTGACCGACTCGGTCAGGGCACGGACCTGGCGAACAAGCGCTTCCAGTATATTGTGGCAAATACAGGGGTTGCCCTCCATCAGGCTTTCAAAACTCGATCGCGCGAGTGTAATCAGGGAAGCTTCGGTTTGCGTGATGGCCGAGGCCGAGCGGGTCTGGCGGTCGATCAGGGCCAGTTCGCCAAAATAGTCGCCTGTGCTTTGAAGTTTAAGCGTAACGTTGTTGCCCTCCTCGTCGCTGGCAAAGATCTTGACCACGCCAGATTCGATGATGAAGAGATTGTCGCTTTCGTCACCCTCGACAAACAGCAGGGTGTTCTTGGGGTATGACCGGCGTTTTGTCTCGCCGGCGATCGATAACAATGTGTCGTTGGGCAGAGAACTGAAGATAGACACACGGCCGAGCAGCGTGGATCGATCCAATTCTTCTTCGCCGCTGGTGCTGTGGGTCATGCAGCTTCAATCCAGTGTGCGAGATTATATTTAAAGTTATTTAAGTCAAAAACTTGAGATTGCAAGCTGGTTTAGTGTTCCTTTGCGCAGCCTGCGTATTTTTGCAAAGTGTAGCAGAATACGAGGGATAAATTGTGCGGTGACACGCAAAATCAGGGTGGTGATGCCGGCGCGATTTCAATTCGAGGTGGCGCCTAATCCTGCTGGCAGGGGCAAGGTGCAGGCACGCGGCGTCTCAGCCCAGATGGCGGCAGAAATTGGTGTGACTGCCTGATATGCAGCTGTTTGACACACCCTGCCAGGGCGAAAACGGATAATGCTCGCGCAATAGCGACCCAGTGGAATTAATCGTGCAAGAGAAGTCGTCTTGGGGAGACGATCCAGCGCGATCATAGTCGTGGGATTGGTGCGGCATCCATGCCGCAGCCGGCGCAAGCGACTTCATGTCATCCTTGCCAGCAGAGAAATTCTTCCTGAATCGGCTCCCTAATGACCCACCATCCTTGTGGTTATGAATTTATCAGGGGTACTGGGGGGTTTCGGTGAAATAGTCACCGCTCTTTTGTGAAATAGTTACATATTCCTTGTGGTTATTAATTAATATCTGGCTAACCACTTCATGCCGCAGAGTGCGCCGCATACGCCCAGCAGCCAGAGTTCGCAAATCAATTGCAATTGCCAGGGGCCGTTTTTGACTTCCATAAAATGCCGGATAACCAGCCTCACTTTAAAAAAAGCGATGGCAATCAATGCGATACTCGTCCATAGGACAGATTGCCCTGGTTCCCTGGCGGCATTGTCACCGAACCACCAGGCGATGAGGGTTGCAGCCACAAGCACAAACCACACTGGTGTTGCCGGATGCTTAATCAGCGCTGTCACGGTTAATTAACCAGATAAAGTAGAGGGAAAATAACGATCCATAACAGATCGACCATATGCCAGAAGATCGCGCCGCTTTCGAAAACCTGGATGTCTTTATCGCTTAGCTCCCGCCTGGTTTTGCCTGCGAGGTAGATCAGCACGGCCATACCGATAAGGACGTGCAGGAAATGCAGCCCGGTCAGCACATAGTAGTACATGAAGAACTCATTGGTGGTGATGCCTATGCCGCTGCTTATTTTTTCGCTGTATTCGATCACCTTAATGACACAGAACCCGGCACCGCATAGAAAGGCTGAAATCAGAAACTTTGCAGCACGTATATTATGGCCTTCGCGAAGCCCATCCACGGCGACGACGACAAGCCACGAGCTAAGTAATAACAACAGAGTATTGACGGCGCCGTAGTGAGTGTTCAGCGTTGCCTGGGATTGGCTATACAGCTCGGGGTTCAATCCCTGAAAGTATGTAAATACGCCGAAAAACAACCCGAAGACGCACATGTCGCCAAGGACAAGCACCCAGATGCCCGCTTCACCGGGAAGGCGTTGTATCGCCGGGGGCGGCGAAGTCAAGGACGGAACATCCCGGATTAAACTGCGCTGCTGGCTGTCGTACCGGACTGTTGTCGAATGGCCGACAACAGGGCCGCGAACATGATGAGAAACCAGATGAAAAACACGACCAGGGGCAGCCAGAACGCGAGGAGTCCATTCCAGGCAAAGGGGCCGGTTTTGAAAAAGGTGACCAGGCCTCCAGGCACGAACAGGATAGCGACCCAGATATTGAAATAACCCAGCCATCGGGGAAAAACAGGTTCCGCGCCTTTGTCGCCGAGAATGGCCAGCCCAATGACCAGGTTTTGAATAAAAAATGGCGAAAAGGTCATGACAAAAAGGAGCCAGCCGAGATCGTTGAGCAGCATGACCAGGTCTGCGCCCCTTTCCGGCCTGAAGGCGGCGGTCGTCCAGAGCAGCGTCGGTAGCAGCAAAACCAAGACGCCGACGGCACCGGCAACGAGCATGGTATAGGCGAGTGCCGGGGTATTGCCTTCTATGCGGCGTAGTTGAATTGCGATGACCGCAACCCACGGGGCGGTCAGCGCTGCAGCGATCATTGCCAATACCAGCCCGAACCGAATACCCCCGGTATGTTGCTGGTAGATGGCGGCAACTTCGGCGGCGTCAAGAGAAGGCGCCGGTGGCGGTAGAAAACGCGCGAGAAACCACCAGCCTGCGGTAAACAGCAACAGGAAACCGATGCCGCACCAGGCGCAAAACAGTTGTGATTTGCTATTCATTGCGCCTCCCCGGGGCTGGTGATTATTCTTTACCGACGTGGTGGTTTAATAATGCGCGGTAGGGACGGACCGGTGATGCTGGCGCATCCCCGGTCGTTCTTCATGGGTTTACATCATTGGCTTACATCTGCAGGGCTTTGGTTTCCAGGTAATCGTCCAGCGCGTAGGGCCCATGTTCGCGCCCGTTACCGGACTGCTTGTAGCCGCCAAAGGGAGCCATCATATTGAAAGCGCCCCCGTTGATAATGACGTTACCGCTGCGCAGCCTACGCGCCACTTTTTTGGCGTGGTCCGGGTTGCTGGACCAGACGCCGTTTGACAGCCCGTAGACGGTATCGTTGGCGATACGAATGGCGTCTTCTTCATCTTTGTAGGTCAGGATACTGAGCACAGGGCCGAATATTTCCTCCCGGGCAATAGTCATGTCTTGAGTGACCTTGCCGAATACAGTCGGCTTGATGAAGTAACCTTCCGGCAGGTCGTCCGGCTGCTCTGGGCCACCACAGAGTAGTTCGGCGCCCTCTTCGACACCTTTCTTGATATAGCTCCGCACCCGCTCCTGCTGGGTTTTGGAGATCACAGGCCCCAGTTTGGCATTGGCGTCATCGGCCTTGCCAATGTTGAGAGATCGGGCAACCTCGACCGCCTTTTTGGCCGCCTCCTCATATTTGCTCTCCGGCACCAGCATGCGCGTGTGCGCAGCACAGGTCTGGCCGCTGTTGAAATAACAATCGTTAACTGTGCCGCGTACGGCGTCAGCAAGCTCGGCATCGTCCAGAATTACCGACGCCGACTTGCCGCCCAGTTCGACGACGACCCGCTTGACCGTATCGGCCGCCAGTTCGGCCACCCGTTTGCCGGCGCGGGTCGAACCGGTAAAGGAAATCATGTCCACTTTCGGGTGTTTGGCCAGTGCTTCGCCCACGACTGGACCCAGGCCGGTGATGACGTTGACCACACCGGCGGGAAAACCCGCTTCTTCGACCATTTCGGCGAGCATAAAGGCCGTCAGCGGTGCCACTTCACTGGGTTTGACGATGACCGTGCAGCCCGCAGCAAGTGCCGGGCAGACCTTGGCCATAATCTGGTGCAGTGGGTAATTCCAGGGTGTGATGCAGGCGACCACGCCAACCGGCTCCTTGATGATGTCGGAGTTGCCGATGTGGTCTTCGAATTCGTAGGTATCGAGAATTTTGATGAAGTTGCTGACGCTTTGCAGTGGCAAGCCCGCCTGAATAGGTTTAGCCAGCGCCAGCGGCATACCCAGTTCCTGCGACATGACTTCTCCCAGTTCGTCCTGGCGTTGCTCCATGGCTGTGTGGAGTTTTTTAAGATAAGCCTGGCGCTCGCTGGCGGTGGTCATGCCCCATGTTTCGAAAGCGGCCGCGGCGGCCGCGACAGCGCGTTCGACATCTGCTTCCATGCCGGCGGGCACGGTACCGATGATTTCTTCGGTCGAGGCATTATCAACCTGGAGCGTATCTGCGCCCTCAGGCGTCACCCATTCGCCGCCGATATAAAACTTGTCTCTCACAATCATGGTGTCAACTCCCGATATCGATATATTGGTTATTTCCGAGTGGCGCGCCCGATATTCCCCTGCCGGCTAGTTACTGCCTGCCCGTTATTATTTGCCCAGGAGTCCTTTCAGACCGCCAATAGTATCTTCGATTTTTTTCTTCTCTTCCTGCAATCGGCCCTCGACCTCTTTACCAAGGGCCTTTAGCTGGTCTGCATTCCCGACTGCGGACATGGCGGATTTATTGAGTGCCCGGATCAGTTGTGCGGCGATTTCTGCGCCGGTAGCCCCGTTGGATTTTTCACCGATGTCGGTCAAGCGTATGTCCGGCAGTGTGAGATCGACGGTCTTGCTGCCTAGAACCAGAGGGTTGCTGTAGCGGACCTTGCCGCCGCTGACAAGCAGTTCCCGAATGATTATTTTCTTTTGCGTGTCGCTGTTTGTCGCAGGTTCGCTGACCTTGTCGCCACTTTCGGAGCTCGTCGAACGCTGAATATTTTTCTGCAGTTGCTGAAGGTTGGAACCCGATCGTCCCTGCTCCACAGTGATTACCGGTTTGATCACGCGCAGGCTTTTTACCAGGACCGGATTTGAGGTCACGCTCTGGATGTCGACGTCCAGTGCGATTTCACCCAGTGACAGGGCGTTGGGCGTATCGAAGCCTTCCGGATTGCCGACGACCAGGCCGCGCATGCTGCCCTCGCCGGACCAGGGTGTGAGTCGGGCGCTGGCGAGTTTGACGTCGGTCTGAATATATTGTGGCCCCAGGGTTTCCACGGCTTTCTTGATGCCGCTATCAAGAAAGTAAATGCCAATGCCAACGAGTATGGCGACGACAAGTACCAGTATTCCAACCAGCTTTAACAATATTTTCATTCAGGGGCCCAGTCGTTTGCGAAGAGAAGCGGGTAAGCGCCTAAGCAAAATGCTAGTTGCAAACACCTGGAAAGGCAATTAAGGATCGACAGTAATTCCGTGGTCGTGGTCG
>DJFY01000045.1:24156-25393 GCA_002431545.1 Cellvibrionales bacterium UBA5860 | reverse complement strand
AAGCAGTGGCCGCTTATCGTGTGTCTGCACGGCGCTTATGGCACTGGCGAAGATTATCTCTGGGCCTGGCTGCGTATTGCCCGAAGTCACGGTTACCTGGTGCTGTCGCCAAAATCGCTCGACGTCACCTGGTCGGTACTACAGCCTCCGCTGGATGCCGCCTCGGTCGAGGCCTGTATCCAGGAGGTGACAACCAGGTATCGCGTTGACGCGCGCAGAATATTCCTGACGGGGTTGTCGGATGGCGCCACTTTCAGCTACCTACTGGCGTTTTCCTATCCAGATCGCTTTGCCGGTGTGGCGCCGATTGCCGGCGAGCTGAGTCCCGTCGCCGATCGTATGCTGCGGCAGAAAGTGGCCAACGATGTGCCGTTTTACGTTATTCATGGCGCCCACGATCATATTTTTCCCATCGAGACCGTTCGAAGTACCTGTGGCCTGCTGGAGCACCTGGGGTATCCGCTAAAGTTCGATGAATTACCGGACTGGGGTCATGCCTATCCCTACAAGATAAATGCCGAGCGGGTATTCCCCTGGTTTGAATCCCTGGCGTTGGCAACTGACATCGAGCCTGAAAGTTAATTGGGGTGACTGTGTGATTGACGCGGTGCGGACAGGAACAGTCGGACGACAAACGAGGAAAACGGACAAACAGGGGGAACGGATATGAAAAGGCTAAAAAGAACGGCGCTGGTTACAGCGCCGTTGGGAGACCCGTTCCTGATGGCGAAATTCAGCTCGATAGCGCGTTTGCCGATTCAGGCGAGGACCGCCATATTTGGTACATCGCCATTTTGTTGCGCTAATTGCCAGCTTCTATGGCTCAGGCGATATCCAGGTTCGCGGTGATGTCGATGACCGCCTTCTTGCCATCGCCAAAGACCATCAGACAATTATCCTTCGCAAACAGGGGATTGGGCAGACCCGCGAAGCCGGGACTCATGGAGCGTTTGATGACCACCACGGTTTTGGCCTTGTCGACATTGAGAATTGGCATACCGTAAATCGGGCTACCTTTGTCCTCCCGGGCCATCGGGTTGGTGACGTCGTTGGCACCAATCACGATGGCGACATCTGTTTGTTCAAATGTCGGGTTGATGCGGTCCATTTCCACCATCTGGTCGTAGGGGACTTCGGCTTCGGCCAGCAATACATTCATGTGGCCAGGCATACGGCCCGCAACCGGGTGAATGGCGTATTCGACTTCGACACCGCGGTCTTCCAGTACATCGGCGAG
>DJFY01000045.1:20946-23813 GCA_002431545.1 Cellvibrionales bacterium UBA5860 | reverse complement strand
ACTTTGCCGGCGTAGATTTCGTCGGCATCGATCGCGTCGCCACCTTCGGCCATAACGCCGAAAAGGACGTTGGTGAGCGAGCGGTTCATGGCCACACACATGATATTGGTAAGAATCAGGCCGGAGGCGCCCACCAGTGACCCGGTCACGATGAGTACGGTATTGCCCAGAATAAACCCGGCCGCTGCCGCGGCGATGCCCGAATAGGAGTTGAGCAGAGCGATGACCACCGGCATGTCGGCGCCACCGATGGGCATTACCAGGGTCAGTCCGAGCACGGCGGCGAGAGCGATAAGACTCCAGAAAAGTACCGTATTGCCGGGATTGACACACAGCAGACCCACTAACGTAATCGCTGCGATAAAGATCAGGCCGTTGAGATACTTCATGCCGGCAAAACCGATGGGCTGGCCGGAAATCAGTTCCTGAAGCTTGGCAAAAGCCACCAGGCTGCCGGACAGGGTGACCGATCCGATAAGTACCGTGATCACGACGAAGAAGACAGACAGCATGCCGAGCAGAGAGCTTTCGTACCCCGAGCCCTGAACGGCCAGGAAGTAACTCGCCGCCGCCAGACCCAGGGATGCGCCGCCTCCGCAGCCGTTAAGCAGGGCTACCATCTGCGGCATGGAAGTCATTTGTATTCGCGTGGCTAGCAGGGCGCCGATGATCGCGCCCACCGCCATGCCCGCGGCAATATACTGGTAACTGATGATTTCGCGATCGAGCAGGGTAATGACGACAGCGATAAGCATGCCCAATGCCGAGAGCAAATTGCCTCTTACAGCGGTTTTCGGGCGGGTTAGCCCCTTGATGCCCAGGATAAACAGAACTGCTGCGATCAGGTAGACCACATCTACAATAAAAGCGTTCATGATCTAGTCTTTCCTTTTAAACATGCCGAGCATGCGATTGGTCACCAGATAGCCGCCAACCACGTTTAAAGTCGCCATCACCACCGCGATAAAACCGAGCGCGTGAACCAGGGTCGAAGCCTGTCCGGTCCCGGCGGCAAGCACCGCGCCCACCAGGGTAATACCCGAAATGGCGTTGGTGCCGGACATGAGTGGGGTGTGCAGCGTTGGCGGTACTTTGGTTATAAGTTCTACGCCGAGAAACAGCGACAGCACAAACAGTGCCAGCTGCATGATAATCACGTCCATCAGGAAGCCTCTCCGGTTGCGTTCTCAGTTAAGTCGATAATGTTTTCTTCACGGGCCGGCAAATGCAGCAATTCGCGCATGCGCTTGTGCGGGATATCCCTGTCATGGGCGATAACTGTTTCGTGGATGATCTCGTCTTCGAAGTCCAGTTTGAGCTTGCCGTCTTCGTCTATGATATGGCCCAGCAACACCTCCATATTCTTGCCGAACATCTGACTGGCGTGGGTTGGCAGCGTGGCCGCCAGGTTTTCCGGGCCGAGAATCTTGACGCCATGCGCGACAACGGTTTCGCCGAGCCGGGTTAATTCGCAATTACCGCCGCGCTCTGCCGCCAGATCGACGATTACCGCGCCCGGTTTCATACGCTTGACCATGGCTTCTGTCACTAGAATTGGTGACTTGGCGCCCGGCACGGCCGCGGTGGTGATCACCATGTCCTGTTCGGCTAGCACCTCGGCCATCAACTCCTGCTGGCGAGCGATAAATTCCTCGCTTTGCTCCCTGGCATAGCCACCTGTGTCCTCGGAGGATTCGGTTTCAAGATCCAGTTCAACGGGTTTTGCGCCCACCGAAAGAATCTGCTCCCGTGCAGCCGCGCGTACGTCATAGGCCTCGACGACAGCGCCGATTCGCTTCGCCGCGGCACAGGCCTGTAAGCCCGCGACCCCCGCACCCATGATAAGCACCCGCATGGGGTTCAGAGTGCCCGCTGCCGTCATTAGCATGGGCATGATGCGAGGGGCTTCAGAGGCTCCCAGTAATACGGCCTTATAACCGGCCAGGGTGGCCATGGAGGAGAGGACATCCATGCTTTGTGCCCGGCTAATGCGAGGGACAAGCTCCATGGCGATGGCGGTTGCGCCGGTATCGGCCAGTGTCTGTGCAACAGCGGGTGTGCCCAGCGGATCCATCATGCCTGCTACGACCTGCCCGGCGCGGATCTGCGCCAGGTCTTCGTCGCCGTTAACGTCGTTGGCGCCGACCGCTTGCACCTGCAGGATAATATCCGCGCTCGCAAAGATACTGGAACGCTCTTGTTCGATGCGGGCGCCGGCCGATTGGTAGTCGTTATCGGAGAATCCGGCAGCTGTGCCGGCGTCGGATTCGATAACTATTTCTACGCCTTTTTCTGTCCAGAACTGGACATTTGTCGGCGTCATGGCAACTCGATTTTCACCGGGTTTGCGTTCGCGGGGTATACCAATAATCACTGTGTTTCCCTCTGGTCGAGTCAGTCCGCAGCGCAATTGGCGCCATCAATCTCGGACACGGCACAAAAAAAAGGTCGGCAACTTTACCCCAAAAAAAACTAAAAGAACAGGCGATGAGAGCGACCTGCAGGTCACGGGGTTGGCGTGGTTTTGAAAAGTAAGGGCTTGAAAAATTTGTAGTTTTTTTACTAGTTTTTTTTCGGATGACTTGGCAGTAGTCGTTCGAGTAGAGCATCTGTGGCCTTATCGCCGATCATCGCGGTCGCCTGGTTTTTGCCGGTTGCATTCAACGCATCATAGATTTCCCTGCTTAGATTTTTCCCCAGTTCGACGCCCCATTGGTCAAAGGGGTTGATATCCCATATTGTGCTTTGCACATATACACTGTGTTCGTAAAATGCCAGCAGCGCACCGAGGCTGCGCGGGCTGAGATCGTCCAGTATCAAAGTATTGCTCGGGCGGTTGCCGGTGACGACCTGGTGCAGTGCCAGGT
>DJFY01000045.1:14294-20626 GCA_002431545.1 Cellvibrionales bacterium UBA5860 | reverse complement strand
CCTTGCATCAGCGCTCGGCTTTGAGCCAGGCAGTTGGCGACTAAATGCCGATGGGCGTCGATCTCACAGTGGGGCGATTGCGTGATAATAAAATCCACGGGTACGGTCTCGGTGCCCTGTAACAACAGCTGGTGAAATGAGTGTTGACCATTGGTGCCTTCTTCACCCCAAACAACGGCACCGGTGTCAATATCGAGTGCTGTGCCGTCGCGGCGTACACTTTTGCCCAGGCTTTCCATGACCAGTTGTTGCAAGTAGCACGGCAGCAGCGCCAGGCCGTGGATATAGGGCAGAACTGCCTGGGAGTGATAACCCAGAAAATTACGTTGCCAGATTGCCAGTAAACCGTGAACGACCGGCAAGTTACTCGCAAAAGGGGCCTCGCGAAAGTGATTGTCCATCTCCCGCGCACCGTTGAGCAGGGCCGTAAAAGCGGTCTCCCCAAGTCCGGCCATCACTGGCAGGCCGATGGCGGACCATAGGGAATAACGTCCGCCGACCCATTCGCCCAATGGAAAGATTCGATCGGCACTGGCTCCCCACTTTTGCGCGGCCTCGGGATTTGCCGTGGCGATGGCAAAATGATGGTGTTGGCAGGCTTGCGCAACACCTGCGTCACTCAGCCAACGCCGGGCCGCCTGCGCATTGTGCAGGGTTTCCAGTGTCGAGAAACTTTTCGACGACACCATAAATAAAGTGGTTTCCGGGGTGCAGGATTGCAACGTCTGTTGCAGATCGCCGCTGTCGATATTGGCTGCAAAGTGTATGGTGAGCCCCTCCTTATCAAGATCGGGAAAGGCGTTGATAGCCAGGCGTGGTCCGAGATCGGAACCGCCAATGCCGATATTGACCAGGGTTTTAAAGGGTTTGCCGGTGCTGCTGGTGATACTGCCGTCGCGAAGTCCCCGGGAGAAAGCGGCCATGCGTTCCAGCGTCTGACTGACGAAGCGGCCGATCGACTCGTCGCGGGTTGCGCTGCCGCGGAGCGCGGTGTGCAGAGCGGCGCGGCGCTCGGTATTGTTGACGGGCTGGCCGTTGAACAGATCTTCGATGGCTCGGGTTAATTCAGCGCTATCGGCCAGTTCGACTAGTAGTTGTAGCGTCTCTTCGCTAACCAGGTTTTTTGAGTAGTTCAGGTAAACAGGTCCACCCGAGGCCGAGAAGTTGGCGCCGCGCCCCGGTTGCGAGTGGAACAGCTGCTCGAGCGAACTGCGTTTTATTGCATCCCGATGTTTTCTCAGTGCCAGCCACGTCGGAGATTTATCGATGGGGTTGCCAGCCGGGCGGGTGCCAGTGTTCACGCCAGTGCCTCTCCTATGCTTGTTTATACCTCGCGCCTGATGTGTCGAACCTTCTGTCCTTGCAGACCAGGCATTTCGCCCCAAGCCTTAGTGAGCTCGGGTGACCACAAATTCGGCTAGGTCCAGCAGAGCCTGGCGGTGCGGGGACGGATTTAATCCAGACAGGCCAGCGCTGGCGAGGTTGATATGTCGCCGGGCTTGCTCAACTGTGTACTCTAGTGAGGAGACATCCTCAAGGATTTGAAATACCGATTCAACCTGACCGCTGTCGCGTGCTTTTAACGCCGCCTTTAGCGCTTTGACCTGTGTCGTCGAGCCATTTTTCAGCCCATGGATGACGGGCAGGGTGAGCTTGCCCTCGGCCAGATCATCGCCAGCGTTTTTGCCCAGGGTGCCGCTATCGCCGCGATAATCGAGAACGTCGTCAATCAATTGATAAGCCAGTCCCAAATGCCAGCCATAGGCCTTCAAGGCCTCGGCGAGCTCAGTTGGAGCCTGACCGAGAATAGCGGCACTTTCGCTGGCGCCGGCAAACAGCTGGGCGGTCTTGCAGCCGATGATGGAAAAATAGTCCTGTTCGTCGAGTTCGGCGTCGCCGATTCTCACCAGTTGGTCCACTTCGCCTTCGGCGATGATATTCGTCGTATCGGCCAGTACGTGCATGATGTCGAGGTTGCCGAGCCGTACCAGCATCTGAAATGCCCGGCTGTAGAGAAAATCGCCGACCAGCACGCTACTGGCATTGTCCCATCTGGCGTTTGCCGTGTACTTGCCGCGGCGTAATTCAGATGTGTCGACCACATCATCGTGCAGAAGCGTCGCAGTGTGAATAAACTCGATGACCACTGCCAGATACAGATGGTCGGCTCCCCGGTATCCGGTAGCGCGCGCCAGTAGGAGGACGATCAAGGGCCGCAGGCGCTTGCCGCCGGCGCCGATCAGGTAGTGACCGATCTGTTCGACAAGGCCAACTTCCGAGTGCAGCTCGTCGATAATTAATTTGTCGACGGCCTTGAGGTCGGTCTTTACTACTTCGCGAAATGACTGCATTTGTGGAGGCTGATAATTGACTTGGGATGGTGGGGTGACCGCGATCGCATCCTAGAGTCGCAGCGACGGGGGTGTCAAGGTCGGCACGGGGCCGTATTGACGAGCAAGCTCGGACATAAACCCCAGTTTAAGCTTGTTTTTCGCGCTTGCAGCGAGGATAGCTATCACTTAGAATTGCCGCCCTTCGAAACCCAGTAGACGCTGTCCCGGGCCGCTAACCGGACTCCGGACCAAGCTAAGTTAAAGCGTCTCAAAACAAGTCAGTATCAAGTGTAGCAGGAGCTAGCCATGTACGCGGTCATTGAAAGCGGCGGTAAACAACATCGCGTCGAGCCGGGTGAAATCCTCGATCTGGAAAAGCTTGACGTGGCTGCGGGCGACACCATCGATTTTGATCGTGTCTTGATGGTTTCCGATGGCAATGCGGTCAAGGTTGGCGCGCCGTACGTGGCCGGCGGTAAGGTAAGTGCCGAAGTGCTCGAACACGGTCGCGGCCAGAAAGTCCGTATCATCAAGTTTCGCCGGCGCAAGCATTATCGCCGCACCATGGGGCACCGGCAGTGGTCGACAAAGGTAAAAATTACCGCGATCGAAGCGGGCTGAAAACCCGACAGGTGGACTGGCTTGTTGCGCCGGGTGACGAGTCGGACAGGGCGAGTCGGATAGAGAGCAAGGTAACTGGCATTTAATGCATTCTTCGGCCGTTAAAGACATACGGCTGTAGCGAAAAGAGCTGGAGAAAACATCATGGCACACAAAAAAGCAGGCGGCAGTACACGTAACGGCCGCGATTCGGAAAGCAAGCGCCTGGGTGTCAAATGCTTTGGCGGTGAGAAAGTGAACGCCGGCAATATCATCGTTCGCCAGCGGGGCACGCACTTTCACGCGGGCAAAAATACCGATATCGGCCGGGATCACACCATTTTTGCTGTCGCTGAAGGTACCGTCGCGTTTGTTCAGCGCGGTCCGAACAACAGGAAGTTTGTCGACGTTATTCCCGGCTGAGGCCTTATTTGCAGGCGCGAATAAACTGTTGCAAAAAAGCCCCTCTAACGGGGCTTTTTTATTGCCTTAAATTCGTTTCGATTAGTGGTACATTAAACGCTGGAAGACCGCTGCCAGCCTACCGCGAGCGATGGCGAAAATCTGCGCCAGTGGCATTCAGCCTGGATAACACTATGAAATTTGTAGACGAAGTCCCGATCAGCGTACGCGCCGGTAACGGCGGCCGAGGCTGTCTCAGCTTTCGAAGGGAAAAGTACGTTCCCAAAGGTGGACCCGATGGCGGCGACGGGGGCAACGGTGGCTCGGTAATTATCGTTGCCGACAGCAATTTAAATACCTTGGTGGACTACCGCTATCAACGACATTTTCATGCACAAAACGGCGAGCCGGGACAGGGTAAAAACCGGACCGGGAAACAGGGCGAAGATCTGTTTTTATCGGTGCCCGTGGGCACGACTGTTATCGATGACGATACCAATGAAGTGCTGGGGGATCTGACTCACGATGGCCAGCAAATGCGAGTCGCCCAGGGCGGAGCTCACGGTTTGGGTAATACCCGTTTCAAATCGTCAACCAACCGCGCGCCGCGGCATACGACACTGGGCCAGGAAGGCGAGGCTGTGAACCTGCGTCTGGAGCTGAAGTTATTGGCTGATGTGGGTTTGGTCGGTTTGCCTAACGCGGGCAAGTCCACGCTGATTGGCAGTGTCTCCGCAGCATCGCCTAAAGTCGCCGATTATCCCTTTACCACCCTGGTGCCCAACCTCGGTGTGGTGCAGCTTGCGCCGCATCGTAGTTTCGTCATGGCGGATGTTCCCGGTTTGGTTGCAGGCGCCGCAGATGGTGCGGGGTTGGGGGTGCGTTTTTTAAAGCACCTCACGCGCACTCGCCTGTTGTTGCACGTGCTGGATATTGCGCCCATCGATGGTTCGCGCCCGGCAGAGAACTTTCAGATCATCCAGCGCGAGCTGGCTGCCTTCAGTCCGACGCTGGCGGCGCGGGAGCAGTGGCTCGTGATAAGCAAAACAGATCTGTTGCCGGAAAACGACGCGGATAATGCCTGTTATGACCTCGTCGAAGAGCTGGCCTGGAGTGGGCCGGTATATCCGGTTTCTGCGGCGACCGGAGTTGGTCTCGATCGTCTGTGTGAAGACGTTTTCGCCTACCTTGAGCGCTACCAGCAACAGTTGTCTGAAGATGCCGGTCTGCTGGAGGTGGAGCTCAAATCCCAAAGGGAGATGCAGGCGGAGGCGCGCCAGCAAGTTCAACGTTCACGGCAAGCGGGGAGTGATGTCGCGAAACCGAGTGTCGACGAGGACGGCGATAATGGCATCGACGATGGGCACGTGGACGTTGTCTATCGGGCCTGAGGCAGCTTCGGCAGGCGTTACCGCGGGGGATTGAGAATTCCTGGAGTATCTGGGCTTTATTCCGTCGGAATGCAGGGCCGGCTCCCGGTCGATGATGCTTACAGTAGCGTTTCGGGTCTGGATTGTAGATTAAAAAGTTGAAATTCTTTGGCCGGCGACATGAGTAATATTAGCGATCCAAGAGAAAAAGTCCGAACCGCGCGCCGCTGGGTGGTCAAAATCGGTAGCGCGCTTTTGACCAATAACGGGGTCGGACTGGATCGTCACGCCATCGGCGAGTGGGTGCGCCAGCTGGCGACCCTGCAAAGCAGGGGTATAGAAATCGTCCTGGTATCCTCCGGCGCGGTCGCCGCCGGCATGACCCGCCTCGGATGGTATCAGCGTCCGCGCACGATTCACGAGATGCAGGCGGCGGCCGCCGTCGGACAAATGGGGCTGATACAGGCCTACGAATCTCAATTCCAGCAGTATCAACGGCACACGGCGCAGGTGCTCGTCGATCACGATGATCTGGCGAACAGACAGCGTTATCTCAATGCGCGCAGTACTCTGAATACCCTGTTGGATCTCAAAGTCACACCCATTGTCAACGAAAATGACACTGTCACGACCGATGAGATTCGTTTCGGTGACAACGACCGTCTGGCTGCCTTGATCACCAACCTGATCGAAGCCGAACTGCTGGTTATTCTGACCGACCAGGCTGGGCTCTTTGAAGAGGACCCCCGGATCCAGCCCGATGCGGCGCTTATCGGGCTTGCCGATGCCGAGGATCGGGCGCTTGACGCCAAGGCCGGCGGCAGTGCCGGTGGTTTGGGGCGCGGGGGCATGATTACCAAATTACAGGCGGCCCGGCTGGCGGCGCGTTCCGGCGCCGATACACTGATTGCGGGCGGTCGTCTCGACAATGTCTTGCTTAGAATCAACGAAGGCGAGAACATCGGCAGTTTGTTGTTTTCCCGGCGGGCGCCGCTCGATGCCAGAAAACAGTGGCTTGCGGGGCACCTGCAGGTGCGCGGTTCTCTGGTGTTGGACGATGGCGCCGTGCGCGTGGTGCGGGATCAGGGAAAGAGCCTGTTACCCGTTGGTGTCCAGTCGGTAGCCGGGAGTTTCACCCGAGGGGAAATGGTGAGTTGCGTCGACAGGGAAAACCGCGAGGTTGCCCGCGGACTGGTCAACTACAACGCCGACGAAGCGAGAAAAATAATGGGCTCGGCAAGTTCCAGAATCGAGTCTATTTTAGGCTACTGTGACGACGAGGAATTGATCCACCGGGACAATCTGGTGCTGGTATAAGCTATATCGCGTCTTAGTAGTCGCCAATTGGCTGCGATTTATTCGGGCGTGAAGGCAAAACATTACTTGGATGTAGAGACAAAAAAACCGGCTTATCGCCGGTTTTTTACAGCAAGTAGCCGGGGTTACTGACCCACCATCGCTTTTATCCTGCTGTTGAGTCTGCTTTTGTGGCGCGCGGCCTTGTTCCTGTGGACGATACCGCCCTTATCGGCGCAGCGGTCCAGCACCGGCACTGCCGCTGCATAAGCGGCCTTGGCTTGTTCCAGGTCGCCGGACTCGATGGCTGTATTGACCTTTTTAATATAGG
>DJFY01000045.1:1160-14080 GCA_002431545.1 Cellvibrionales bacterium UBA5860 | reverse complement strand
CCACAAAAGCAGACTCAACTTGACCTTTTTAATATAGGTGCGCACCATGGCTCGCATGCTGGCATTGTGTTGCCGGCGTTTTTCGTTTTGTCGGGCGCGTTTGCGCGCCTGGGGTGAATTAGCCACCGCTTACGTCTCCATTTTTTGGGCCACCGACGTGCGCCGGTAGCAAGAGGCGGCGCAGTCTACAAATTTTGCCGCGCGGAATCAATATCCGGATCTCGATTGAAGTTGTTCCAGCGCCCATTGAATGTGTTCTCGGGCCAATTCACTAACGACGTCGCGCTTGGTAGCGAGCGCGTCGACCGCGGCTTTGGAGTAGGGCGCATTGCCGAGACCCACTGCCAGATTGCGTATCCAGCGCTGGTAGCCCAGACGTCGAAGAGGTGTGCCTGCGGTGTATTCGAGATATTCGGCTTCGGTCCAGCAAAACAGCCGTAGCAGCGTACTGTCGTCGAGGCCGTGACGTGGGCGGAACGCATCTTCCTGAGTGTTTTTGGCAAAGCGATTCCAGGGACAGATAATTTGGCAATCGTCGCAGCCAAACACGCGATTGCCCATCGCCTGCCGGAACTCAAGGGGTATCGGACCCTTGTTTTCTATGGTCAGGTAAGAGATGCAGCGTCTGGCATCGAGGACATAGGGTGCTGGAAAAGCATCGGTGGGACACACTTTCAGACACGCCCGACAATTGCCACACTGTTTTTCATCAAGGGGTACGTCCGGCTCAAGATCGAGACTGGTGTAGAGCTCTCCGAGGAAAAACCAGGAGCCGGCCTGGCGATTCAACAATAGTGTGTTCTTGCCAATCCAGCCTAGCCCAGCCTGTTCGGCGAGTGGTTTTTCCATGACGGGTGCGCTATCGACGAAAGGTCGCTGGACAACCGGTATATCCGTTGCCTGTTCTATACGTTTTGCCAGCTGTGCCAGGCGCTTGCGAACAACCTTATGGTAGTCCCGGCCCAGGGCGTAGCGAGAGAGGTAGGCTTTGTCGGCGTCGCGCAGACAGGCGATCATGCCTGTATCAGCCGGCAGGTAGTCCATGCGTACGCTGATCACGGAGAGCGTTCCGGACAGCAATTGATCCGGACGCCAGCGCTTGTCCCCGTGCTGCGCCATCCAGTGCATGGAGCCTTGATACCCTGCTGCCAGCCAGCTTTTCAGCCGATCTCCGGCGCGGTGCAGGTCGGTTTGCGTGATACCGGCTTCCTGAAAACCCAGCTCGCGCGACCAGCGAAGAATGTCCTGTTTCAGTGTCATGGCCCTGCCGGTATTAAAAAGTAGCCAAGCTGGCAAGCATCGCTTAACATAACTGCTCAGACAAAAATAGAGTTAACATCTGTACTTACGGTGGATATCTCTAACAGACTTTACAAAGCGGCGTCGGTGCGGGAGCTCGACCGCAGAGCGATTCAGGAGCACGGTATTCCCGGTATCGTGCTGATGAAGCGCGCCGGTATGGCAGCTTTCGACATGCTACAGGCCCGCTGGCCGACGGCACAAGCTGTCGTTGTTTTCTGTGGTGGTGGCAATAACGGTGGTGATGGCTACATTATCGCCGGCCTCGCGCGCCAGCGTGGGTGGCGTGTCCACGTCGCACAATTGGCTGCTCCCGAGAAACTCAAGGGAGATGCACGCCTGGCCTGGCAATTCGCCGTCGATCAAGACGTTGAGATGCATTATTTTGGCGATGATAGCGCGCAGCTGCCAGCTTGGCTCGAGCAGATCGAGGCCGGGTCCGACGATGTCAGTCGAGGCGATGATAGTCGGGATAGTGTCGTCATGGTCGATGCGCTGCTGGGCACGGGCATCACGGGCGAAGTCCGGCCTGCGTACCGCGATGCCATCAAATTGATCAACCGCCTGACGTGGCCAGTGCTCGCCGTCGATATTCCTTCCGGACTGTGCAGCGACAGCGGCGCGGTTAAAGGCCTTGCCGTATGCGCCGATATGACCGTGACCTTCATCGGCATCAAGAGCGGTCTTTATACCGGCCGGGGCCCGGCGCTGTCAGGTGAGGTCGTGTTTCGTGATCTGGATGTGCCGGGCGATGTTTATGTCGCCATGGAGGTGGCCGCCGAAAAACTCGATCTGTCCGGGTTGCTGGCCGCTGAGCTGCCGCAGCGGGAGCGGGACGCCCACAAAGGGCATTTTGGGCACGTGCTGGTTATCGGTGGCGATACAGGGTTTGGTGGCGCGGCGGCAATGGCCGGCGAATCAGCCCTGCGGATTGGTGCCGGCCTGGTTGGTGTGGCGACGCGGGGCGTGCATGTTCAGGCTTTGCTGGCACGCCGTCCGGAATTGATGGTCAAGACCGTTGAGTCCGGACAGGATTTGGGGCCATTGCTTTCGGGGCCCACGGTCCTGGTGATCGGTCCTGGTTTGGGTCGGGCGCCCTGGGGAGAGCAGGTGCTTCAGCAAGCGGTGCAATCGGGGTTGCCCATGGTTCTCGATGCGGACGCTCTGAATATACTGGGCGATGGCTTGATATCCCTGCCGAAAGGGGGCGCCGGGTGCGTGTTAACGCCACACCCGGGCGAAGCGGCGCGATTGTTGGGAGTCGGTAATGCCGATATTCAGCGCGAGCGTTTTGCCGCCGCCCGAGCGCTTCGGGAAAAGTATGGCGCCACTGTCCTGCTCAAAGGGGCGGGTACGTTGATCGATGGCGGCGACGACCGCCCCGTCGGGCTCTGCCCCTATGGTAATCCGGGTATGGCGAGCGGAGGTATGGGCGATGTGCTTGCCGGCATTATCGGAGGCTTGATGGCCCAGGGGCTGGCTGCGCCTCTGGCCGCGCGTTTAGGTGCCTGCTTGCACGGCGTCGCGGCCGATCGAGTGGCGTCTGAGGCCGGCGAACGGGGCATGGCCGCGACTGATTTACTGCGCCATTTACCGGCGCTCGTTAACGGCCGGTGAACGCGCTGCTTGTGGTGCAACTGGAGGGCGAGGAAGCGATGGTCAGCTGGGGGAAGCGCCTGGGGCGCGCCCTGCGCCAGGGCGGTACGGTGTTTTTGCGCGGCGAGTTGGGCGCGGGTAAGACCACGCTGTGCCGCGGTGTGCTGCGTTCCCTGGGTTATACCGGCGCGGTCAAGAGCCCGACATATACGTTGGTCGAGCCCTATACCTGTGCCGGGAAGGTCTTGTACCACTTCGATCTTTACCGTCTCGGCGATCCCGAGGAGCTGGACTACATCGGTATTCGGGATTACTTCGAAGACGACAACATCTGTTTAGTGGAATGGCCAGAGCGCGGTCAGGGTTTGTTACCTGTCGACGACCTGGAGGTTGCAATATCGAGGCTTGGCGCCGGCAGGTCTCTCGAGGCGAGAAGCCACACCGAGCGTGGCAGGCAGATATTGGCAGCACTGGATGAGAATGACGATGTACAGGTACATTGAGCGGCGCATGAGGCGATGGACGGCCAGGGTCTTGATTTCGATCGCCCTGGGTTTGCTTCTGGTGTCCGAGGCCGCGCTGTCGGCGACGATTGACGGCGTCAGGCTTTGGCGCGCGCCCGATCACACTCGGCTGGTGTTCGACCTGTCCGGCCCGGTGGAACATAAGGTGTTCGCCCTGAATAATCCCGATCGTCTGGTGATCGACCTTGCCCGGACTTCGCTACAATACGCGACTGATAGCCTGAAACTCACCAGCACGCCTATCAAGGGTTTGCGCTCCGCGGCGCGCAACAATTCAGACTTGCGCATCGTGCTCGATCTTACAGCGTCGGTGAAGCCGCGCAGTTTCCTGCTCAAGCGCAACGAGCAGTATGGCGATCGGCTTGTCGTCGATCTTTACGACGGGGGCAGCGCGCAGACGGTGGGCAAAACCGTTTCCGATGTCGTCACGCCATCCAAACAGCTACGCGATGTCGTCATTGTTATCGATCCAGGGCACGGTGGTGAAGATCCCGGAGCCATTGGCCCGAATCGCTTGCACGAAAAGAAGGTGGTGCTTGCAATCAGCCGCGAGGTCAAGCGCCTGGCGGATCGGGAGCCTGGGTATAGCGGGATTCTGGTGCGCGGCGACGATTACTATGTACCCTTGGTCAAGCGACCGCAAATTGCTCGGCAAAAACGCGCCGATGTGCTGGTTTCGATCCATGCCGATGCTTTTCACCAGGCCTCGGCCAATGGCGCGTCTGTATATGCCCTGTCGAGAAAAGGAGCGACCAGCGAGACTGCCCGCTACCTTGCCCAGCGAGAAAACCGCGCCGACTTGATTGGCGGTGCCGGGACCGTGAGTTTGAACGACAAGGACGAAATGTTAGCCCACGTGTTGCTGGATCTATCCATGACCGCGACCCTCGACAGCAGTCTGGGTATTGGCGACAGTGTGCTGAAAGCCATGGGTAAGGTCACTCGATTGCACAAGCGTCGAGTCGAACAGGCGCGATTTGTCGTGCTCAAATCTCCCGATATTCCCTCGATTCTTGTGGAGACCGGATTTATATCCAATCCGACGGAAGCTCAACGCCTTAACCAGCCAGCTTATCAGCGCAAAATGGCCCAGGCTATCTTTCAGGGGATAAAGCAGTATTTCGACGCACAGCCTCCCATTGGCACCTTACTGGCGTCGCGCCAGGTTCATTCCAAAATCGTTCATGTTATTTCTCGCGGCGATACCTTGTCGGAGATTGCCCAGCAATATCGGGTGAGTATGCAGGCCATTCAAAGCTATAATAATTTGAAGTCCACAAACGTCCGGGTCGGCCAGCGTATCGTCATTCCGCTTTCCTAGCCCGTTTATCAATGCCGCGTATTCAGCTGCTGAGCCCACGTCTGGCCAACCAGATTGCGGCCGGCGAAGTCGTCGAACGTCCGGCCTCTCTGGTTAAGGAATTACTGGAGAACAGCCTGGACGCCGGCGCCGGTAAAATCGAAATCGACATCGAGGCCGGTGGCGGCAAACGTGTTCGCGTGCGCGACGATGGCTGCGGTATCGGCCGCGATGACTTGCCGCTGGCGATCAACCGCCACGCTACCAGCAAGATAGCCACACTCGAAGACCTGGAAGCGGTACGGACACTGGGTTTCCGCGGCGAAGCGCTAGCCAGTATTGCCTCGGTTTCGAACTTGACGCTCACCAGTTGCGCGCGTGGGCAGGACGCGGCCTGGCGGGTCGTCGCCGGCGGTTCGGAAATGACGCCCAGTGTTGAGCCGGCTGCGCATCCGGCTGGGACCACGGTGGACGTGCGCGATCTGTTTTTCAACACGCCGGCCCGGCGCAAATTCCTGCGCACCGAGAAAACAGAATTCAAACGTATTGACGAAGTGGTGCGGCGCCTGGCACTGAGTCATTTTCAGGTGAGTTTCAGCCTGCGCCACAATGGCGGCATGCTGCGGCAGTATCGTATCGCGCAAACCGATGTTGAGCGAGAACGCAGGGTGGCGGCAGTACTCGGCGCTAGATTCATGTCTGCAGCGAGGTTCATCGATATTGAACGTGGCAGCGTTCGCCTGTGGGGCTGGATCGGCTCGCCCCACGATTCCCGCAGCCAGGCGGACCACCAGTATTTTTTTGTCAACGGACGCAGCGTGAGGGACAGGGTGATTACCCATGCCCTGCGTCAGGCCTATCGCGATGTGATATACCAGGCCCGCCACGCCGCCTGTGTCTGTTTCCTCGAGGTGCCGCCGGATGAGGTCGATGTCAATGTCCACCCCACCAAGCACGAAGTACGTTTCCGACACAGTCGCGCGGTGCACGATTTTTTGTTTAGCGCGTTGCAGCGCGCCGTGGCGGAATTCAGCGCCGGTGCCGGGATTGCAGGTGTCGTGACAGTTGGGACAGAGGTCGAATACGCACAAATAGCGCATTCGACGGAGCAGACTTCGCCTGCCAGACCGGCGCCGAGCGGACAATCCTCCCTGTGGTCCAGCCGTTTCCGGGCCGACCGCGTTAGTGATCGACTCGAACAGTATGGCGACTTGTATCGTTCACCACCGGTGGCGGATGTGCCGGGGCCTGTCGGGATTGCCGAAGCCGGGAGGCCCATCGAAGAATCGGGAGCGGGGGACGATTCTGGGCCGCCACTGGGCTATGCCATAGCCCAGCTCAAAGGTGTGTATATTCTTGCCGAAAATGCTAATGGTTTAATCCTGGTGGATATGCATGCGGCCCATGAGCGCATTCTCTACGAGCAGTTGAAAGTGGCTTATGGAGCAGCAGGCGAGGGTGAAAGCATCGTCACCCAACCGCTGCTGGTCCCCCTCAGTGTCGCGGTCAGTGAAAGCGAAGCGGAGTGCGTTGAACAAAACCCGGAGCAGTTCGCTTCCCGAGGGTTGGTCGTCGAGCGCAGCGGTCCGCAAAGCCTGATCGTACGCGAAGTACCGGCTCTGCTGCGCGCAGGCGACATTGCTGCATTAACCCGGGACGTAGTGGCTGACGTCGCTGCTAATGCACATAGCGACTCGATTGAAAACGCCACTCACGAATTGCTTGCTTCACTCGCCTGTCACGGTTCGGTCAGGGCTAACCGCCAGTTGACGCTGGCGGAAATGAACGCGCTGCTACGCCAGATGGAAAACACTGAGCGCAGCGGGCAATGTAACCATGGTCGCCCCACGTGGACCCAGTTGTCGATGTCGGAACTCGACAAGCTGTTTTTGCGCGGCCGTTAGCGCGCCTGCCCCACGATGACGGCTCGACCGCCGGCAATATTTCTAATGGGCCCGACAGCGTCGGGTAAAACCGACCTGGCGGTGGCGCTGCGCGAACATCTGGCGGTGGAAATCATCAGCGTCGATGCATCCCAGGTTTACCGGCATATGGACATCGGTACCGCCAAGCCCGACCGGGAGACTCTGCAGCATGCGCCGCACAGGCTGATCGATATCCGCGATCCAGGTGAACCCTATTCAGTTGCTGAATTTGTCTCCGATGCGCGGCAAGCCATGGCCGAGATCAGTGCTAACGGGCGTATTCCGCTGCTTGCGGGAGGCACTATGCTTTATTTTCGCGCGCTGCTGCAGGGTCTGGCCGATCTGCCCCCTGGGGATAAGGCGATCCGCGCCGATATCGAAAAACAGGCCGAACAGCAGGGCTGGCCCCACATGCATGCCCTGCTCGCGGAAAAGGATCCGGAGACTGCTGCGCGCCTGCATCCCAATCATTCACAGAGGATTGCCAGGGCGCTTGAAGTAATGCGTATTACCGGTAAACCGCTCTCGGTGTGGCTTGCCCGACACCAGCGCGGGGAGGCCGGCACACCGCCCATCGGCAGAGACTATGATCTCTACCAGATCGCTCTGGTACCGGCACAGCGAGATCGCCTCCATGCGCGCATAGCAACGCGTTTTGAGGGCATGCTCACCAGGGGTTTGCTCGAGGAGGTCGCGCAGTTGCGTGGGCGTAGCGACCTGTCGACGACATTGCCTTCGATGCGTGCTGTCGGCTACCGCCAGGTCTGGCAACACCTCGATGGGGTATTGAGCTACCAGGATATGGTGACCGACGCCGTAGCTGCCACGCGCCAACTGGCCAAACGCCAGTTAACCTGGCTGCGGAACTGGTCGATGCCGGCGACGTCTCATTCGAAGGGTACGCCCGATGAGGCGCTGTACTGTATCGAGCCGGACTCACTTTCCGTACAACAAATGGCATCTAAGGCATTGAAGATTCTGAGAAAGGGTGCCATATACAAGAAACAGTGCGAATAGTATGATACGTCGTATTGCTGCCAGCCGTCGGCCTGTATCCCGACGCAGTACCGGCTGTCATCATATGTAATGAGTCATCTGTTATCTAGATGAGTCGGACTCTCAAACAAACATAAACGGAGAGAATAATGTCAAAAGGGCATAATTTACAGGACCCTTTTCTGAACGTTTTACGGAAGGAACGCATTCCTGTATCTATTTTTCTGGTCAACGGTATCAAGCTTCAGGGCCAGGTCGAATCCTTTGATCAGTTTGTCGTGTTATTGAAAAACACTGTCAGCCAGATGGTATACAAGCACGCGATTTCGACGGTCGTGCCCTCGCGGCCGGTAAAATTACCCATGGCCGCACCTGCCGGTAGCGAATCCGATACCGACGGCCCGGAGGTCTGATTGTTTTTTGATCGTCCCGCTTCCGGCGAACTGGCCGTTCTGGTAAGTCTGAATTTTGACAGCGAAGCGGAACCCGAAAACCCGCGTGAGTTCGAGGAACTGGTGCTGTCGGCTGGTGGTGATCCGGTAGCGGAGATCACTGGTCGGCGCTCAGCGCCACATGCCAAATATTTTGTTGGTTCGGGTAAGCTCGCTGAAATCGGCGCTGCCATCGCGGATACCGGTGCCCAACTGGTGATTTTTAACCACGATATCAGTCCGAGTCAGGAAAGAAACATCGAACACGAACTGTGTTGCCGCGTCCTAGATCGCACCGGTTTGATACTCGATATATTCGCTCAGCGCGCGCAAACCCACGAAGGCAAGCTGCAGGTTGAACTGGCCCAACTCGAGTACCTGAGCACGCGTCTGGTACGTGGCTGGACGCACCTCGAGCGGCAGAAGGGCGGTATTGGTCTGCGCGGTCCCGGTGAAACCCAGTTGGAGATGGACCGCCGATTGATTCGCGGGCGCATTGCATCACTTCATCGTCGCTTGGAAAAGGTGCGGCGGCAACGGGATCAGGGGCGCCGCTCCCGGCGTCGCTCCGACGTCGCGACAGTATCGCTGGTGGGCTACACCAATGCCGGCAAATCAACACTGTTTAACCGGCTGACGAATGCCAACGTATATGCAGCCGATAAGCTCTTCGCCACCCTCGATCCCACTATGCGGGCAGTAAACCTGCCTCATGCGGGTAATACGGTGGTCGCAGATACTGTCGGCTTTATCAGCCACCTGCCGCACAAACTGGTCGAGGCCTTTCGCGCGACACTCGAAGAAGCCGCCAACGCGACACTCCTGCTGCATGTGATCGATGCCAGCAGTTCCGAGATGATGGAAAATATCGAGCGGGTCGAGTCCGTGCTGGCGGAGATCGGCGCGGCAGATATTCCTCGATTGAGCGTCTATAACAAAATAGACCTGCTCGAAGATAGTGACCCGCGTGTCGAATACGACGCGGCCGGTCGTCCCCGGGCGGTGTGGATTTCAGCGCAAAACGCGGTGGGCCTGGATGTGTTATCCGACGCTGTCGGAGATTTGCTGGCCTCGGATCAGATCCGCGCCAGTTGTCATATACCAGCCAGTGAAGGTCGTTTGCGTGCCCGGCTGTACGCGGCGCAGGCGGTGCTTGCGGAACACCGGCAAAACGATGGTTCGACTATAGTTGATATACGCACCAGCCGGTCTACGTGGCAGCGTTTACTGAAGATCGAAGGGTTGAACAGTGGGAAAGTCGTGTACGAAACCGAAGAGGCGACGAAAGTCGCCGATCCCGAAGCCCTGGGATCAGTTAATTTTTAATCACCGGCCTGCTAGAATCGCCGACCTTAAACGAAGGGGAGTCATCTATGGCGTGGAATGAACCCGGCGGCGGTAAGGATCCCTGGGGTGGCGGCAGCGGCGCAAACCCCCCGGACCTCGACGCAATGCTAAAAAAATACAGCGACAAATTTGGCCGCTTTTTTGGTGGTGGCGAGGGCAAGGGTTCAGGATTGCTGTTGGGCGTTCTTATCGTCGCGGCCGCGGTCTGGTTCCTCCTCGGAATATATCAGGTCGATGCCAAGGAAAAGGCAGTGGTACTGAGATTCGGTGTTTTCGACGAGAGTTACGGTATTGTCGGTGACGGTTTGCACTGGAACCCGCCGTTGATCGATACCGTGCAGAAAGAAAATGTTACCGAGGAAAGGCAGTATCAGTCGCGTGGGCAGATGCTGACCGAGGACGAGAATATTGTCGAGTTGCCGCTCACCGTTCACTACAACATCAAAAATGTCAGGGATTTCGTGCTGGCGGTAAAAAGCCCCGAGTCAAGCCTCCGTCAGGCCACTGATAGTGCTTTACGCCATGCTGTTGGCAGTATGAAACTCGACGACGTGCTGTCTACCGGGCGAGAACAGCTCAGTGTCGATGTGCAAACCCGGTTGCAAACCTATCTCGACAATTACGGCACCGGAATCAATGTCGTTAAGGTGAATATTCTCGAAGGCAAGCCGCCCTCTGCGGTGAAGGCTGCCTACGATGATGTTATCAAGGCGCGCGAGGACAAAGAACGATTGATCAACGAAGCACAGGCTTATTCAAACGGCATTATCCCCGAGGCCCGGGGCCGCGCCCAGCGACAGCTGGAAGAAGCCAATGCTTACAAAGCACGAGTGGTGGCCGAAGCGGAAGGTGACGCCAGGAGATTCGAGCAAATCCTGTCCGAATTCGACAAGGCTCCCGAAGTGACGCGCCAGCGTCTCTATATTGACGCCATCAGCGAGGTGCTGGAAAACACGTCCAAAGTCATGGTCGATGTCGAAAGCGGTAATAATTTGCTCTACCTGCCGCTGGACAAGATCGTTCAGCGCGCCCCCGCCAGCAAAATTGGCAACAATAAATCCCTGAGTACTAGCGACATCAGCATTATTGCCGACGAAGTCATCGAAAAACTGCGCCGGCAATCCGGGTCTTCACTGCGTCGGGAGGCAAGGTAATGAATCCACGGACAACAACGATACTGGTGGTCATAGCGGTACTGGTCGCGCTGGCAAACTCCAGCCTCTACGTCGTCAAAGAGACCGAAAAAGCCGTCAAATTGCGTTTCGGGCGCATTGTCGCGCCCGATGTCTCACCGGGACTTCACTGGAAATTTCCCTTTGCGGATAACGTGCGCAAATTCGATGCCCGAGTGCTGACCCTTGACGCCGAGCCGGCGAGTTTTCTCACGGTGCAAAAGAAAAGACTGATTGTCGATGCTTTTGCCAAATGGCGTATAAAGGATGTGGAAACCTATTACAAAGCTACCGGTGGCGACGAGAGCGTGGCGCACAACAGGCTCGCTAATCGGGTCAACGATGGCCTGCGTAACCAGTTCGGTACACGAACCCTGCACGAAGCCGTGTCGGGCGAGCGCGATCAATTGATGGCCCACATCAAGGAGGTATTGAACGCAACCGTGCAGGAATCGCTGGGTGTCGAAGTCATTGATGTTCGGGTGAAACGCATCGACCTGCCTCAGGAGGTGAGCGAGCCGGTATTTCGAAGAATGAAGGCCGAGCGTGAAAAAGAAGCGCGCGAGCTGCGTTCTGAGGGTTTGGAGTCCGCGGAGAAAATTCGAGCCGATGCCGACCGGCAGGGCACGATTATCGCCGCTAATGCCTACCGGGAAGCGGAGGATATCCGCGGTGAGGGCGATGCCGAAGCAGCCTCGATCTATGCCAACGCCTACGAGAAAAATCCCGAGTTCTACGCTTTTTCGCGCAGTCTCTCTGCTTATCGCAAGGCATTTTCCGATCGCAGCGATATTCTGATCGTGCAACCGGATAGCGAGTTTTTCAGCTACCTGAAAAACAAAGAGGGCGCGGAACAGTAGCCGGGGGTGAGCTACCCGCGGTATCGCCTTTCGATGTCGTTTAAAAAGTCACACTTGTGACTTTGCGCGGTGCTACAATTCGACAACCGGGGCAACCCGGTTTTTTTATGGTTGATTTTATCGCCGCCATTACCCGGACAAGGCGACACCGAGTCGGGATCACCTAGTGGGGATAGTGTGGGACAGGATTTACTAGCCGCATTGTGTCTGGTGCTGGTTATCGAGGGCATGTTGCCTTTTTTGGCTCCAGGACGTTGGCGCAATCTGATTTTGACGCTGGCCGATGCGGACGAGCGCACCATACGGCTGACCGGTTTCGTTATGATGTTGCTGGGTGCCGGTTTGCTTTACCTGGTGCGGTAGTACTTGGCGCCACGCGCGCAGGCACGGGTTGCGGTCGCGCCTATCGAATTTGAGTGAAACGGTTGATTACCGCTTTGAAACGCGAACCGCGTTGTTTTTGGACGAGGTCTAGCCATGACCATAGCTGATCGTTGGTTGTTGCCCGAGGGCATCGAGGAAATTCTGCCGAATCGGGCGATTAAAATAGAGCGCTTGCGGCGGCGTCTGCTCGACCTGTGCCATCTCTGGGGCTATGACCTTGTGATTCCGCCGCTTGCCGAATTCACCGAATCCCTGCTTAGCGGGTCTGGCGCCGATCTGGATTTAATGACCTTTAAGGTGACCGACCAACTTTCTGGCAGAACCCTGGGGGTGCGTGCGGATATCACGCCTCAGGTGGCGCGTATGGACGCCCATAGCCTCTATCGCAAAGGGCCTAGCCGTCTGTGTTATACCGGTCACGTTCTCTACACACGCCCCAAGACCGCTCTGGAGACCCGCTCGCCGTTTCAATTGGGTGTGGAGCTTTTCGGCGAAGAAGGTCTCGAGGCCGATATCGAAGTAATCACGCTACTCGTCGAAACCCTGCGTCTTGCAGGGTTGGGCAAGATCCACCTGGACCTCGGTCACGTCGCCATTTATCGCGAGTTGGAGTTGGCGGCAAACCTCGATGACGAAGGCTGTCGGAAACTGTGCGCGTTGTTGCAGGCAAAAGATGCCTCCCTGCCGGCCTGGCTGGATAAACACATCGGCGACGGCAAGCTGCGCGCCATGCTGGCGGCGCTGCCATCCCTGACCGGTGACAAAGGCGTTCTCGAGCGAGCCGCGAAAGCGCTGCAAGGCGCGCCGCAACCGGTGTTCAAAGCCCTTGAAGAACTGGATAACCTGATTCAGGTATTGGCACGGCGCGTGCCCGAAGTGGAGATATTTCTGGACCTTGGGGAATTACACGGCTACCACTATCACACGGGTCTGGTGTTTGCAGCCTATGCCCCGGAATCAGTGATCGCGTTGGGTAACGGTGGGCGTTACGATCATGTCGGGGAGGCTTTTGGCCGGGCGCGACCGGCGACCGGTTTCGGCGTCGACCTGGGCCTGATTGCGACACTGGTCGAACAGGAAGAGGAG
>DJFY01000045.1:0-870 GCA_002431545.1 Cellvibrionales bacterium UBA5860 | reverse complement strand
TTGCGTCGGGCCGGAGAACGAGTCGTATGTGGTTTTCGCGGTCAACGACCGGATTTCGAAGAGTTGCACTGTGACCGAGTCCTAGTGGCAACAGATAATGACGTTAAAGTCATCGCGGCGCTTGACTACAGCGACCGGGCTGGCAGTGAGTAGCGGGAACAGGTAATGGGCAAGAATGTTGTAGTATTGGGTACGCAGTGGGGCGACGAAGGCAAGGGCAAGGTGGTCGACCTCCTGACCGACAGGGCGGAACTGGTTGCCCGCTTTCAGGGGGGGCATAACGCCGGTCATACACTGGTTATCGACGGCAAAAAAACGGTGCTCCATCTGATCCCCTCGGGCATCCTGCGTGAAGGTGTGACCTGCCTGATCGGCAACGGCGTGGTGCTGGCACCGGATGCCTTGCTTGAGGAAATGTCCACGCTGGAAAACAACGGTGTGCCCGTGCGTGAGCGGCTACGTATTTCCCCGGCCTGCCCGCTTATACTACCCAGCCACGTAGCGCTGGACCAGGCGCGGGAAATTGCCCGCGGCGCAGCCCGGATCGGCACCACCGGTCGCGGTATCGGCCCGGCTTATGAGGACAAGGTGGCGCGGCGTGGCCTGCGTCTGGGTGACCTGCGAGACGAGCAGAAGTTTGCCGACAGACTGGCTGAGGTTCTCGATTACCATAATTTTATTCTCACTGCCTATTACAAGGCGGCAGCCTGTGAGCCCGGCCCGGTATTGGCTCAGGCGGCCGTCTGGCGAGCCGAACTCAGTCCCATGATGGCCGATGTCACCGGGCAGTTACACGAGTGTCGGGAAGCGGGCGGCAATATACTTTTCGAGGGTGCGCAGGGTTCGCTGCTGGATATCGATCACGGCACT
>DJFY01000118.1 GCA_002431545.1 Cellvibrionales bacterium UBA5860 | reverse complement strand
AGGAGGGCGTAGGCGTCGAGGATATGGGTGTTCGTAGATGGTTAATGGTTGGGTGTGTTTGATGAGGAGCTGGTGTTTTTTTATATTCTCGAGAATAGCCATGAGATTTCGGAAACGACAACCTCGTTTTTTTGCGGGTTTCACCCCCTATGTGGTCCGATGTTGTTTGGCTAGTTTACGAAGATTTCGGCTTTGAAGTGCATACAAAGACCCCTTGGCCCGACGGTATGCGAAGAAGCTTGTTGCGTGTGGTATTAGGTTTGGAGCTGGTGTGGCGTTATGGCTGGTGCGACGTCGCCGGTTTGTTTGGCAGTGACTGAGATGTCAGGTGATACGGGGGAGAGTTAGCTAGCTGGCGTGCTGAATATCGTGTTTTTCCAGCAGGCGATAGAGGGTCATGCGGGAAACACCCAGTTCGCGCGCTGCCTTGGAGATGTTGTAGTCGCTGGTTTGCAGCGCGTTTTTAATGGCTTGTTTTTGTGCCGCGCTTACCGAATCCGCAAGGTGTACCACTTTGCCATTGCCAGAACTGGTTTCTGCTTTTATCCCGGACGATAAGCCGATGTCTTCAGGTTCGATATAACGTGACTGGCACAATACGACGCCTTTGCGAATTCTGTTCATCAGTTCTCTGACGTTGCCGCGCCAGTTGTGGTTCCTCATAGCGCGCAGGGTTTGTTCGGCGAAGCCGCTGATTTTCGTGGTTGCTTCGTCGTTATAGATATCCAGGAAGTAATCTGCGAGTACTTCGATATCTTCGATGCGTTCGGACAGGCTGGGCGCATGTAGTTGCAGAACGTTGAGCCGATAAAACAGGTCAGAGCGAAATTTGCCGTCCAGCGATGATTGCTCGAGATCAACGTGGGTGGCGGCAATAACCCGCGCGTCCACTTTAGCGGGGCGCGTTGCCCCTACAGGTGTGATGGTGCCTTCCTGTAGAAAACGGAGCAGCTTGACTTGCTGTAATGCGGGCAGATCGCCGATCTCGTCCAGCAGTAATGTGCCGCCGTCGGCAGCCTGGATCAGGCCTATTTTATCGTGGTCGGCGCCGGTAAATGCGCCTTTTCGATGGCCGAACAACTCGGATTCGACCAGGTTGTCGGGAATGGCGCCGCAGTTGACCGGAATAAAGGGGCCCTTGGCGCGGCCGGACTGTTCGTGAATGGTTTTGGCGATTAATTCTTTGCCGGTACCGGTGTCGCCGGAAATCAAAACCGGTGCTGTACTGCGCGCAAGGCGTGGAATCAGGTCGTATATTTTTTTCATCGCGGGACTTTCCCCGACGATGTCAAAATGTTGCTTATTGCTGGACGGCGCCCGGTATTCGGCGCGCAACCGTGCCATGCCGTGAGTGTGTCCCAATGTCTCTTCCAGGCGATGTTCGAGTCCGTCAAACGGATACGTGAAGTAATCGCTGGCGTATCGGGCGAGCAAGCTGGTGTATTCGGCGTTACCGAGCTGGTTCTCGGTAGTTATGGCGACCCATTCGACTTGTTTGAGTTGCGCCAGTGTGCGGTTCAGGGCGTGGCGGGGTTCGCTGTTGTCGGTGCCGCTGTCGGCAAGAAAGAAAAGGCCGACCTGTGCGTCGATTGCGCTCTCTCGGACCTGACTCCAATCCCTGAATACTCGAAGGTTCCAGTTGCTCAGCGCCGTTAAAATGACATCAATAGCATTGACGCTGAGTTTGGGGTCGGCGAGAAAGATAGCATTTCTTTTTGTTGTCTCCTTAATCCCTTGCAATGGATCACGTCTCCCGTTTTTGCTTGCCTTGCGCGAACTTCGTGTCCGCACCGTAAATCTTAAAAGTAAATTACTACCGTAATGTGATGGTGATCAATCAGGACGGTATTAGTCGACTTTCGGTTTTCGGTTGTTGCCAAAAACCTGAATCATCCTGCATACCCTGAATTCTCTAAGTTCCCTAAATTAAGTTCCCTAAATTCCTATTAAAGCACCCAAGTTTATATTTGCACTGATTTTGTGCAATGCGGCTATTACACCTTGCCACCTGGTTAAGTTTAACTTTGTTGCAGGCTGAATCTGTTAGTTATTACCCTTAGGTAAACGCATTATTACCGCTTCTTGTGAACTAGTTAACCCCGAGATGGGGTCGGCGGTGTATTTTAGGGTATGAACGGGTATCGCTAAAGCAAGCTGCAAACTTAAACAGGCGGCAACATCGGTGGCCGTGCCGTATGCCTAATGGTATACGAGATAAGCGCCTGATTTATATGAACCTTGTTTATATACATATTTTAAAAGCCTGTCGTTGATTGTGTTTACTCAGGCTCTGGAGGTTGGTTTCGGGTTGAGTTATACGATAATTTATTTATGTTGTTTATCAATGATCATATAGAATTCATATTATGAATGTATCGCGCGTGGATTTAAATTTGCTGGTGTATCTGGACGTCTTGCTGCAGGAGCAAAACGTTACGCGTTCCGCAGCTCGGCTGGGGATCACGCAGCCGGCCATGAGTAACGGCCTACGCCGTCTGCGGGCTTTGTTCGACGATCCGCTGCTGATACGCACCAGTGAAGGCATGACGCCGACTGAGCGCGCCTTAGAGCTCCAGCCGCTGGTACGGGACATTCTCACCGGCGTTGAGCAGGCCATCGAGCCACAACAGAATTTTGACCCGGCAACAGCGCGCCGGGTTTTGCGCATCATGGCCAGCGACTACGCCGAGTCGACATTGATTCCGGGGCTACTGACCCGGCTCGCCCAGGAAGCGCCGGGGATAACGCTCGATATGTTGACGCCCAGTGATGTTAGGCTCGAGGATGTCGAGCAGGGCAAGGTCGACATGCTGCTCAACCGTTTTGACGAGATGCCCCAGTCTTTCCATCAACGTACGGTCTGGCACGACGACTTCATGTGTCTGTTGAGTGTCGATAACTCGGCGCGCAAACGGTTTGACCTGGAGACCTACCTCGAATGTCGGCATGTCTGGGTGAGCAAAACCGGCATGGGCGCCAGTGTTGGCATGGATCCCCTGGACTCCCAGCGTCTTGGCTGGGTGGACGAGGCGCTCAAAACAATCGGTAAGGCGCGTCGTATCGCCGTATTCACGCGACACTATCAGGTTGCGGCTCTGCTGGCCCAGCAACCTGATCTGGTGGCGACCCTGCCTTCGCGGCTGGCGCGTTTGCAGGCGGATAACGCCAGGGTCGAAGTTATGCCGCCGCCCTTTGAGATTCCACAATTCGAGCTAAAAATGGCGTGGAGCCCTCTACTGCAAAACAATCCTTACCATCAGTGGATCAGAAAATTGGTGCTCGAGGTGGCGAATACCGAATCGGATTGAGCGGTATTATTCAGGCTGTTAATAACGACAATAAAAGCCATAGATTCAAGAAATTAGTGTCAGCGTATAGAATAGCCGCCCTGCATCGTCATGATGGTATGGCGATCACAACCGGCGAATTGGTGGAATATGACGATGAGCGAACGTATTAGGATAGGCGGTCTAGATATCGCCACAGAGCTGCATAATCTGATAGTCGATGAGGTCTTGCCGGGGACCGGTCTCGAAGCAGAGCATATCTGGCGCGGTCTCGAGGAAATTCTCCGCGATCTGGCTCCAAGGAACAGAGAGTTGCTGGAGATACGTGAAGATATCCAGCACTGTCTGGATGCCTGGCATCGCAAACACAAAGCCAGGCCCCACGACGCGAAAGCCTACCGGGCCTACCTTCAGGATATCGGTTACCTGGTACCGGAGGGCGAGCCCTTTACTGTCGATACCTCCGATGTCGACCCGGAAATCGCCTCGATTGCCGGCCCCCAGCTCGTTGTCCCCATTACCAATGCCCGCTATTCCCTGAATGCTGCGAATGCACGCTGGGGCAGCCTGTACGATGCGGTCTATGGCAACGACATCATTTCCGAGGAGGGCGGCGCGGACAAGGGGCCCGGTTACAACCCAGTGCGCGGCGCGCAGGTCATTGCCTACGCGCGACGTTTCCTGGATGACAGTGTGCCGCTGGCGTCCGGCTCCCACGCTGACGCGACCTGCTATCGCGTGGAGGGTGGGGATTTGTTTGTCGATCTTGAGAATGGCGCAGCCACCGGGCTGGCGGAGCCCAGCCAGTTCGTCGGCTATTGTGGCTT
>DJFY01000070.1 GCA_002431545.1 Cellvibrionales bacterium UBA5860 | reverse complement strand
TCAAATGGAACGCTATCTCTAAAAACGCTATCTCTAAATAAAGTGTTCTAACCACCGATTGGCTCAGTATACGGCCGGGGCGGTGTATCGAATTGTTGCCTGAGATTTGCTGTGTTTCGTAAATCTGTAACAAATTTCTCATATAAACGTTTGCTGCTTGGGCTGGATATATCACGCAGGCTGTAGTTTCCGTACAGAATCCACACGCGCTCATGGTAAGTCGTTTTAGTTGTATAAGACTCGCTGGGTAATATCTGATTTTTGTTTGGCTAGCATGCAATGTTTTTGTACATGTATTTTTCGTTCGTGTAGGGAGTAATTGATGGAAAGACTCAGATACGTAAGTACTCAGATATAAGATAAAGAGCCGATGTCCGAAATAGCCGCTAAAGATATGCTCGTCTATCGCTATCCAGCCTGGGCCTGGTTGCTGTTTGCCGCAATTGTTATGGTCCTGTCTTTGCCGTTTTATGACGCGTTGTCACAGATGGTGTCAAAATGGCTTGGGACCGATGAGTACTCTCACGCGATTGTTTTGCCTTTTGTCGCGGCGTTTCTCCTTTGGTGTCAGAAAGACGAGCTTAGCAGGCGAAGGATGGTAGGCAGTTGGCTGGGGCCCATTTTGGTCTTGGTCGGGTTCGGGGCGCAAACGCTGGGGGAGCTGGCAACGCTTTATACAATTGTCCAGTATGCGTACTTGGTGGTCATTGCCGGCCTGGTTTTGTCACTCAGCGGCATCCGGTTGTTTCCAAAATTTATTCCGGCGCTGGTGATACTTTTTTTTACCGTACCACTGCCTAATTTTCTGTACAACAATCTATCATCTGAGTTGCAGCTTATCTCTTCTCAGTTGGGTGTCTGGTTTATTCGTCTTTTTGGTATCCCGGTTTACCTTCAGGGTAATGTCATCGATCTGGGTAGTATGAAACTTCAGGTCGTGGAGGCCTGCTCTGGGCTAAATTATTTGTTTCCGCTCTTATCGATAGGGTTTATAGCCGCCTATATATTTAAAGCTCCTTTGTGGCAGCGGGTACTTATTTTTCTATCGATTGCGCCAATTACCGTCGTGATGAACAGTGTTCGAATCGGTATTATCGGTTTGTCCGTGGATCGCTATGGCTCGATGTTAACCGAAGGGTTTTTGCATTTTTTCGAAGGCTGGGTCGTTTTTATGGTGTCTTTGGCGATACTTTTTGCCGAGATCTGGCTGTTTAACGTGGTTTTTAATCGCCGGCAGTCTTTTGCTCAGGTTTTTGCAATCGAATTACCGGGGAAAGGGACTCCGGGTGATGGACTACCACGTTCCGTACCTTTGCCTTTTAAAATTTCTGCTGGCATCGTTTTTACCCTGTCCTTCGCTGCGCTGGCTTTGCCAGACAGAGAAGAGTCGATACCCACACGCCTTCATTTTACAACTTATCCCTTATTTCTCGGTGAATGGACAGGACAAAGAAGGGTTATGGAGTCTGTCTACGTCGATGCATTGAAATTCGATGACTATATTTTGGCAGACTACAGTAACGGCGCGGGCGCATTGATCAACTTCTACACCGCATATTACAGCTCTCAGCGTAAGGGACAGTCGGCCCATTCCCCTCGCAGTTGTATCCCCGGGGGCGGCTGGCGGATAGAATCACTGGCAACCGTTGAGTTACCCTTCAGCAGTGCTGACGGTTCGGTTTTCAATGCGAATCGCGTACTTATCGCTAAGGGAGAGAACAAGCAGCTTGTCTACTATTGGTTCCAACAGCGCGGCCGAAACATAACCAACGAATATCTCGTCAAGTGGTATATGTTCGTCGATGCCCTGTCGAGCAATCGCACGGATGGCGCACTCGTACGCTTTACTACGCCCGTACGGCCCGGCGAAGACCTGCAAGGCCGGGAAGCGCAGCTCACGTCTTTCATGATGCTGCATCACGAAACGCTACGGCAATATATCCCTGAGTAGGGCAGGGATGGTGTTTTGGTTTATCTGGCAGTTTTACTGTTATCTCTATTGTGTACTATCGCACTGCTGGCGCCCCTACGTCATTTCGCGGCCCGTTGGCATCTGATTGACGCGCCTGGCGCGCGTAAAGTCCACGTCGAGGCCATTCCCCGCATTGGTGGTATGGCGATGGTGCCGGCGTGGGCGACTGCGGTCGCCATTTGGATGCCCAATTCTGTATTTAAATTGGGGCTGCTGTGTGCGGTAGCCATCCTTTTTATATTTTGCATACTGGACGACCGCTTCGACCTGCATTATGGCTTTAAACTGATCGGGCAATTGGCGGCAGCTACAGTTGCCGTAGTTGTTGGCGATTTGCACATTCGTGTCTGGCCGTTTTTCCCGGGATTAGTCGTCCCGGTAGAGGTTAGTGCGGCTATAACTATCGTCGCAGTCGTTGGTGTTATTAACGCTTTGAATCTCATCGATGGGCTCGATGGGCTCGCCGGCGGCATAGCGCTTATTGCCTGTGGTTTGATATCGATACTCGCGCTTGGCGTGGGCGGCGCCGAGTTGATAATCGTATGCGTCGCGACGATAGGAAGCTTGCTGGGTTTTCTCCGCTATAACGGGCATCCCGCGGTTATTTTTATGGGCGATAGTGGCAGCCAGTTTCTTGGCCTGATCACTGCTATTGCCGCGCTCTATCTTAGCCAGGTGCTCGATCACTCACTCAGTCCACTTTTTCCGTTTGCCGTGCTGGCGTTACCTATCGCGGACACAGTTCTGGTTTTCATGAGGCGTATTTACGCGCGGGTTCCGCCATTTCGCGGCGACAAGCGACATATTCATCATCGCTTGCTCGGCGCTGGTTTAACGCATTTACAGGCGGTTATTGCTCTATACAGCGTGCACTTGTTGATTGTTTGTGGTCTGTATGTTCTCGCAGCTGCCTCCGATTGGGTTCTCCTTGGCTACCTAGCCTGTATCGTTTCGGCTCTGGCTGTGCTCTCGGCAGAGCGACTTCAACCTACGTACCAAAACGGCCTAATCCGCTTGAAAACGGTTCTAGTTTTCCGGTACCTGCCCGATAAGGCAGACCATTGGCGGTCATTGATCGACCGCAGTGTCGACAGTGTCGTTATTCTGACACTCGTGCTGTTTTTCGGTTCTACATTGTTTTATGGGTCATTGCCGTCCGGGGATGTTGCGGTCCTGGCGGTAGTACTGTTTGCTCTATCCCTGTCGCGTGCCTTTGCTAGAAAGAGCAAGGGGGCAACCTGGTTCGATAAGCTGCTGACCTATGTGACCGGTACTGTGGTTGTGTTTTGCACCGTGCCCCTGGGCGACGTAAACCCCGGGATAGCTAAGGCACAGTTTTATCTGGTAGTGGTGGGATTCCTCTACGCGGTGGTCCTGGGTGCGGTATCAAATCAACAATATTTTCGCGTTACGCCGACAGATATATTGATTATCGCCGCAGTAGCGGTATTGCCATTGATTGAGGCGTTGAATCCATCCGCTCTACCTTTCGGTCGTTATCTTAGTGAAATCATAATGATGTATTACCTTCTGGAGTATTTGTATCAACGAGACGTGATCCACCAGCCCGTTTTTAGCGGCGCTCAGTCGTTGGTATGTCTGTCTCTGGTGGCGGTCCTGCATTTTTAGGCGGTTAACGCTTGAGTTTCTCCGTTCTGTCAAATAATTGAAATACACCAAAGTAACAATGATTACCCCTTTAACCGTGAGCTAGTGGGACCCCTAAGATGAATATTGCAAACAAGTATCTGGCGCTTGCAGCGTCCGGTTTCCTACTCCTCATGGCGCTGACTGCCTGCAATGGCGTCGAAGATAGAACCGCCAAATACCTTGAACAAGGCAATGCCCACTTCGAAGCGGAAGATTTCGAGAAAGCTAGGATCAGTTTTCAAAACGTTCTTCAAATAGAGCCGAATCATATAGAGGCCAATGTTCGCTATGGGGAAACGTTGCAGCGCTTGAATGAATGGCCAAAGGCTGCTGCCCAATATCGGCGAACCATGGAGCTTGATCCTACAAATAGTAGGGCCTCGGTTTTATTGGCGCGTATTTATTTGCTAGCGCGAGAGCCAGAACTAGCGCTCGAGCTAGCGGAAAAAGTTCTATCTCGAAACGCTGCCGATTCAGGTGCGCTCAGTGTCAAGGCCGCGGCGCTAGCGATTGATGGCGAGAACGACAAGGCGCGTATTCTGGCTCGGGAAGCTCTGGGTATCGATCCCACCAACCGGGACGCTTCGGTGTTGCTGGCATCGCTTTATACGCAAACCCGCGAATATGCCGAGGCGGAACAAGTGCTACTCGATGCGCTGGTCCAGGATGCACAGAATCCAAACCTGATGACATTGCTCGCCCAGGTTTACGTGTTCCAGAAGCGTGAGGATCAGGCCGTTGAGCAGTTGGAGGCGATTGCCGAACTCGAGCCAGAAGACTTTACCCATCGCCAACGGGTTCTTGATTTTTACCTGCGCCAAAAACGGTCAGATGATGCACTGGCATACGTTAGGGATTTTCTCCAGACACAACCTGAGCATGTCGAAGCCAACCTTGCTTTGATCACTTTGCGCCGCGCTGTAGGGGAGATAGACGATGTCGACGACGCCCTGCTGGAATTAATTGTCAGCCAGCCCGATATCGATATCTTTCGAACAACACTTGCTGAACTTTACGCGAGCCGTGATCAAGTCGAAGAGGCCGTACGAACTTACGAAGACAGTATAGAGTACTTCCAGGGCCACCCTGCGGCGCTCACTGCCATGACCAGATTGGCCGGTCTTCAGTTGAGTAACGACAATAAACAAGTCGCGGTTGAATTGATCGAGAAAGTGCTCGAAGAAAACCCGGCAGAACCGCAGGCGCTGAGTATGCGCGCCAGACTGGCAATCCGATCGGGACAGTTCGGTTCTGCTATTGCCGACCTTCGTACCGTGCTCAAAGGCCAACCGGAAGATGCGACCGCGCTTGCGCTTATCGCGGAAGCTCACCGGCGTAACGGTGAGCAAGGCCTGGCTATTGACTACCTGAATCAGCTCAAGCGGAATAAGCCTGGTGAGGTGAAAACCTATTTGGCTTTGAGCAATGTATACAGGGAAGTTGGCCGCGACGATGAAAGTATGGCAGCGTTGGAGCAGGCCCGGGCAGTGGCTCCGGATCACCGGGGCGTACTGGAGTCTTTAGCAAAAGCGTACGCGGGACAGCGCGATTGGGTTCAGGTCGAATCGATTGGTACAGCGATGGTTGCCAGTGATGAAAGTACGCTTCCCGGTTATTACTTTATTGGTATTGCGCACCAGGGCCGCGGCGATCATGACAAGGCGATTTCATGGTTTGACCGCGTTCTTGCCGAACAACCCGATGCTATGGAGCCGATGACTGCTAAAGTAAACAGTATGCTGCTCACCGAACAGGGAGACAAGGCGCGAAAATACCTCTTAAAGCATGTCGATAAATTTCCCAAGTCGGCCTTTGCATACAATCTGCTCGGCGAAATTGCTTTAAGCGAAAAAGAGTATAGGGAGGCTGAAAAATATCTCC
>DJFY01000114.1:4977-5176 GCA_002431545.1 Cellvibrionales bacterium UBA5860 | reverse complement strand
TGGCTTATGCAAGGCGTACCAGCGAGATAAATTTATTGTCATCGGAGTAGGTGAGTTCGAATTCACCGTAAACCCCCCGCCGATCCACGAAGGGTCGCAGATGCTCAGCGGGAAATGCAAAGGACCGCCCTGATGTTTCCACCAGCACCTGTCGGGCATGGCCGCGATAGTAGTCCAGATAGCGGTCTGCGGAAATATT
>DJFY01000114.1:0-4672 GCA_002431545.1 Cellvibrionales bacterium UBA5860 | reverse complement strand
TAATACTTCGATCTAGCATCCCTTATATTGAGGTGGTCGCTTCTCGATAAAGGATTGCACGCCCTCGGCGGCGTCTTCAGTACCAGCCAGGCGCTGGTTGATGGTTCGGAACTGTCGGGCTGCCGCCTCTGGGCCTTCGTTGAGTGCGGTGAGCGCATTCCTCATGGTGGCACTGACCGCAAGCGGCGCCTGAGCGGCAATGAGCGCCGCCAATTCCAGGGCCCGCTCGAGTTCCTGGCCGTCGGGTACGACTTCCTGGACAAAGTTGAAGCGCAGGGCCTCTTCGGCAGTAAATTCATAACCCGTAAGCAGGACCTTCATAGCATTGCCCCAGCCGGCGCGTTCCGTCATGCGGATGGTGGCCCCAGCGGCAGCCATCACGCCTCGGCCCACCTCTAGCTGGGAGTAACGCGCACTTTCCGCCGATACAACGATGTCGGTGGCCAGCATCAGTTCGATCGCCACTGTGTAACAGATGCCCTTCATTGCGGCGACAACCGGCGTGCTGCGCAACGGTGGGCGTAAGGAGAAAGGGTCGACACCGTTGACCGGTAAAATCGGCTCGCCGGCTTTCATGGCATCTGAAAATTTGGGTAGATCCAGGCCCGCCGTAAAATGCTTGCCGTGAGCGTGCAACACGCCGACCCGCAGCTCGCCGTTGTCCTCCAGTTCGGCGTAGGCATTTGCCAGCTCGGTGAACATTTTCGGGGTAAATCCATTGTATTTCTCTTCGCGATCAATCCCTATCAGCAATATATGCCCGCGCTGTTCGGTAGTAATCCGACCGTCGGGATGCCGACCCAAGTCTTCGTTTTTATTCATACCTTTGATTGTCCATGTCGTTAATTGCTGGTTTATCTGTTAACGCCTGCCATTCTCCAGAGAGCTCATTCAGCCAGTACCTGGTTCATATATCCGCCGTCCGTCGACACCAGGCGAGAGTCTTGTCTGACGAATTAGTAATGTGTTTCCGCAGTTTCGTGGTGAACGTAACCCTCATCTCCGGGGATCAGCGGAACTTTGTCATTGTCGTTCACCCGCATGGGCAGGATTCGCGGAAAGTCGCTGATAGCGCCAACGCCAGTCATAAGTTCGTCAACGCTTCCGTAGGCGGTTAGACCTTCTAAGTTTTTGATCGTCGGGAAGAAAATCTGAAAGCCTTCTTCCCGCTGTCGACGAATGGCCTCGGCAGGATTGATCCAGCACTGGGAGATCATCTCGTGATTGTCGATCACAGGCTCCTGGTTTAACGGCGCGGGACAGATAAAAAAACGCGTGTCAAAGCGCCTCGGCTGGCTCAATGGCGTGACCCAGTGACTATAGTACTGCATCATGTCGGTAGCGAGCCGCAGATTCTCTCGCTGGCAGATTTCAAGCAGGCTCAACGTGCCCGCGTTGAGCGCATCCCGGTAGCCGGCAAAGCGCGCTTTAACTGCATCGGTTTCAAAATCGACCAGTTCGCCTTCGCTGTCATAGGCCAGAAGAATACCGGCTTCCTCAAAACACTCCCGAATCCCACCCATCCAGTAGGCCAGGCCATAGCGTGGCACACCCAGTAACCCACTGGCTCGACGGTCATCGTAGGTTGAGAGTTCGGCGTAGCTGCGGTCGGCGTCGTGAAGGTCGACCTTGCCGCCGGGAAAGACAAACATGCCGCCAAAGGATTCAGATTTACCGCTGCGTTCCTGCAACAAGACTTCGACACCATCGTCACCGTCGCGAACGAGAATGACCGTCGCAGCGTAGCGTAGGGCAGGGTTATTCATGCTGGTCTCCTTGGTTGTTTTCCGGTCGCGCGGCTCGGGGTTGGGTTGAATTCCCGGGGCAACCGGTCCCGATAGTTCGAGGGGGCGGCTCGCCGCTGCGCGGTTTTGCGTTGCCGGATTATTACGACCGATCTTTCGAACTGCAAACCGCGGGTGCGGTGGTCTTGAAATTTGGCAATCTGGCCCCATAGAGAAATGCGAATTTATCCTCGTGCCAAATGGGAGAACATAAATGGGCGCTGCGCAAGCCGAAACCATGGGTTTTCAGACGGAAGCCAAACAATTACTGCATTTGATGATTCACTCCATGTACAGCAACCGGGACATTTTCCTGCGGGAGATGATCTCGAATGCCTCTGATGCCTGCGACAAACTGCGCTTTGAAGCCCTTGAGAACGATGAGCTATACCAGGGCGACGCCGACCTGAAAATCCGTATTGATATCGACGAGGATGCGGGCAGCATCACCATTACCGATAACGGTATCGGCATGAACCGGGACGAAGTGATCGCCAACCTGGGCACTATCGCCCGTTCTGGCACGGCGGAATTCCTCAGTTCCCTGAGTGGCGACCAGAAAAAGGACTCGCACCTTATCGGTCAGTTTGGTGTCGGTTTCTACTCTGGTTTTCTGGTGGCCGACAAGATCGTCGTCGAAACCAGACGTGCCGGCGCTGGGGTCGACGAAGGCGTGCGCTGGAGCTGTGACGGTGAAGCTGAATTCACTGTGGAAGCCACCCCTCGGGAGCAGCGCGGTACCGCAGTCACCCTGCACCTGAAGGAAGATGCGAAAGAGTATGCCAATGACTGGCGGCTGCGCAGCCTGGTCAAAAAATACTCCGATCACATTGCCATACCGGTCGAAATGCTCAAGCCGGCACCGCCGCCTGCAGACGAAGATGCAGACAAGGAAAAGGGAGAAGATATCGTCGACGTACCTGAATTCGAACGGGTCAACAGTGCCACCGCACTTTGGACACGTCCGAAAAAGGATATTCCCGACGAGGAGTACCAGGAATTCTACAAACATATCTCGCACGATTACGAAAACCCGCTGACCTGGAGCCACAACCGGGTCGAGGGCAAACTTGATTACACCAGCCTCGTCTACATTCCGTCTCATGCGCCTTTTGATCTGTATAACCGCGATACCGCTCGCGGCCTCAAACTTTATATTCAGCGCACTTTCATCATGGACGATGCTGAGCAGTTTCTGCCCCTGTATCTACGCTTCGTCAAGGGAGTCGTGGACTGTGCGGATTTGCCGCTCAATGTATCCCGGGAAATCCTGCAAAGCAGCCCGGCGGTGGAGAGTATTCGCGGCGCCTTGACCAAGCGGGTACTCGATACGCTGGAAAATCTGGCTAAGGAAAAACCCGACGATTACACAAAGATATGGCAGGCCTTTGGCTCGGTACTCAAAGAGGGGCCGGCGGAAGATTTTGCCAACGCGGAAAAAATCGCCGGACTACTGCGCTTCGCTTCTACCCGCGACAGCGACGAACTGGTATCGCTGGCGGACTACGTCGCGGCTATGAAGCCGGGCCAGGAAAAAATTTATTACCTGATTGCCGAGAGTGAAACCGGCGCCCGCAACAGCGCATATCTGGAAGTGTTTCGCCAGCGCGGCATCGAAGTGCTGCTATTGAGTGATCGCATCGACGAGTGGACCATGTCCTACATTCGAGAATTCGAGGGCAAACAACTACAGGACATCAGCCGTGGCGAGCTGGATGATCTCGGCGGCGATAACGAACCGGAAGCGGCTGACAAGGACACCGCTGATCTCGACGAAGGCGTTATCGGCAAGATTAAGGAGCACCTTGGCGACCGGGTCTCTGAAGTCCGAACCACACGTCGCCTTACTGAATCTCCGGCCTGTCTGGTGCTGAGTGAGGCCGATGTGGGCATGCAAATGCGTAAGCTTATGGAGGCAGCGGGACAGGCCGTTCCCGAAAGTAAGCCAATTCTGGAAATCAATGCCCAGCACGAACTCCTGAAACGCCTGGCCGCGGAAGAAGATAATGAACGTATCGATGATCTGGTCGGTGTGCTCTTTGATCAGGCTACCTTATCTGCCGGCAGCCAGATCGAGAACCCGGCGCTCTTCGTTAAACGGCTTAACCGCCTTATGTTCAACTAGAGCCGGTTACCAGGCCCTAAAGAGCGCGCGGTAATGCTGGACAGCAGCAAAACGCGGGCATAGAATCAAACGCATCCTCTCGGGGAGCTGGTGAAACCAGCTGAGATTTGCATCTGCTGCCATGCACAGTATGCGTAAACCCGTGGAACCTGAACCGGCTAGTATCGGCGTAGGAAAGAGCGAGTTCGTTGCAGTAGTTTTGGCGTAGTCAGAGCGGTGCGCGTGGCCAGTGTAGTAAGTGCGGTGAGCATCTACACAGCCTTGCCTCAGGGCAACGCCAAACAGGATAGTCCGGTGAGTCGCGGAGGAGGCGATAATAACGCTTCTGAAGAGTAGCCCACTCCCTGGCCCAGCCCGCAAAACAGCAACCTTCTGGCCACCTGTCGATCTGGCCTCCATAAGCGAGGTGATCGAACATGAGCCAGCCCGATTCCAATTCAGTCTCCGTCCGCGAGTCCATTATTACCCGCGAACCGCTGCCCAGCTCCAAAAAGGTTTATATCCCCGGTAATCGCTACCCTGAGTTGAGGGTGCCGATGCGCGAAATCGCGCTCAGTAATGGTGAAAGTGTCACCGTTTACGATACTTCCGGTCCCTATACCGATCCTGATCAGGCCATCGACGTAACGGCCGGCCTGCCTCAGCACCGTCGCGCCTGGGTCGAGGCCCGAGGCGATGTCGAGAGCTACCGGGGTCGCGAGGTGCAACCCCAGGATGACGGCCTGCGCGCGGTTGACACTGCCCTCTACAGCCAGGCGGCGAA
>DJFY01000020.1 GCA_002431545.1 Cellvibrionales bacterium UBA5860 | reverse complement strand
GTTTATCCTGCGATCGCCATCCATGTGCTTAACAATCTGGTGGCCTACCTCGCGGTCGGCTTGTATCTGGGGGAATACCCACCCGCGATGTAATGAACTATTAACACATAGTTTGCCGGGCCCTGCTGGCGCTAAAGGTTTCGTTGGGGCTAAAGGTTTCGTTGGGGCAAGTCGTCGCCAGTTTAGGGGACGCTAAATTGACAAAGCGGCCTCCATACCTTGACTGATCGCTGCCAGGGCATCCAGTTCTTTTGCCTCGGCAGCACCGCCAATAACCTGGCAGTTGATTTGTGCGGCCTGCATTGTGGCCGCCAGTTCGCTGTTTGGCTCCTGGCCGGTGCAAAGCACGATGGTGTCGACCGCGAGCAGTTTTTCTTCGCCATCGATACTGTAGTGTAGCCCTGCATCGTCGATTTTTAGGTAGGTGGCGCCCGGAATGGCGGTCATGCCGGCGGCGTCCAGTTCGGAGCGCAACACCCAGCCGCTGGTCAGCCCGAGGCTGCGCCCCAGTGCTTTGGGTTTGCGCTGTAGCATGGTGATCTCGTGTGCCGGTGCTGGGAAGACCGGGCCGCTTTTAGCCAGTGATCCGTGTTCTGTCATGGTGGTGTCGACGCCCCACTTGCGCAGAAATTCCTCGGTATTCGGTGCGCAGTCGCCTTTACCGTGAGCCAGCAATACCGCAACGTCAAAACCGATACCGCCAGCGCCGAGTATGGCCACTTTCTTGCCGGCTTGGGCCTTGCCTGTGAGTAAGTCCAGGTAGGTGATCACCGAGGCATGGTCAATGCCCGGGATATCCGGCACCCTCGGCACGATGCCGGTTGCGATGATAATTGCATCGTAGTGGTCGGCCAGCGAGTCGGGCTCGACTTTCGTGTTCAGCCGGGTGTCGATGCCGAATTTGTCGAGCTGGGAATCGAAGTAGCGAATCATTTCGTAAAATTCGGTTTTGTCCGGAATAATTTTTGCCAGGTTCAGTTGGCCGCCGATTTCGTTTGAGGCCTCGTACAAAGTGACGTCGTGGCCGCGCTCGGCTGCGGTGCAGGCGGCGGATAGACCGGCCGGTCCGGCACCCACGACGGCGACTTTTTTTGGTGTATCAGTGACGCTCGGTGCGCTTTCAAACTCCAGTTCTCGAGCAGCTTTGGGATTAACCAGGCAACTGGTGACGCGATCGGTAAAAATAAAATCCAGACAGGCCTGATTGCAGCCGATACAGGTGTTGATCTCGTTGGCCCGGCCTTCGGTGACCTTGAGGGCAAAGTGGGGGTCGGCGAGCATGGGCCGGGCCATGGATACCATTTGGGCGTCGCCGCTGGCGATGATATCTTCCGCGACCTCTGGCGTATTGATGCGATTTGACGCGATCACAGGAATGCCGACATTTTCCGTGATGTTGCGAATGGCAAAACGCCAGGCCGCGCGCGGCACCATGTAGGCGATGGTGGGAATGCGTGCCTCGTGCCAGCCGATACCGGTGTTAAACAGGGTAGTGCCGGCGTTTTCGAGGGCCTGTGCAAGCAGTACGATTTCGCTGCCGGTGGCGCCATTTTCCACCAGGTCGATGGCGGATATGCGATACATGATAATGAAATTCTTACCGACCCTAGCCTTGATGCGCTTGATGATTTCGACTGGAAAACGCATACGGTTCTCGTAGCTGCCACCCCACTCATCTGACCTATTATTCGTGCGTGTCACCAGCATCTGGTTGATCAGGTAACCCTCCGAGCCCATGATCTCGACACCGTCGTAGCCTGCCTGCTGCGCCAGCACTGCGCAGTGGGCATAGTCCTCGATGTACTGCTCGATCTCTTGGCCGCTCAATATGTGTGGTTTACAGGGATTGATACGCGAAGGTATATCCGATGCTCCCACTGGCTGATCGATCTTCGCGTTGCGCCCGGTGTGCAGCACCTGCAGCAGAATTTTGCCGCCCTCGGCGTGTACCCGGCTGGTGACTTTGCGGTGTTCGGGTATATCCGCTTCGTCGTTAAATATGGGCGCGCCGGTTTCGATGACGCCCGTGGCGTTCGGGGAGTAGCCGCCGGTAACGATTAGACCCGCGCCGCCTTTGGCCCTTTCGCCATAAAAAGCCGCCAGACGTTCAAAGGGCCGATCCAACAGCTCCATGCGGCTGTGCATGGAGCCCATCATGATTCTGTTTCTTATCGTCGTGAAGCCAAGGTCGAGGGGCTCAAGAAGGTGGGTGAAACTCATAGGACGTTCCCGGTAAAAGTCATGATATCTGTCTGGCGCGGTAGCGTAAGAGATTTGTGGGGGAATTGAAACTTCACCCGTTACAATGGACACCTCAAGCCTATGAGGATGTGCAGCCGCGACCTGTATAAGAACACCCATGAAATACTTCAGATACTGGATTGAAGCGAAGCATCGCATCAGGATTTTTGATCGATCGGAGGAAATTAACCTTCTCGTAGGCTCGAATGTTTCAAAGGAAGACGCACAACAGGAGGCTTTGCTCAGAGCGAAAAAGATCGAGGATAGAATTGCCAGTGGTGCTCCAAAGGACGAGTACGAAGCGGGAATTAAGGAGCACGTGGCGGAGGTTATCGACGATTCAAACGTAGTGACTGTCTGCCGATATGGCGCAAAAATTCTTAATACCAGTCAGTATTCCGTGCTGGATCTGGACGATTATCCCGAGAGTATTTGGGATATGTTCAAGTCCGTCCGAAAATTGGGCAAGAAAGAAAAGATCGTATATAAATTTGAGGAAAGTATTCGTCGATTTCCTCAGCTTGGTACTGACTTCAGGATTTATGAAACCGCCAAGGGTATCAGGATTATTGGCAGCAAATATATCGATCCTGCTGATCCTGGCAACAGGCGGCTGTTACGGAAATTGAACATCGATTGGCTCTACCTGGTATTGTCCAGTAAGCAGCAATGTTATCGGGCGCGATTGACGCCCAAGCCCTATCGTATGCGTATCAAGACCATCAGGGTGCGCACTCCCCTTGCTTGCGAGACAGAAGCGTATCAGTCCTGGGCACAAATGTATGGAGAGGCATCGCGGGCCTACTCGGTGGTTCGTCTGATTAAGACCCTAGGTCAGGATTTTTCCAATGACCGGGTTATTAAATTTCACGATGCACAATGCAATGCCCATAAGGATTTGAAGCTGGCCTAGGGTGGCAATTGAATAGACCCGACCGCACCTGACACTGCTTAAGCGACTTGTTTCTGACAAACCTCTCACTCTTGTTAGTGGTTCGCGCAGGCGTTTTCAACCATAAAGCGAAGCGCTGTTTCCCGATTTTCCACGCTGTTAAATGTCGCGGTATGCGGCCCTCTGGTGACTAACTGCCGGTTGGCACCTCCGTGGGCCTGTGTCAGTTGCCCAAGGTTGGAAAAAGGCACAATGCTGTCATCCCTGCTGTGAATAAATAGTATTGGCAGGCTACTGAGTTGGGTAAGTGCATCAACAGGGTCGTGGCCGTTGCTCATAGCCCACGCGATCGGGTACTGCACCGGCCAGGTCAACCAGGATTGCCTGGCGATGTGGCGGCTGATATCGCCGTAGCGGGCGAAGGCTGCGTCGCTGATCAGGGCGCATAGCCGGCCGTCGTAGATGTTTTCCAGCATCGCGTAGTGCATCAGGCTGGCGCCAATGCTTTGGCCAATAATATACAGATTGGTGTGCCCGGTTTCGGGTGAGTCTTTTAGCCACTCTATCGCCGCGGCGATATCGAGAAATACCTCAGGGAAACCGGGCTGACCCTGGGATCGTCCAAAGCCGCGATAATCCAGCAGCAATACCTGATAGCCTTCGGCGGGCAGCCAGCGGATGTTGTGGATGTGAGTGCTGATATTTTCCGCATTGCCATGAAGAAATAATATGCTGCCTTTTACCGGTTTGTGCGCGGGCAAAAACCACGCGTGCAGGGCGGTGCCATCGGCGGCGGTAAGTGCGATATCGCGGTAATCAAGGCCCAGCTCCCCGGGTGTGAGGCGAATATGCCGGTCGGGAAAGAAGTACCAGCGGCTGCAGCCGCTCAGACAAAGGCTTAACAGGAGAATTGCCGTAATTCGCCGCCAATAGTGTTGGGTTTGTTTGTCGGCATTGACCTGGTATTTGTGGCGCGGTATGGCGGGCATGGGAGTTCTGAAACGGAGTCAGCCTAACGGAAATACCAATGGTAACCGAGAGAAAACTCAGTGGCGTCGCCGCCGTATTCATGCCAGCGGCGGTCGAGAGAGACGCGCAAAGCGTGATTCAATGAAAGCACGATATTTTGCTCGATACCAAAGTCCAGGCGCTGCTCCCCACCGCTGAATTGCAGCCCGGAGGCGTTTACCATGCCGGCGCCAAAAGGCGTCTGGTAGAGCCATCCCAACTGTGGGCCTATGGCGATTTCCGCCGTTTCATCCATGTCTCGGTTGTGCTCGACACGACCACTCAGCAGCGCAAACACAGTGCCGGAGCCAGCGGTGTAGGCATAACCACCACCACCGGTGACATGGACCGCGAGCGGGCGGCCTTTATCGGTGTTGATCCGTTCCAGACCACCGTAGACGCGCCAGGACAGCTGGTTAAAGAAGGTGTCCCTGGGCGTCAGGGAAAAGATATCCGCCGCATCGAGGCGTTCTAGCTTTACTGAACCGTCATCGTAGCGCCGCAAGGAGGTATTGCCCATGTTGATTTGTGCGCCGGAGAGAAACCCATACTGGTTATCCAGCAGGCTGTGGTATGCCATACGCAACTCCAGCTCTGTGTAATTGCGATCATCATCCCGGCCAATACGCGTAGTGATGCGTTTGCTCTCGTGTCCACTCTGGGGCGCCGTGGGGCTTGGAATGGGTACCTCGGGCTGGATTGCCTGTTCGCTCAGCTTGTTCAGGATGGCGTGGCTGTGCTGTGCTGCATTCTTGTCCCGCGTCCGCTTGGCCTGCTGATAGCGCAGTCCGGTATAGCTGGTTTCCAGCGCGTAATAGCGTGTTTCCGGTGGTAGCTGATTTAGTTCCTTGGCGGTGGTATGTGGGGCCTCGGCCAGCTGGATCAAGAGTGGTCTCAAATCATCCGGCAGGGCCGCCAATTGGTGTTTGAGCCGTGTCGCCATTGCTGGTCGGTAGCGGGTGGAAGAAATAAAGCCGCCGCGCTCCACTGCCCGTACTGTGTCAATGGGAATGGCGGAGATAACAAATTCATCGGTCAGTTCCGTGCCGGGTCGTGCCACTTCAAGTAGTTCCAGCAAGCGGTAGGAACAATTTTCGGTGAAGAAAAAATAATCGAAGTTGATATCCTTGAGCTCCCACAAATGGGTGACCAGCCGAGTGGTTTCCTCCTGAGTCAGGTTGAGCGGGTATTCCCAGATATCCCGGTTCTCGTCCCGATTGTATTCCTGAATTTTTTTGAAATAGGGCTCGACAATGAATTGTCCGGGATAGCCACCCGTCAAGCCACGATAGGCATATAGAATGGAGTTGTCGCCCGCCGGTACATTGGCGCCAAAGTTAACGCCGAAAGCCAACCAATCTGTGTGCTCCCGGTCCGGTTTCGAATCCAGGCGCAGTAGCGTATGGCCGAACATAGAGGAGGGGCTGTTGAGGTGATGTGCCGGAAACACGAGCACCACGCTGCCCGCGTGAATCATGCCCCGCCATTCATCATATAGCGGGCAGCGGACTGATGGCAGGCCTTGTATTGCAAGTTGTTGCTCGAGCCAGGTGCGGCGTGCCGGAAAACGGCACTGAGCGTGTTCATTACCGGTATTACGAGTATCGAACAGGCCCTCAATGGTAGCCAGCATCTCTGCCTGCGGATCTGTATCGCCTGTGTTGGCCAGAAAGAACGCATCGTCGTCGACGAAGCTTTCATATTTTATTTTCGCGCCGGACAAAATACCTTGGCTTACTTTGTAATGGAGCAGATTGAGCCACTCCGGGTGCTCCCAGAGTCGAGCTTGGTGAGCTTTGTCTGAAAAAGCGTTATGAGCGACCAATGGTTTATTGGGGCTACCGCTGAAAGCTGTCGTGGTGAAAGCCGTCATGGTGGCAGTCAGGACAATGGCAGTCTTCAATAAATAAGCGCGCCAGCTAAACCAAGTGCAACGGGGAATGCGCATTGTTTTATATAAAAAGTAATGTCAGAAAGGTGCTAATTGAAGACGCCTGGTCCAGTATTTCCGGTGCCAGTGAGGGTTTGACGGACTGGGAACAGGTGCGCCGCAACCGCCATTGAAAAGAAAAAGCCTCGAGCCTTTGCTATAAATTACCAGGGCTCGAGGCTTATGCGGACGATATTAGACCGAATATTTGGCCAGTTTTGCATCCTGTTTCATTAACTGATTAATAGACGTCGCTACGTTCTGCGCGGTAACGTTTTCGTGTGGAAACAGCGTGGAAAAATTTTCATGAGCTAACGCCGCAAAGGCTGCGCGGTCTTCCTGTGCTATGCCCCAGCTGATGGCAACGGCATTGAGTGCCTCGCCATGACCGCGAGCTACATCCTCGGAAAATTCGTCCATGACTTCTGCCAGCAAGCTTTGGCCGCCGTAGGTCAGCTGACCACTGACGTCGCAACCGTTGGTGCCGCTACTCATGCCAAAAGTAGCGTTGCCTGAAGTGCCGTTGGTTAAGGTCGCGCCCAAATGCGAACCGAGGCCCGAGTTGCCTTCAAACAGCATATTACCCCAGCCACAATTAGGGCCGCCGGCGGCTTCGGCAAAGCCAAGGGAGGGGAGTGCGCAAATAGCCGCCACGCCTGCTAGTTTTTTTCCGTTTGTTAAAGTCATAAGCGTTTCCTGATTTCCTATGTTGTGCGGCCCGATGTTATTGGTATCAGACCTTGCCTTCAATGCGTTACGCTAGAATATTTAACCTATTTATTGAAAATAGGGTATTGGTCACGGATTGGCATAGCCATAGGACCCCGGTATCCACAAGTGAATAACCGACATGTTTGAAGATGTGCTTTTCTGGCTGGTTGTAGTCACGCCGTTGCTCGTCGGAGCCTTGGCGGCCTGGCATGCTCTGCTTTTCAAGCGCGAGTCGCGGGCGGCACTGGGCTGGATCGCGGTCAGCCTGTTTTTTCCGATGATCGGCCCTTTGCTCTACTGTCTATTTGGCATCAATCGTGTTGAGACCCGGGCACGGCAATACCGGGGCAGTCGCAATAAAAATCGTTTTATTGGCTTTGAACGCGGTGGCGGCGTACAACCCGTGGTCTTGCCTGAGAATGAGCAGGCCTCGGAACTGGCGGGGTTGAAGCGCGCGGTATTGGCTGTGACCGGGGAGCCTCTGCTTGCGGGTAACAGCGTTGCTGTGCTGCACAATGGAGAAGCGGCCTATCCGGCAATGCTGCAAGCCATAGCCAAGGCGCGACACAGTATTTTTTTGGCGACATATATATTTGAAACCAACGAGACAGGCCGCCAGTTTATCGAGGCCTTGCAAAACGCTGTGGCAAGGGGCGTGGTTGTCAGGGTCATCGTCGACGGTATGGGCGAGAAGTACGCTTGGCCCCGTGCTGTGCCCCAGCTCAGGCGCGCCGGGATCAAGGCGTGTCGTTTCAACGCGCCGCGATTATCGCCGGCGACCTGGTCTGTGAACTTGCGAAATCACCGCAAGATTTTGGTTATCGATGAGGACATGGGCTTTACCGGTGGTATGAATATAGGCGATCGCCACCTGGTGGCGGATCCCGTCGTGATAAACCCCGTGGTCGACGTGCATTTTCTTCTGCGGGGTTCGGTGGTCGAACGTTTGCGGCGAATTTTTGCCATTGATTGGGAGCGTACCACTGGAAAAGCGTTACCCGAATTGCCGCGCTTCGAAGCACCTGCCGCAGAGCAGGATCGCGACTACGAGGTGAAGGCAGGGCTTGCCTCCTGCCGGGTTATCGCCGACGGTCCGGATGAAAATCTCGATCGTCTGTCCCTGGCCATTCGAGCGGCAGTCGTCTCTGCCAAAACCCAGGTGTACATCATGACGCCCTATTTTTTACCATCCGAGGCACTGGTCGGTTGTTTACAGGCCGCGGCGCTCAGGGATGTCGACGTGACGATCGTGTTGCCGGCAAAAAACAACCTGCCTATGGTTCATTGGGCAACGCGCAATATGTTGTGGGAACTACTCTATTACGGCGTCAAAGTGCTTTACCAGCCGCCGCCCTTTGCCCATTCAAAACTTGTTCTGGTCGACGATAGCTATGCCCTGGTGGGGTCGGCGAATATCGACCCGAGAAGCCTGCGGCTTAACTACGAATTGGGCCTGGAAATTTACGATGCTGGCGTCGTCGAAAAGCTCGGCCAGCATTTTCGCGATGTTGCCGCAGTGTCGAAGCAGGTTACGCTTGACGAGGTCGATGAACGCTCGCTCGGGCAGCGCACACGGGACGCTCTATGCTGGTTATTCTCGCCATACCTGTAGTAGAGGTCGGCCCGCGGTCGCGGGTGCATTAGCCTCTTTGTAAAGGTAAAGAGCTATTGCATCAGCGAAGTAGGGTCCGGGAAGAAACGCCCCGAGCCGACGCGGCCGGTATTAAACTCGCGACATGCGGCGCGAGCTGTTAGGAGATAACTGACCGTTTGGAGATTTCCTCGAGCATGACTTCGGTGGCACCGCCGCCAATGCTCTGTACGCGTGCATCCCGTGACATGCGTTCGATCGCGCTTTCGCGAATATAGCCGAAGCCGCCGTGAAACTGCAGACAGGTGTACATGACCTCGTTCACCAGTTCGCAGCAAAAGGCCTTCGCCATCGATACTTCCTTGACGCAATCCTCGCCCATGGCGTCGAGCCAGGCCGCGTGATAAACCAGTTGGCGGCCGGCTTCCACTTTCGCCTGGGCCATGGCCAGGCGCTGACGAATGCCCTGTTTGTCCCATAGAGTCTCGCCAAAGGCTTTGCGCTCCTGCACATACTGCAAGGTGAGTTCTAGCGCCTTGGCGGCTTCGCCCATGCTTTGCGCGGCCAGCACGGTGCGCTCGTTCTGGAAGTTGCGCATGATGGAGTAAAAACCCTTGTTTACGCCGCCCAGGATGTTTGCTTTGGGAACCCGGCAGTTGTCGAACACGAGTTCCGCGGTGTCCGAACATCGCCAGCCCTGCTTGTCCAGCGCGCGGCTGACTGTAAAACCGTCCATGCCTTTTTCCAGGATAAATATTGTGATGCCGCGGGATCCCTTGACGCTGGTATCTGTTTTCGCGGCCACGAAGTAGACATCGCCTTTGACACCGTTGGTGATAAACATCTTGCTGCCGTTGAGTACATAACTATCGCCATCTTCCACTGCGGTGGTGCGGATGCCGGCGACATCCGATCCGGCATCTGGTTCGGTGACGCCGACCGCGCATATTTTTTTGCCGCTGATCAGGTCGGCCATGTATTTGTCTTTTTGTGCTTTAGTGCCAAAATTTTCCAGGTGCGGCGAGGCCATATCCGTATGTACCAGCACAGTCACGGCAAAGCCGCCAAAGGTTGACCGACCCAGTTCCTCGGCGAGAATGACGCTGCCCAGCGTATTCATATTGCTGCCGCCGTAGTCCTCGCCATAGCGAATGCCCAGAAAACCCAACCCGCCCATCTTGCGCAGCACGTCCCTGGGCACGAAGCCATCCTCTTCCCAGGGTTCGGCATGAGGCACGATTTCCTGTTCGACAAAGCGGCGGATCTGCTCGCGCAGCATATTTTGCTCTTCGGAAAAATACAGTTGATTCATGTTGTTCCTCGCTAGGGATTCGGGTTGGGGGAGGGCGCGCGTGTCAGCCGGCCGGAGTAATCTCGATCAAGGTAGCCCCACCTTCGACGTTTTCGCCAACGGCGCTGAATACCTCTTTTACCGTTCCGTCGGTTTGCGCGACCAGGTTGTGCAGCAGTTTCATGGAGTCCAGCACTACCAGAGTGTCGCCACGTTGCACCGCTTTGCCAGCGGCAGTTTTGATTTCGACCACTTGTCCGGGCAGCGTGGCCTTTACCAAATGCTCGCCGTTGCCGCCATCGCCATTGCCGTCCAACGCGCGAGTCTGTATATCGACAATCTGGCAGGTGAAAATGCCATTTAACCCGCGGAGCGCCAGCTTGTTTTCGCGCCACTGAACCTCCACGCTGAGGCTTTTGCCGTCGAGCTCCAGCAGCAGCTGATCAGCTGTCAGATAACGCGCTCGTACCGCCGTTGTGGTTTTCTTTGCAGCTTCCTCGCCCAGCGAATCGATGCCCTCGCAGGTTGGCTCGGTTAACACGTGGACGCGATATTCGCCGTTAAAGCCAGTGACCGCCACAGTCCTGAATTGCCCGCTGGGGGTAATCAGGTTGATGTAGCTGTGACTGGAAACATCTGCCCGCGCCAGAAGGCGGTAGCCACCCAGCGATTGCCATGGAGATGTGTGTCGGCCGGGAGAGCTTTTTTCCAGTTCGAGGACCTGGGCAATTGCAGCCGCGACCAGCGGCGTGTTGTCAGCGATCGGGGCTTGCCATCCGGCGGCGAAGTTCTCGGGCAAAAAGTTTGTCGTCAGGGGTTTCTGGCTAAAATTCTCGTGATTGACGATGTCGGCGAGAAAAGCCAGGTTAGTGCCGATGCCCTGCAGGCCGAAGCTCTCAAGGCCAAGTGCCAGGCTGCAGCGCGCTGACTCGCGGTCGGCACCCCAGGCAATCAATTTTGCCAGCATAGGATCGTAGTAACTGGAGACCACCGCGCCTTGGGTTACGCCGCTGTCGGTTCGCAGGTGTCCGGGCCCCGCGCTGGCATCCGGTTCCCGGTAGAGATCAATGGTTCCGGTCTGAGGCTGGTAATTGTTGGCCGGGTCCTCGGCATTGATTCGCGCTTCAATTGCCCAGCCGTGGGCGGTGATTTCCCGCTGTGTTCGCGGCAGAGATTCGCCGCCGGCGATGCGGATCTGCCATTCCACGAGATCGAGGCCAGTGATGGCTTCCGTCACCGGGTGCTCAACCTGCAGGCGAGTGTTCATTTCTAGAAAGTAATGGGCGCCGGAGGCGGCGTCGACGAGAAATTCCACGGTGCCCAGAGAGTCGTATTCAATCGCTTGTGCCAGTGTGAGCGCATCTTTATAGAGACGTTGCCGCAGTGGCTCTTCGAGAAACGCCGCTGGCGCTTCTTCGATGATTTTTTGATGATTGCGTTGAATCGAGCATTCGCGTTCAAAGAGATGGACGGCCGCGCCGGTTTTGTCGGCGGCAATCTGGACTTCGATATGGCGCGGCGATTCGATCAATTTTTCCAGCAACAGCTGGTCGTTGCCAAAACCTGCTAGCGCTTCCTGCCGCGCTTGCGGTAGTGCGTCGACCATTTGATCGCGACTGTCGATGCGGCGCATACCGCGACCGCCGCCGCCGGCGCTGGCCTTGATCATCAGGGGGAAACCGATATCGCCCGCGGCGGCAAGCAAGGTCCGGTCATCCTGCGCAGTGTCGTGATATCCAGGAATGCTGGCTACGCCGACTTCGCCAGCCAGACGTTTGGATTCTATTTTTGAACCCATCAGGCGAATAGCCTCCCGATGAGGGCCCACGAAGACCAGTCCGTGTTTTTCGCAGGCGGCGATCAGCTCCTCGCTTTCCGACA
>DJFY01000089.1:36544-43737 GCA_002431545.1 Cellvibrionales bacterium UBA5860 | reverse complement strand
GAAGACTTCATGGGGCGTCAGATCTAAAGGGCATCGACTCCTTAATACTACTTAATACTCTCATTTGCGCTTAGATGGCTATATAATGTGAGTGGATTGGTGTTCCTCACGTTATCTGCCTTTTCCGCTATGTCTTACTAATGTTTTCTCAGTGGTGCGTCTACAACTTGGATCCACCCGCCAGATTAATCGTCAGAAATGTAGGGCATAACAGCTTTAACCAGTTGCGTCTTGCAGAGTATAAGCAGAAGACGGGAATAGACAATATTAAGTTATTTGATTAGAGAAAGCACATGTTTGATACCCAATTAAATACAGCTGAATATATTAGTCTTTCTACGCAGAAGAGGGATGGCAGCACAGTCGAAACGCCCGTGTGGTTTGCGCAGGATGGCGACAAAATCTATGTCTTTACTGAAGGTAATGCGGGCAAGGTAAAACGTTTGAGAAATTTTCCCTAGTGTCGTATCGCAGTGTGCACCGTCAGAGGAAAATTAACAGGTAATTGGATTGCTACCAGAGGTAAAATTATAGAGGACGACCAAGAAAGAAGAATGGCCTATAAGGCACTCCGTCGAAAATATGATTGGAAATTAACGACACTCGATTTTTTCTCTCGACTAGGAGGTAAAATAGACAAACGTGCTTTTATGGTCATCACAGAACAATAATTCTCAACTGTCAATATAGAGCGGCGCCTCTCCTGATTTCGGGATGCAATTAATGCCGGGCGTTGCTCCAAAAGAGTAGGCGTCTAGTCTTAGAGATATTTCTCTAATTCAGGTTAACTGTTCCATAATCTAAATAGAAACCTTGGGCTGGCGCCTACTAATTCTCGCTAAGGATCATTCGGAATTTTGTCGGATGCCTGACGAAATCGTTCAATACGTTCGTGGGTGGAGGGGTGAGTAGAGAAATAGTTATTGATTGATTTTTGATCAGACTCGGGTGCTCTATCTGGTGTGATATTTTGTTTGTCGGGATTGACGCAGTCTGGATGTTGGCTGGTTTCATCCGTAGTATCGGAGGCGTGAGCGGATGATTGGCAAGTCGGGTTATTTTGGTGATACTCCAATAGATGCATGATCTCAGCAAACACTATGGGATCGATCTTCTGTTGCTGTAGATACTCTAAGGCATAGGTGTCAGCCTCTCGCTCCATGGTTTGCGAATAGCCTGCCTCTATTAAAATAGCCGGTAGGGCAGTGATGATAGAGCTACTGGTGGAGACATCACCGGTGACAAGGACTAACAACACGGCCAGGCTGGATTTTTGTATCAGAGTCCTAAGTCCATGGCGATGTATGACGTGACCGACTTCATGGGCCATGATGGAGATGAGTTGTTGCTGGTTGTGAGCCAGCTGCACTAACTCATCGGTCATCACGATGGTGCCATTGGGTAGGGCAAAGGCATTGGCACCCAGAATGCCGCCCTGTCGAAACAAAATTTGCCACTCATATTCGTCGTTGGGAACCAATGCCTGAAACTGGGCGGTAAGTTCTTGCTGTTGTATCTGACCGAGAGTGCTCTCCTGCACCCAGATTTCTTCGATACTCTTTAGGACGCTATCTCCCAATAGTTGAGAGATTTTTGCTGGCGCCGCCAGCGCCAGCTCCCGACTAAAGTGGGGGATGCCGTATTGCACTAAACCCCAACCAAAAAATACTAGAAAGATGACAGATAGAGAAACGTTACGCCAGTGGGATTCCAATCGGTGAAGTGCTCGTTGGATTTTGCTTTCACTAGATTGCCACTGAACCAACAGTGCATCGATGGCATCGTTGTTATCAGTTTCGAATTGACTGCCATTAGGGAAGGTGACATACCTAGATGTTTGACCGATCCTCGGAGAAATCTTCAGTTCAGAGAAGTGAAGGCTAGCAGTATTGCCACCCTCCACTGACACTTGACCTTGCGAATCGCAGTGAAGAGAGACTTCTTGTCCACTTGACGTGCGACCATCAAAAAGAGTGCCTTGAATCAAGCTTATATACCTAGCTCAATATCGAACATATTACCGAGCTCTTCACCTAGTGCACTCTGTTGCTCCTGTTGCACTGCGGAAAACTGCTCCAAGGGGCCATTTGTATCCACAGAGGTGACAGATGCACGATAGCGCGCCGTGCGAACCATGGCCCATGGCATCAGTAATCCCAGGGTCAGGGCCATAGCTAAGGTATTGGTGAGATAAAGATACATTAGATAACCGGTTTTCATGTTGCAGTTAAGTTGCATGCCATCTAGATCAATATGACTATAGATTAGGTTGGTTCGTTTGGCTTTGAAATAAGCAAAAAACCACAGATAGATTGGCACCAATAGCAGGGTGGTCAGCATAGCGACTACGCCAGCGGCGGCGTTTGTCGATTCTTGTTCTCCTTGCGTGCCGGCCGTTCCCGAAAACAAAGGCAAAATGGTGGCAATCAGAATGCCGAAGAGAAACATGATTACAATACTCATCAAGATTAGGCGGCCATAGACACCGTAGAACTGACGTGCTGTTACCTCAAAGGAGAAAGCTTCAGCACCATATTGAGAACGGTTGACTCGGTAACGGGTAATCAGATAATCCCAGAGTGGGGCAAGGAATACCAGTGACAAGAGGAAAAGAGTTTGCACCGCCAAATATATTTTTAATTCTGGTGAAATGGGCGCGGGCTCCTCAGTATCTGCAAATTCTATAGTATCGCTATTCAACAGGGCAGCTTCATCTTGCTCGTAAGAAGACACATCCATGGCTGAATAACTAACGTCCATCGGCGTGGCTTGGGGCTCTCCGATTTTTAGTTCCTCCGGTAAGTAAAGATTGCTGATAAGCATAAAGCTGCCAATCAATAGTATGGGCAGGGCAAAGGTCTTATAGGCACCTGAATAATCTTTTTGGAAAAGGAAACTGACGTGTCGATAAGCTGAATTACGTAATTGGAAAGACATGGACCAAACTAAAAAAATTGGTCCTAAGGCGAGTAGTACCAATAGAATCATGACTGCTATAGTGGGGCTGAACATGGCGGCAGCGTAGTAGCCGAGAAAGATTACTGAAGCGATGATTCTGCCGATCAATATTCTTTTGGGATCGGCCAGATACTGAAAAGACGCGCCATCTAGTTTGGTGTTGCCGTAAAAATACTGTTTTGTCCTCACCTTTGCCCAGGCGGAATAGATACCCAAGGTGAGTATGGTCAGCACCACATTGACTATCCAGATAGAAAAATATTCTGCGCCTTTGCCATTAAATTCAAAGCCGCGATTGATAGGTTGGCATGGTGTGTTGAGCTCCGACATAAGTGGTTCCTTTTACCTTCGGCCTGTGGTGGAGTGCTGTGCAGCCCAACAAAGGGCATTTCTCTGCACATGAAAGTTTCGTTATTATTTTTGTCGCTTGGTATATGATTACCATAAATGACCACTTGGCTATCGGCTGGTTACCCATGCAGCATAGGTTAGAGTGGGTTCGATTGACGATCTAAATGGGCGCCGACTTCTGGGCGGTGTTGAAAGTCCGATAGCCGTAGACACAGCGCCAAGGAAACAAGTGGTTGCTTGATGTTTGAGCTTTTGTGTTTGTTCCCTTGGTGATCCCTGTTTAGTCGCGGTTTAGAGATTCGAATCGCCGTCGATTGGCGAACTGGTATTCTTTTACTACTAGGTTTAGGCTTAAGCAGATGCTCTGGTCTTGATTTAGTCGTGGGTCAACGCCAATTTGCGTACTATTACTGAATAGTGATATGACTTGGAAAGGCTAGGTTGATGCGCAAATTCATTGTCAATAGTCATTCTAGTTTAGTTGCGAACGGACAAGATTGAAAAAATTAATCATGAGCATTAAGTAAAGGTAGCGAACTGATGGATTACAAAGACTACTACCAAATATTAGGCTTAAACAAAGAAGCCAACCAGGATGAAATTAAACGTGCCTATCGAAAATTGGCGCGAAAATACCATCCAGATGTGAGCAAGGAGGCGAACGCGGAAGAGCGCTTTAAAGAGCTGGGTGAGGCTTATGAAGTGCTCAAAGATCCGGAAAAACGCGCGGCTTACGATCAATTAGGGAGTAATTGGAAGGCGGGTCAAGAATTTCATCCTCCACCGGGATGGGATCAAGGATTTGAGTTTCACGGTGGCGGTTTTACGGGGGGAGATTCATTTGGCTTTAGTGATTTCTTTGAAACTCTGTTTGGTCGCGGTTATCAGGGTGCCACTTCAGCACGCGGTCGTGAGGTTAAAGCTGCGGACACCCATGCGAAAATCGCCATTGAGTTGGAAGACAGTTACACTGGTGCTGCGCGCACTTTCACCTTAAAACATACAGAGTTGTCGCCAGAAGGGCGGCCTCAGTTAAAATCACGCACACTGAACGTGCGCATACCTAAAGGTGTACGAGAAGGCCAATTTATCCGTCTGGCAGGTCAGGGAGAGCCTGGTATTGGTCACAATCAGCCGGGTGATCTTTTTTTGGAAGTCACCTTTGCGCCTCATAAACTGTATAAAACCGAAGGCAATGATGTCTATTTAGAGTTGCCGGTTGCACCTTGGGAGGCGGCACTAGGCGCAACGGTAAAGGTGCCAACACCAACAGGTAGAGTAGATTTGAAAATTCCACCAGGATCGGCGGATGGTCGTCAGTTAAGATTAAAAGGGCGTGGTATTCCGACCAAACCACCGGGTGATTTTTATGTGGTATTGTCTATAGCCTTGCCGAAGGCCGATAGTGAAGCCGCCAAGGCGGCATACGAAGCGATGGCGAAAAGTTTTAACTTCAATCCACGAGCAAACTTGGGGGTGGAGTAGATCATGACATTGAAGAGTAAAGATTCCCTAGCTGGAGAATTATTGAGTGATGAATTTGAACTTAGTTTTGTAGAATTTTGCCGACTGTGCCAGCTACCAGGCGATGAGATCATCGCCTTGGTGGAGGAAGGCATTGCCGAGCCAGTGAGTCAAGGTGAACATCATTGGCGATTTCAGATATCCAGTGTGCGTCGGGTCCGTTGCGCAATTCAGTTACAGAGGGATTTAGGTGTCAATCGTGCTGGTGCGGCCTTGGCGCTAGAACTGCTGGATGAAATCGAATCTTTACGCCACCAACTCCAAGGCATCGGCCAAGGAAGTTAACCAATGGTGCCTACTACCCTGGATGCTGCTGAGTGGCACTATGGTGCCTGGCGCAATCATCTGCAAACTTTGCTGTTATTAAGTAGCATGGCTGCTTTTCTGGCCCTGCTAGGTTGGTTAGTGTGGGGTCGAGAAGGCATCGTCCTGCTGGTGGTGTTTGGCTTAATGGCGATGGTGATCACGCCGAGGTGGTCTCCTTGGTTAATGATGCGTTTATATGGAGCTGCTGCCATTAGTCCCCATCAAGCACCTGCTTTGTACCAGATGGTTGAGGTACTTGCTCGGCGCGCGCATTTGAAGTCTGCACCAGTATTATTTTATATACCTAGTCAGCTGCTCAATGCATTTGCGGTGGGGCATCCTCATCGCTCCGCTATCGCTATCACTGATGGATTGTTGCGCCAGCTCACACACAGAGAATTAGCCGCAGTATTGGCCCATGAAATGAGTCATGTGAAAAGTAGAGATTTACGGGTAATGGGCTTGGCAGATCTGATCAGCCGCTTTACCCATGCCCTCTCTTTAGCGGGCCAATTGTTATTGTTGATAAATTTGCCAATGATTTTTTTCTCAGAGGTCAACATTAATTGGTTTCTCATTGCGCTCTTGATCTTTGCCCCTACGTTTAGCGGGCTTGCACAATTGGCCTTATCGCGCACTCGTGAATATGATGCAGATTTGAATGCTGTGCGACTCACTGGCGATCCTGAGGCGTTAGTGAGCGCTTTGAGAAAGATGGAGCAGATCCAGGGCCGATGGTTGGAGCAGATCATGGTGCGGAGGCAAAAAGTACCCGATCCCTCAATCTTACGAACTCACCCGGCCACCGAAGATAGAGTGGAAAGACTAATGAGGTTGAAATTAGAAAATGGCGATAGACAATTTACTGGTGAGTTAGGGCATATGGATTATGGTTCTTTTTTAAAACATCGAGATGTTCCTCGCCCACGTCGGCGGATCCACGGATTGTGGTTTTAAAAAATTAAATATTTCATAAAGATATTTGTATCATCTAAAGTTAAAAGTTATATGCAAGCTTGTGTTCAAGCATAAAATTTAAAATCAGTTTTAGGCTCTATACATGAGGGTATAATTTTGCAGGAGCTTCTTTTACAGGCAGACAAAATAGAACAACAAGCCTTAGAGTCTCTGCACCAAATTGCCTCAGCAGAGCAGACGAAAGCACTAGGATTAATTGCTCAATGGGTAGACGGAGCATGGCTGTCAATGGCGTCTGTATTACCTAGCAGCGCCATAGTGATTAATCGTTGCCTCGGTTTGGGCGTGTATCAACGGGCCCTACAATCCCAGGTGCAGCAGATTGCGGCGCTATATAAACAAGCCGGCGTCGGTAGATGTTTTGTGCACTTAGCTAAATATACTCAACCGAACCACAATATGATCGCAGAATGGCTAACGGAGCAGGGTTTTTCTCCTGCTCGCGGCTGGATGAAATTTAAACATACAGGCGTGCAGGAATATGCGGTCGACTCTGAATTGAAAGTACGAAAAGCCGAACCCGCAGATTATTCCTCCATCGGTCAAATCCTAGCCGCGGCTTTTGACCTGGGAGAGCAAGCGGAAAGTTGGCTAGCGGCACTGCCCGAAGCAGAAAATTGGCATACCTATGTCACCATTTCGGAAGATCAGGTGGCGGGAACCGGCTCAATCTATATAAAAGAGGGTATCGGCTGGTTGGATTGGGGGGCCACGGCACCAGAATTTAGGCGTCAAGGCAGCCAGGGGTTAGTATTGCAGAAACGTCTTGAACATGCCGGCGCACTGGGGTGCGAGCACCTCTTTACCGCTACGGGTGAGGCGGTAGCAGGCGATCCCCAGGACTCTTATCACAATATTACAAGGTTTGGTTTCGCACCTCTGGGTATACGCGCGAATTATCAGCCGTCTCATTAATCTAGTGCAGCACACTATTTTATTAACCGAAGAGTAATCTTGGTTGCCTCTTAGCCATACTTTTTAGATAATTAAATAATATTTGCGTAGTGGTATCAAATGTCGCGTTATTTGGGCAGATAAGTAAAAAGTTTTTTAAAATAAAACCTTGCAGGATAGTT
>DJFY01000089.1:35190-36282 GCA_002431545.1 Cellvibrionales bacterium UBA5860 | reverse complement strand
TATTACCTTCCGTCAGTTGTTAGTTGTTTGGCCTCATGAGTACTCGAAGAGATTTAATTTGGATAGAAAACCTCCGTGTCTGGGCGATGTTTATGGTGGTTCTGGTTCATTGTGCCACGGATTACGTATTCGCTTACCCAAATATTGCGATGGATCAGTGGTGGGCGGGGAATTTCTACGATGCTTTGGGTCGCTGGTGTGTGCCCAATTTTCTCATGATCAGTGGTTATTTATTGCTCGGTCGGCCTTTGTCAGTCTCTGATCTATTTAAAAAAAGGTTAATTAAAATTTTAATTCCCACCATAGGTTGGAGTTTAATTTTTATTTTCTGGAAGGTTTATGTAGATCAGTGGGAGCCTTCTATTTGGCCCCTTGTGAAAAATGTACTATATCAACCCAGCTATTATCATTTGTGGTTTATGTATACCCTCATCGGTCTCTACTTAGTGTTACCGCTGTTCAGTGCCTTTGTACGATCTGAGAACGAGGAAACCATATTTTATCTGATCATCATATGGTTTCTTTTTACTTGCTTGTTTCCTATCCTAGACACCAGTTTTGACCTTAAAGTCGGGCTGGAAGTTCCGGGTGCCTCGGGATATATAGGTTTTTTTCTCTTGGGTTACCTGATGGGGAAAAGAGAATTTAGCAACATTGATTTTTATCTTGCCGCACTGGTGTTTGTAATCTCCGTGGGTTTGGCCGCCTACTTGACCTTTCATCAGACGCAACCTGTGGACTATGTTGTCGAAACTTTTTACGGTAATTTTTCTCCAACCGTGATGTTTATGTCGGTGTCTTCCTTTGTGTTAATCAAAGGTATTAGTTCCCGAGTCGATTTTTCAACCGGTTGGTTGTCCTATGGACCCAAACTGGGTGTGGTGACTTTCGGTATCTACCTTATTCACCCGCTATGGATAGGTGCGGTGGCCTATACGCCTGTAAAATCCATATTCGAACCCGAAATTATGCATCCTTGGCTGTCGATTCCTCTACGAGCGATCTTGGTGTTTACATTATCCGCGCTCAGTGTCTGGATAATGCAAAAAACCCCTCTAGTAAATAAATTAGTACCATAACGCGGCCTTTAGC
>DJFY01000089.1:8949-35096 GCA_002431545.1 Cellvibrionales bacterium UBA5860 | reverse complement strand
GTACCATAACGCGGCCTTTAGCTGTCAAAGCTTTTTACACTTCGCAGGTGATAAATTAGATATTTTGGTTTGTATTTATTTTTTCATTATAATTATTAAAGAGTTATTGTTTTGAGCATAATATTTGCTTGTACAACGATTGTTACTTAAGGATCTTTTAAGTTTCTGAGGATTTGAATACAAAAAATGGGCTAAGTAACTCTTTTTCTTAACTTTTTACATTTGGCTAGGTCGATTTTCCAAAAGCGATTATTCAGCCATCAGAATAAAGGATCGAAACCGCTGGGATGCAAGAAAATTGAGGCAAGAAGCGGTCGTCCAATAAATAAATGATGGGTCTGATTAACCCACATGAATACAAGCTAAGTGGTGAAGTTCAGTTGAATACAGGCGTTCCAGTATTAGATGAATCTTTAGGGGGATATCCGGGCGATTTACCGCTTACTATCGTTGGCTATTCTGGTACGGGAAAGACAGTGTTAGCTTTGCAACTTGCTGGAGTTGCTGCCAATCGAGATGAGCCTTGCCTATTCGTCACCAGTGAATCCGGGGAAGCAGTATATAGCCAAGCCAAGGCGATAATTCCTAAATTTGAGGAATTGTTCGATCGTGAACAATTTGTGCTGTTAGAACAGTTTTCCTCGGCACCCTATCTATTGAAATCCCATCAGATGCAAGCTTATGTGGATGCTTTGACGGCACAGCATGCACAAGCAAAAGTATGGGTGTTGGACTCCATTGATAGCTTATTCGGTGATATTTTTTGCCTGGATCAAATTAGGCTGCAACTACAGCAGTTAGTTGTGCTGGCAAAAGAGCGGGGTAGTCGAATAGTATTTACTTTGAGCGAAGAGTCTGCAGTGCAGATCCCTGGTCTGAAACGGGTGCTGAGTGATTTAGCCGGTGCAGTGATCTCACTGAATGATCATGTCACCTCGGGGCGTGAACTGATTGTCAATAAATCAAGAATCACTGAACCTAAGCGTTCGCGGATCGCGTTCGGTATTAAGGGTTCGGGATTGGTTCCTATTCTTGTGATGGCTGACAGCAACCGTGGCCAATCGTCCTCGAACCAAAATGAGTTCCCGGCTAGTACTCGGTTACGCACTACAGTTGTGACCAGTGACAAAGAATTTGGCAAACAACTGGTACGATCCGTCAAGAACCATTTAGTTCTCTCACTAGTCAATGATGTCGCAAGCGCGTTTGAACAATACATGCTTCAGGGGCCCGATATGTTGATTCTGGATGCAAAATCGAAGTCGGATCGGGACTCAATCTTTCGCATTATTAATGCCCTGCGGGCCCACGGTAGTGTTGTACCCATTATTGTTTTGACACAATTTGTTGGCCGCTCGCTAGATCGCCTTGGGTTTATTGCCAGGGGTGCAACCGCAGTCATGGATCGCAACGCCAGTCCTTTTGAGTTGTTACATAAGATTCACACTCTAAGTCATCACCCGGATTGGATAACTAGTCCAGTTCTTCCTCAGGAACAGCGGTTAGCAACTGAGTTGGACGATGTCCCGGAGCTGCCCAGTCACTTTGATTCACAGTGGCGCAGAGCGCGTTTTTTAGAACAAACGCTTGGAGTAGAATCGACCATGGCCGAGGTCACGGTTGCCGACAAAGCCCAGTTGGCAGCGGTACAATCCATTATGCAGGAACAGATCCGCGATGAGGACGCTGTGGTTCAAATCGCAGAGAATCGTATGAAATTATTGCTTGGCGCTACCCAGAATCGAGTGGCAGCAGAAGTGGTACAACGGCGACTTGAAAAAAACATGCTTGAGTTATTACCGGGGTTAGATAGAGGCTTGGAATGGCACTACCACGGTCTTTCTGAGGGAGAGCAAAAACCCTCTGTTTCAAACAATGCAAAGGATAGTTCAATTCAAACTTCTGGCACCGATATTTAAATCCCTCCATGTTCGCCAGTCATTTTAGAACACAGTTTGACATTATCACTCTTTTTTCGCTTATCTTGTTGGCGTGTTCAACGCATGCACAAGCAGAATCTCTTTTTCTTTTCAATAAACATTGGCAGCCTGGCAGTCAACTTGATTGTCACTATACTGAAGACAATGGTTCGCTTCAGTGGTCGCGATGTAACCTGTTTGCGAGTTTGCAGGCGGAGTCACAACTCTCACTACGATTGTCGCACCTCGCGTTGGAAGGCGAGGTATTTAGTACCTCAGGTACAACAGATACAGTACGTGATAGTGGGATAGGCGCTGCGATCGCTTATCGCAAACAACTCACTCCCAATTGGCAACTTAATTTGAGCAGTGGCGTAGTTGAGTTTGATCGGGCGGACTCGATAGATGAGTTCGACGTGCTGTTAAGTTACTATCTTGCTGGTGGTAGTGTGGGACTGCGTTATGAGCGGGGCGGACTGATCACACTAAATCCCGCCATTCAGGGCCATCTCGCCGATATTTCCTTTGATAGCTATGCGCTGAGTGATTGGCGACCATGGGGGAATCGTGTCGAGACCTACATTCAATATACCGGCTCCCGGTTGTCTGACAACAATGATCTTCAATCACTCTATTTTAGTTACCAATATACGCCTTTTGCCATGCGTCCACTGGCATTGCAGTTATCTAGTTACAATGTAACTTATGAAAATGATAGATCGAGCTACTATAGTCCGGAACTCGATTTTAGCCTCACTTCCAGTCTTTTAAACGAACATGATATCAATACTGTGAGTGCAGTGGATTATCAACTCAGTGTGGGCCGCTCGTGGAGTAGAATTGAGGGTGTAAATGAACCCGCAACGACCTATCGAGTGCAACTACGGTACCTATGGCAATTCCACATGTGGCGAGGGCACCTAGCTTTATTTAGTAGTTCTTCGAATCGAGATGGCTCTGAATATAGAACCAAAGGTGGCGACTTTCTGCTTGAAATCGAGTTTTAGATGATGCACATCAATAAAGTCTTCTATAACTTTCTGCTGATTTTTTTTATAGTAGGTTTTGCATTAGTAGCCTATTTTGCTGCGCTGAATATCTACGCCTTGCCAAGCCCAGTCAGCGGCGGGTGGAACGATGTTTTACGTATGATGTTTTTCGGAACATTGATCCTGATTACCTTGAGATACCTAGGATTGATTATTTTCTCTTTTCTCTATTCCCTAAAAAGGTCTCCCGCCAATCAAGAATTCTTGCCATCTTTGTCTATTATAGTACCTGCTTACAATGAAGAGTTAGTGATACGAGAGGCTCTGAGTGCGCTATTGGATCTCAACTATCCTAACTACGAAATTATTGTTATTGATGACGGCTCCACCGATGCCACCTATACCTTGGTGAAGCAATTGTCTCAACTGCAGAGTGCGGTTCGGTTACGCGTCTTACAACAAAAGAACTCGGGCAAGTCGGTGGCGCTCAATCGGGGGATTTTGGCTGCACATGGCGAGATTGTTCTCTGCGTGGATGGAGATTCAAAGGTAGATGCTGAATCGCTTCGGTATTCTATGCGTCATTTTACCAATCCGAAAGTCGGCGCTGTGGCGGGTAACGTCAAGGTCGCAAATCGAAAGCACCTAATATGCAAATTACAAGCTCTGGAATATATAGAAGGTTTAAATTTATTGCGTTCCGCTCAGGCGTTTTTTAATGCGGTGAGTATTGTTCCTGGGCCCATCGGTCTATTTCGCACTCAGGCTATCCTGGATGTGGGCGGTTATGATCATGATACCTTTGCCGAGGATTGTGATCTGACTTTGAAGCTGATGGAAACCGGATGGTTTATCGAATATCAGCAACAAGCGATCGCGTGGACAGAAGCACCGGAAAACTTAGAGTCGCTTTTGAAACAGCGATACCGATGGACACGCGGCATTCTGCAGGCGATAAGCAAACATGCTATTCGCTGGACAGATAGCAAAAGGCCATTTGCACTCCTGTTTTGGCTGCTATACATGGCCGTGGAAGCGACTTTATGGCCGCTGCTCAATCTATCTAGTTTCGCTTTGTTTGCCTATTTTATGGTGTTTACGCCTTTTGGTGATATATATTGGATCTGTTGGTGGGCACTGTTAACTTTTTTAGATGTTTTGGCAGCAATATATTGCATTGCTTCAGAAAATGAAGATTGGTCGTTAGCGCCCCTAGCCGTGGTCTACCGCATGTTTTTTTCCTTAATGGTGGATACCACCAAATTATTAGGGATGATTGAGGAATTATTTAATGTCAGTATGGAGTGGGGAAAACTGGAACGCAAAGGTCGTTTGTGAACATAGATTGGCAAGCCATTTTATTAATAGCGACCTCGCCGCAGGCGGTGGCCAGTGTCGTCATCTTGGCGACCCTAGTGACCTTAGCGCTAAGCCTGATCTCCTATTTTAGGTTTCGCTACAAACAACAACAACAAAAGAAAGAAGCGAATTTGGAATTGCCGCGGTTTTTCCGCAGAATCGAACCCGTTCAAGAGAACAAACAAGAAGGTGAGAAATGAATCAAGTTGTTTTGCGCTGGAGTCTATTAATCATTCTGTTGCTGGGTTTTGCGCTACTGGTGATCACTGGAACTGGCGCATACCATAAAAATCAGAGTCACAAAGTCGAGCCTGTAGAGTTGACTGTGGTGGCAGACTCGGTAGCGCCACTAGAAGAATTGACTGAGCCCCTAGAGCCCCTAATGACCGTTGTCTACTGGCAAACTGTTACGGATGTCAATTCCGATGATTGGCGGATCGGTGAGCGCGAGAGGCGGTGGCGAAAACATCTTGCTCCTCATCGAATAAAACTGAAACTGATTAACGATTTGTCTTCCTTGGCGGAGGTGAACAGCAAAACCCTAATCGTAGCGGATGCGGAGAAATTAAGTCGCAGTCAGCTAAGCGAAATCTATAGTTTACTAAGACAAGGTTATAGAATTATTGTCACCGGTTGGATTGCTAAAGATGCGAGTAGAAACCGCCGGGAAATGCAACAACTGCTAGGTGTGCATCAAGTAGTCTCATTGCCTAAAGAAAAGAGCTATTTCGTCACTGCAGGAGAAAGATCTCGCTTTAATGCCGGTGTGTTACCGGGCGCGCGAATCGATCTCGGCACATTGGAGGAAGTGCCCGCTGTACAGGTAAGCAAACAACAGATCATGCCGGGTAGTTGGTACTGGTCAGAGTGGCGTTTACGGCCTCAGGATAGAGTCTCTACGGCTTTGGTCTCGCGAGCGATCCACTCCGGTCATTTGGTATGGCTGGGATTCCATCCCGAATTGATCCAACCAGATTATGATTCACAACATGCTGCGAGGGCGCTTTTCAGCAGTTTGGCTGAATTTCTTCTGGATCAGGCGACAGTTGAGTTGGCACCTTGGCCCAGCCCATATCAATCCGCGGCATTGTTGGCAATGGATACTGAAGATCGTTTTGGCAATGCAGAAGATGTGTATCAATTGTCGCAAAAAGCCAATGTACCATTAACCTATTTTATTCTCGGTAAGGATGCAGAGACATTTCCTGATTTGGTCTCTAAACTGTCTACAGGCGGTGAAATAGCCAGTCACAGTTACCTGCACGATTCCTATGAAGAGAGTCCGCGGGATGTTCAGGAAAGCAGATTAAAAAAAGTTCGTGCTCACTTGACAGAGATGGGATACGCCAACAGTATTGGATTCAGACCGCCCTACGAGGCCTATAATAACCATACGATCCCGGCGCTAGTGAAGAATGGGTTCAAATATATGGCGGGGGACACGGAATTGGCTTCCATGGCCATCAGGACAGTGACTCTGAGTGATACCTCGAAATTTTATTTGATTCCTAGGAGTTTCATTGATGACTATGAACTATTTGAGAATTTAGAGGCAAAATCAGAGAAAGAAATCATGGCGTTGGTGCAACCGGAAATAGATCTGGCACATCATAATCACGGCCTGTACTATTTCTCGTTTCATACACAAATGATTGCCATTCCGAAGCACTTAAAAGTTTTGGAAAAAATTATGCAGGAAGTCTCGCGCGACGATGTATGGACGGCCACAGGGCAAGATATTGTGGAATGGTGGCAGCTACGTAGCAACATAAAAGTGGAAACTAATTATCAACATGATATGGTTTCTATTGATGTGGTCAACATAGGAGATAAACAGATTCCACCTTTTAGACTTTTTATACATACTTTGCCAAAAACTTCACTGAAAATTAAAGAAAATTCGTCTACAGTTGAGCTAAAGAAATTTTCAGAGCGAACGGAACTACAATTCGGTGAATTACAGCCCAATAGCAGAGTCCAAGTCAGTTTGGATATCGTGACGCCCTAGCCGTAAATTATAGTGTGAATATTTTCTCGGATAGCTTTAGGTTGTGTTGGCGTCATGGTTGCGCGTTGCTATTTTTAGTGGCAATTTCTATTTCTCCTGTACAAGCCAGGCTCTGGCCTATCGATCCCGAAGCACCGATCCTCCTAGGCGTAGGCGATAGGGTAGATTGGTTTACTCATAGTGTGCGACGAGCGACCTGGAGCAGTGCCAGAGCATTGGAGCAACCTACCGATCTCATCACCATCTGGTTGCCGAGGGGATGGCGAGCCTCTTGGATTCCGAAGCGTCGCCTCAAGCAGCTAACTGAAGTAGGGACGATACCGGTGATACTCCACTACTATTTTGAGGATCGCATCAGTCAACAGGCGATTGAGCGTAATCGAAATGGTTGGCATCAGAGTCTCAGGCATATGGGTGAGCAACTAAAAGATATCCACCCAGTGTTAATTGTGTTGGAGCCGGAATTTAACGATGAGCCTCCCCCTGGGGAGACCCACACCATGCAGTGGCCAAATCTGGCGAGCGAATTATCCATGGCTATAGACATTGTTAGAGAGCAGGCGCCCCATGCGATGATTTCGGTGGGTGCCGGTGATTTTTCTCCAACGAGAAACTTAGAACATGTGATTTGGCCCATCATTCATAAACTAGATTTCCTGGCATTTCAGGAAATGCGTGCGGATACTGATCCTGATTATCGATCCGTAGATTATTTCAATGTTGGTGACGCTGCGGTAGAGTATGCAGCTTATTTGAAACAGTTTGGCTTGCCCATTTTACTGGCCTATGTGGCTCTTTCCAGTCACGGAAACTGGGAAAACAAGCAGAAAACTATGCTGCAGCAACTTCGCAACAAAAATGATCAGTTGAAGCAGAATGGTGTTTTCGGGGTAAGTTATTTTCAACTCTTCGATGATCCCCAACATCAAGGCTATTTTAAGGCGGCGGAAAAGCACTTCGGTTTGTATACACATGATGGTACTGCGAAACCAGCTGCAGAAGTTTTCAAACAGTGGGGTCTAGAGCCCTAAACCCATCGCAGGAATTTGCATCATACACAAGGATGTAATCAGCAGTTACCATGGCGCAGTCACTTCAATTCAAAGCAAATTGCCGGGCTTGTCCTAGATTGAGTCACCACCTAGATGAGGTGAAGGCTCAATTTCCTGATTATTTTTCCCGCCCAGTACCGCCTTTTGGGGATAGGGCGGCACAGTTACTCATTGTCGGATTAGCACCTGGGTTGCATGGTGCTAATCGCACTGGACGACCCTTTACTGGCGATTTTGCCGGTATTTTACTCTACGAAACCCTATATGATTTCGGTTTTGCCAGTCGTGCCGAGTCTACTTCGGCAGATGATGGGTTGAGACTGACAAACTGCCGAATCACCAACGCAGTGAAATGTTTACCGCCAGCAAATAAGCCCAATACTGACGAAATTAAAACCTGTAACGCATTTTTGCGAGCGGAGCTGGAAACTATGCCGCAGCAGAGCGCGGTGTTAGCATTGGGTAGTATTGCCCATCAATCGGTTCTGCGGGCCCTTGAACTGAGGCAAAAAGACTTTGCTTTTGCTCATGGCGCACAACATCAATTGCCTACTGGATGGACACTGTTTGATTCATACCATTGCAGCCGTTATAACACCCAGACGAAGCGGCTCACCACCGAGATGTTCCGTGCTATATTTAGGAAATTAACAGATTTCTTAAACCGAATGAATGAATGATTCTCAAGCATTTGATCATCAATCCTTTCTCTCTCAGTTGAGTTCTCAACCAGGTGTCTACCAGATGTTTGATGGCGCTGGAGAGTTACTTTATGTGGGTAAAGCAAAGAATCTAAAAAAAAGAGTTAGTAGCTATTTTGGTCGATCTGCATTAGAGGCCAAGACTCTTTCAATGGTACGCCAAATCGCTCGCATTGAGGTGACTGTTACTCGCACTGAGACAGAAGCGCTGTTGCTGGAAGCTAACCTCATTAAGCAGCTGCGACCCAAATACAATATTGTCTTACGGGACGATAAATCCTATCCATATATCTATCTTTCCGATGACGAATTTCCGCGGCTGGGAATATACCGTGGCGCCAGGAGTGCAGACGGACGTTATTTTGGCCCCTATCCAAGTGCAGCAGCAGCCCGGGAGAGTTTGAACCTAATACAAAAACTGTTTCCTGTGCGTCAGTGTGAAGAGAGCTATTTTCGTCACCGCAGCCGTGCCTGTCTACAATATCAAATTGGTCGCTGTAGCGGTCCTTGTGTTGGTTTGGTAGACGCACAGGAGTATTCAAAAGAAGTCAATCACGTGGTCTTGTTTCTAGAAGGACGTAGTGATGAGCTGGTGTCGGATCTCATCAATAAAATGGATACTGCCGCCGAGCAGCAACAGTACGAGCAGGCCGCTCATTATCGAGATCAGATCAAAAGCTTACGGAAAATTCAAGAAAACCAGATAGTGAGTAGAACCCACGGGGATTTTGATGTGCTGGCTTGTGTGCTCCGAGGTGGTCTTGCTGTCGTGCATCAGTTGATATTTCGGGGAGGCAGTTTGTTGGGGACGCAATCGCATCAACCTCGTATCCCTCTAGCAGAGAGTGAAGAAGAAGTGCTGACAGCCTTTATTTCGCAATTTTATCTGCATGGGAAGCAAATGCATGATTTGCCGAAATCAATACTCGTTGATACGTTTCTTGGCGATCGTCAATTATTGATTGAGTCTTTATCTGCAAATAGAAATGGCCAGATCAGTATAGCGGTTCCCCAACGCGGCGATCGTCTGCGTTGGATGCAAATGGCCAGAGAGAATGCCCAGATCACTCTTCACGCCCAGTTGGCTGGTAAACAAGGCATGCGGGAGAAAATGGCAAATTTGATGGAAGAGTTAGATCTAGAGGATTGGCCCAAGCGAATAGAGTGTTTTGATGTGAGCCACACCCAAGGCGAACGAGCCGTGGCTTCCTGTGTGGTGTTCGATCTCGCTGGGCCAGTGAAATCCGATTATCGCCGTTACAATATGAGAGACGGAGTGGGTGGGGACGACTACGCCTCATTGTCGCAAGCTTTGATGCGGCGCTATCAAAACGCTCAGGAGGAAACAGTCATGTTGCCGGATCTGATCTTGATAGACGGCGGTAAGGGACAACTTGCCATTGCCCACGAGGTGATGCAGGAGTTGCAGCTCACCCACATCACTCTAGTGGGAGTGGCTAAGGGGCGAGCAAGAAAGCCCGGAAGTGAGCAGTTATTTTTCCTCGATCGTCCTCACGGAAAAATACTATCCCCACACTCAATGGCACTCGCTTTGATACAAGAAATTAGGGATGAAGCTCACCGATTCGCCATCATGGGACATCGTGGCAGAAGAGAAAAGGCGCGTACGCAATCGGAATTGGAGCAGATCGAGGGAGTTGGGCCAAAACGACGACAGCAATTATTGCGTCATTTTGGTGGATTGTCTGGTATAAAGCGAGCTGGAGTGGATGATCTCTGCCGGGTAGCAGGAATCAATCGAGACTTAGCTCAAAGAATATATGATACTTACCACTAAGTAATAATTGACCGATACACTGATATGAATCTGCCAACTGTCCTAACACTAATGCGTATTGGTGCGGTGCCAATTTTGGCGATCCTCTATCTCTTCTCATTCTCTTGGGTCAATTTAGTCTGTTGTGTGATTTTCACCGTGGCAGCATTGACAGACCTATTAGACGGCTATTTAGCCCGAAAATGGGAGCAAACCTCTTCATTTGGTGCCTTTTTGGATCCGGTGGCGGATAAAATGTTAGTAGTGGTAGTGTTACTGTTGCTGCTGTACGCACACCCCAGTTTTTGGATGCTGTTACCGGCAGTGGTGATTATCGGGCGTGAAATCACTGTATCTGCGCTACGGGAGTGGATGGCAGAGAAAGGCAAACGTGGGGTGGTGGCGGTATCCAGTCTAGGTAAATACAAAACCACCTTACAGATGATTGCTCTGGGCATGTTGATTTATGAGCAACCCATCGGTTTTATTCCGATCATGAATATTGGCTATATCCTGCTTTATATCGCGGCCGGTTTAACAATATGGTCAATGTTGCTCTACCTTAAATCCGCGCGACCAGAATTTGAACTATCTGACTCAGTTTAATTTCGACACCTGTGAATTGCCAGGAAGTGATTGACACAACAGGGCTTCCGTCTACAATAGTCAGCCTCTTTGAGGAGGGCGGGAATAGCTCAGTTGGTAGAGCACAACCTTGCCAAGGTTGGGGTCGCGAGTTCGAGTCTCGTTTCCCGCTCCAGTTTTTTGCAACCTCTTCATTATTGCTCAGCGCGGTTGCGCCAGAGTACCACGCTTTGGTGTCCGGTTCGGCGCCTGGAATTCGCAGCCACCGCAGTCACCATTTACGCTGCAACGGGCACGCATCGGCAGCGCCGGGGCGTGCCCGTTGTGTTTGGATCTAAATTTTAAACTCTTCGAGATTTCGGCCCTGTTGCTCGAACGCGCGCAGCCATTTGGGCTTCGCGCCAATTCCTGACCAGGTTTTTTCTGGATCTTCGGGGTGGCGGTATTTGGGCGGCAACTTGCGTCGCGCCCGCTTCGCTTTTTCGCTTGCGGATATTTCTACGGAGAGTCCCGCAGATTCTGCGAGTTCTCGAATCTTTTGCGCAGCATCCTTTTTGCGCTGTTCTTGGTGGGATGCAATGAGGGATTCGGCCTTTTGAATGAGTTTCTTGAGGTCTTCTTCAGAAAGATTGGAAATGTCTGGGAGCATTACATCAGCCTCGAATGGTGGGATGATTGCGAGTTGTTTGGCCACGTGCCCGGCACGCTACCAAGAAGTATAACGGAATTATCGCTTACGCAGAAATAGCGAAAGCGTCGCAAGCAAACTGGTTTTTGATACGGTGGTTTGATTCAAGGAGCAATGATGAGTTCCGCGCTCAGTATCCGAAATTTGCGCAAAGTATACTCCGGTGGGTTCGAAGCGTTGAAAGGAATCGACCTGGAAGTGGAGCAGGGCCAGTTCCTGGCTTTGCTGGGACCGAACGGAGCGGGGAAGAGCACGACGATTGGCATCATTTCCGGGTTGGTCAACAAGTCCAGTGGATCCATTGCAGTGTTCGGTCGGGACATTGATCGAGACTTTTCCGGTGCCAAGCGGGAAATCGGTGTGGTGCCACAGGAGTTCAATTTCAATCAGTTTGAGCGGGTTGCAGACATTGTTGCAACCCAGGCGGGCATGTACGGGTTGCCGCGCAAATTGGCGACGCAGCGTACCGAAACCTATTTGCACCGGCTGGGCCTGTGGGACAAGCGCAACGAGCGGTCCAGATTTCTGTCGGGGGGCATGAAACGGCGCCTGATGATTGCGCGGGCACTGGTGCACGAGCCACGCCTGCTCATCCTCGACGAACCCACAGCGGGCGTCGATATTGAACTGCGCCGGTCCATGTGGTCGTTTCTCCGGCAATTGAACGCGGAAGGGACGACCATTATCTTGACCACCCACTACCTGGAAGAGGCCGAGAGCCTGTGCCGGCAGATCGCCATCATTGATGGTGGCGAAATCGTGGTGAATACAGAAACCAAAACGCTGTTGCAGCGAATGAACACCGAGACGTTCATCCTTGATATCGATGAGCCCTGTGAGGCGGCTCCAGCTGCAGATGGCTATGCGGTGCGAAAGATCGATTCAACCACACTTGAAGTGGACGTGGTCAAGGATCAAGGCCTCAACCAGCTCTTCAGTCAGCTAATGACCCAGGGAATTCAGGTGATCAGCATGCGCAATAAAGCCAATCGCCTTGAGGAACTGTTTGTGAGCTTGATTGAAGGCAACGGAGCCACCACGGCAGAGCCATAACCGCGGCGCTGCCAGTGACGACGAGTAATAAACGATGAAAGCATTCGAACAATGGGTCGCCTTCCAAACCATTTTTCAACGGGAGGTGCGCAGGTATACGCGCATTTGGCTGCAAACCTTGGTGCCGCCAATGATCACCACCGGGCTGTACTTTGTCATATTCGGGAACCTCATTGGTCAGCGAATCGGTCCGATGGACGGGTTTGCGTACATGGAGTTCATTGTTCCAGGGTTGATCATGATGGCGGTGATCACCAACTCCTATTCCAACGTGGTGTCGTCCTTCTACAACACGAAGTTTCAGCGGTGCATTGAGGAAATGTTGGTTTCACCAATGCCAAACTATGTGATCCTACTGGGCTACGTGCTTGGGGGCGTGAGCCGCGGTCTGGCGGTGGGTGCCTTGGTTACAGGCCTGGCAATCCTGTTTATGGACCTGCACATCCATAGCCTTTGGATCACAGGGCTGGTGATTTCAATGACCGCGGTGCTGTTTTCGTTGGGTGGCTTCGTAAACGCCGTTTTCGCCAATAGCTTTGACGACATTTCGATCATTCCGACGTTCGTGTTGACGCCGCTGACCTATCTCGGAGGGGTGTTTTACTCGATTCAAATGCTGCCCGACGCGTGGCAGTGGGTCTCCAAGGCGAACCCGATTTTGTACATGGTCAATGCGTTTCGGTATGGGTTCTTGGGCACCTCGGACATTCCCGTGGGGGCATCGTTGGTACTCATCGCGGTGTTCAGCGCAGGGTTGTTCGCCTATTGCATGTACCTGCTCAATCGCGGGGTTGGTATTCGCACCTGAACGGGCGCTGAGCGGTTTAGGCGGGCCCGAACCAAACCGCTTTGGCGAGTCCCACGACTTGTCCGGCAGCGTTGAAAACCGCGGTCCCTGCGTGCAATTTGCGGCCCTCGGCACCGATTTTCCAACCCACCACGACAGCCGGCTCGTTCGCGCGCAACTGGCCGGTGACCTCGCCAGTGATGCGACCCAGGAACCCAGGCTGGTGCGTGGCCATAAAGGCGAAAGCGCCCGGGCAGTCGAGCGCCGACCAGATGTAGACGGGGTCCACACAACCGGAGCTGTTTGCCAGGTTGTCAGCCGGAGTCCAACAGGCCGCGACTGTGCCAGCATCATCGACTGGGCCGGCGTAAATGTTGAGGCCCTCGTTGTCGTCCCGCTCGGTACCACAGACGAAGCAAATGGGGTGCACGTTGCGGGTTAGGGCCGGAGACATGCCTGCTGCTGCACGGGCGGCTTCGGCTCCCGGATTGTGCGGGGGCTGCAAATCGAGTGCGGCGGGTTTGGCGCTTGCCAGCGTTTGCCCGTCCCGCACCGCGTTGACCACCCCGTCGGCCTCGTGTTCCAGTCTGAGTGGGGTGTCCAGGGGGGTCGGCCTCAGCAGGGTGATCTGCGCAGGCCCGCGCACCTCCCTCGCCAACAGGCCCGCGACGTATCCACCGTTGCCGATTCCCGGCGGTCCGGCATATTTTTTCTCGACGATCAAGGTGTCAGCCATGGTGCACCGCCATTGGTTTGAGCCGATGTGGTTGCTCCCATTGCGGGCTTGGTCCGCGGCAGGAGTCGATTATAGTGGGCCGAAGTGTACCCAATTTGGCGCGCGCTTGGGGGCGCGTCGGATGCTTGTGAAGGGGCAAAGCAATGGCGTTTCAATTCGATCGGCTGGTGGTCGGAATTTCGTCCAGGGCGCTGTTTGACCTGGATGCCAGTCACCAAGTGTATGAGCAGGAGGGATTGGGCGCCTACGCCAGGTACCAAATCGAGCACGAGAACGACCCGCTGGGCCCGGGGCCTTCGTTCCACTTCGTGCGCAAGCTCCTGAACCTGAACAACCTGGTTCCGGGCGGCCCCTTGGTCGAAGTCATCCTCCTGTCGCGCAACAGTGCAGACACCGGATTGCGGGTGTTCAATTCGATCCAGCACCACAATCTGGAAATCAGCCGCGCAGCGTTTTGCGGCGGAGAGGCGCCTTACCGTTACATGGGCCCTTTCGGTTGCCAGTTGTTTTTATCAGCGGAGTCCTCCGACGTCGGTCAGGCGCTGGAGGCCGGTGTGGCTGCAGCCACGATTTTGCCTTGGGCCGGGGACCAAACGGGAGACGAGAGTTTGCGGTTCGCATTCGACGGCGATGCCGTGCTGTTTTCGGACGAAGCGGAGCAGGTGTTCCAGGCACAGGGCCTGGACGCGTTCGCCTCCAGCGAACGCCTTGCGGCCAACGAGCCGCTTTCAGGAGGGCCGTTCAAGCCGTTCCTGGCTGCGCTTCACAAATTGCAGTCTCGACTGCCCCAGGATACCCCACAGATGCTGCGCACTGCGCTGGTGACGGCACGCTCCGCTCCAGCGCACGAGCGGGTGATTCGCACCCTGCGTGCCTGGGACATCCGGGTGGATGAAAGCCTGTTTCTCGGGGGGCGTGACAAGGCGTTGTTCCTGCAGGCCTACGGTGCGGACATTTTCTTTGATGACCAGCGGGGGCACTGCCAGTCTGCCAGCGAGCACGTTGCGACGGGCCACGTTCCCCATGGCGTAACCAACCGGTGACGGTGTCCACCGCCGGGGCGCGGGTTAGGGGCGGGTGCCGGACGCTAGAAAAACGCAAAGCGCACGCCCAGAATCAAGAGCATGCTCGCCAAGATGGGCTGCAGGACCTGTTCAGGCAACTGGGAGCCAAGCCGAGTACCTGCGTAGATGGCTGGGATCGAGCCGACGAGCAGGCTCGCGAGCAGGAGCACATCCACGTGGCCAAGGAAGAAGTGTCCTGCCCCTGCGATCAATGTGAGTGGCACAGCGTGTGCAAGGTCGGTCCCCACGATGCGGGCTGCGGCCAGTGCCGGAAAAAGCACCATTAGCAACGCGGTTCCGAATGCTCCGGCGCCCACGGACGAAAGGGTCACCAGCACACCAAGCGCCAGACCACACAGCGCTGTAAAGGCGTAGCGGTGCTGTCGAGGGGGGCGGGGCGATTTCGCTTCCGGCTGGGCCCAACGTTGCAGTCGTCCCTTGAACAGCAGCACCAATGCCGTGGCGATGAGCATTGCGCCAAGGGCGCCGGTGAGCAGGTGTTGGTAGTCGTGCGCGTCGTCGAAGTACCGGTGGAGTACGTACACCGTAACGATCGAGGCCGGCAGGCTGCCAGCAGCCATGGCACCGACAATGCGCCAGTCGATGTTGCGACGGCGGGCGTGCATGGTGACACCACTGGCTTTGGTCAGCGCTGCATATACGAGGTCCGTGCCGATCGCCGTGTGGTAGGGAAAGCCGAACAGGATCAGCAGCGGCGTCATCAGCGAACCGCCACCGACGCCGGTGAGACCAATGGTGAAGCCGACAGCGGCACCCGCGATGACGTACAGAAAAAAATCCACAGCGCGGGTCCTTGTTCCCGGGGTTGGCCAACGATCGCGGCCAGAGACTGTGGATCATAGCCAGGACCCTATATTCTTAAAAGTAATTTTTAATTATATTTTTAATATTTCTAGATATATGATGCCGCAAGCTATTTTGGCTGGTAGGCGAGAGACCACGGGATGCACCGATGAAACTGCAACAACTCAGGTACATTTGGGAAGTCGCCCGGCACAACCTGAATGTGTCACAAACCGCGCAAAGCCTGTACACCTCACAACCGGGAATCAGCAAGCAGATTCGGTTGCTTGAGGATGAGCTTGGGATCGAGATTTTCACCCGCAGCGGGAAACACCTGACCCGCATCACTCCAGCAGGAGAGGCTGTGCTTGCGCTTGCTGGGGAGGTGTTGCAGAGGGTCGAGTCCATCAAAAAGACCGCTCAGGAACACCGCGATCCCTCGAAAGGAACCCTGGCAATTGGGACGACGCACACCCAGGCGCGGTATGTGCTACCTGCGGTCATCGAGGCATTCATGCAGCGCTATCCGAATGTCGCACTGCACATGCACCAGGGAACCCCGATGCAGATCGCCGAGATGGCGGTGGCGGGCAGTGTCGATTTCGCGATCGCCACGGAGGCGCTTGAGTTGTTCAGCGACCTGGTCATGATGCCGTGCTATCGGTGGAACCGTGCGTTGGTGGTGAAGCGTGACCACCCCCTTGCGCGATTGGAGTCACTCACCCTTGAGCAGGTCGCCCAGTACCCCATTGTGACCTACGTGTTCGGCTTCACGGGGCGGTCCCAGTTGGACGAGGCGTTTGCCGCTTCCGGGCTGACGCCCAAGGTTGTGTTCACAGCTGCGGATGCCGATGTCATCAAGACCTATGTTCGTTTGGGCCTTGGCGTGGGCATCATCGCGTCGATGGCCTACGACCCGAATCAGGACGCGGACTTGGTGGCCTTGGATGCGTCGAACCTCTTTGCTTGGAGCACCACCCGCATCGGATACCGGCGGGGCACCTTTATGCGGGAGTACATGCTGGATTTTTTACAGCTCTTTGCCCCTCACCTCACCCGCGAGCGTGTGATTGAGGCCGAAGCCGCTCAAAAGAACGGCTCGGTTGATTTGGCGTTCGCTGATCTGGACTTGCCCACCCGATAACGGTGAGCGGTCGGCAGCTGAGTTCGCCTCAGCTGTTCGCGGCCTTGGGGAGATTGACTGCGTGTAGACCGCACTCTTTCTGGGTCGACTCTTCCCACCACCACCGCCCTTCACGTTCGTGCTGGTGTGGGAGCACCGGCCGGGTGCAGGGTTGGCACCCAATGCTCACAAAGCCCTGGGCGTGGAGTGGGTTGTAAGGCACATCGAACAGACGGATGTACTCCCAGACTCGGGCGGACGACCAGTTGGCCAGGGGGTTGTATTTCACCAAAGGGTGCTCAGCAGAAACGCTGGAGTCGACCTCCACCACGTCGATCTGGGCGCGTGTGCTTGGGCTTTGGTCTTTACGCTGACCGGTGATCCAAGCATCAAGGCCGGACAATTGCCGACGCAGCGGTTCGATTTTCCGCACTCCACAACACTCCTGGTGGCCATCTTGGTAGAAGCTGAACAGGCCTTTTTCGTTCACCAGTCGTTGCACGCTGGAGGGATCAGGAAATGCGACTTCGAGGTTGAGGCTGTAGTGGGAGCGGACCTGCTCGATGTAGGCGTAGGTTTCGGCGTGCAGGCGGCCCGTATCCAAGGTAAATACCCGCACATCAGGGCGAATTTTCACCGCCAGATCGATGACCACCACGTCTTCGGCGCCGCTAAACGAGACCGCGATGGCATCGTGCTGTTCCAGGGCAGTCCGGATGATTTCTTTTGGGGACTTGTCTGCGAGTTTGGCTGCCTGGTGGCGCACATTGTGCTCGGATACGATCATGGGCCAAAGTCTCGACTTGGGGGTTGATGGTGGAGCCAACGCTAACAGGTGCAGTATATATAGAAAAATATTGATATTTTCTATTTATATTCTTTGAAAGAATAAAAGGATGGCTGGGCGGTTGCGCGCCATCGCCACAATTTGTAGGCTCCGCCGCCTGTCAATCCAGCAGGCCGTATAACCGGGAGTGATGCGTGAACGTTGTTTGTTTGGACTTAGAAGGTGTATTGATTCCGGAAATCTGGATCGGTTTTGCAGAACACACCGGGATCGACGCGTTGCGCGCGACCACCCGCGACATTCCCGTCTACGACGACCTGATGCGCCAGCGGTTGCGCCTGCTCAGGGAACATGGCCTGAAATTGCCCGACATCCAAAACGTAATTGCCGGCATGTCGCCGCTCGACGGCGCGCGGGCCTTTCTTGATGAGTTGCGCGAGCAGTACCAGGTGGTGATCCTGTCGGATACCTTCTATGAGTTCGCCACCCCTTTCATGCGTCAACTCGGTTGGCCAACCCTGTTCTGCCACCGGCTTCAGGTCGAATCCGACGGCCAGGTCAGCGGATACCTGTTGCGCCAGGAAGATCCTAAACGCCATGCCGTTGAGGCCCTGCACGGCCTGAACTACCGTGTGATCGCAGCGGGTGATTCCTACAACGACACCACCATGTTGACGGCTGCCGATGCCGGGATCCTGTTCCGCGCACCCGATAACGTCATCGCTGAGTTCCCGCAGTTCCCGACGGCCACTGCCTATTCCGAGCTGGCTGGATTGATTCGAGACCGGAGTGCTGCCCTCGGCTGAAGGCGAAACGCCTGGCTGCTAGGGGCCTGCTTGGGCAGCCAGTTGGTGGTAGAGATCCACCAAAATGGCCGCGGTGGCGCCCCAGATGAAGTACCCGTCGAAGTGGACCCCGTAATACTGGCCCCGCTGGCCATCGCGTTCCCAATGGTGGACTTCGTATACAGTCGAATCCAGGAAGTAGTTGAGCGGCGCCTCAACCACTGCGGCCACTTCGCCGGGGTTGGGAATGGGTGACACAGAGCCTTCGATCAGTCCGACGACCGGATTGATGCGGTATCCGCTCTGGGTGTCGTAGTGCCCGAGCCGGCCGAGGATTTGCACGTCTTGCGCGGCGATTCCGACCTCTTCTTGCGTCTCGCGCAGCGCAGTGTGTTCTAGGCTCGTGTCTTCAGGGTCTGCCCGGCCGCCAGGAAAGCACATTTGTCCCGCGTGGCTGCGTAGGTGTTGGGCGCGCCAGGTGAGCAGGATGCGCAGTTCTTCCGGGCGCTGGACGATGGGTACCAGCACCGCCGAATCCAGCCGCCTGTGGTGCGGTGCCACCGGTGGCGCCATTCGATTGGCCGCTGGGGCCTCGGTCGCGCGGGCAAAGTGCGCGCACAAGGAAGTGGGCGTCGGTGACAGCGAGGGCAGGCCCAGGCCCTGTGGCGGTGACTCCGGTGGCATCGGCGACTCAACCCGGTGGCAAAGCTGCGCTCGACTCAAGGGGGCGCATGGGTGGAGGCGCACTGGGGTGAACCCAGTGCGTCCATCAGGTTGCGTATCTTAGCAAAGGACTCTTCGTATTCTAGGGCGACATCAGAGTCCGCGACGATGCCTCCACCGCCCCAGAGGTGGGCCTGACCCTGGTTGCAGACTAAGGTGCGGATGGCAATGTTGGTCCGCATGCCGCCGGTGAAATCAACCATGCCAATCGTGCCGCAATACAGGCTTCTGGCATAGGGCTCCAGTTCGTTGATGATTTCCATTGCCCGCTGTTTGGGGGCGCCAGTGATCGAGCCGCCCGGCAGGCAGGCACGCAACAGATCCAGCGGCGTGTGCTTGGCTGCCAGGGTGCCCACCACGGTGCTCACCAAGTGGTGCACATTGGCGAAGGATTGCAGTTCGAACAGGGACGGCACCTGTACCGATCCGGGCACAGCGCAGCGTCCGATGTCATTCCTGAGCAAGTCAACGATCATTAGGTTTTCGGCGCGGTCCTTGGTGCTGTGCAGCAGCGCCTTGGCGAGCCGATGATCCTCAAGAGGGTCGCCGTTCCGTGGGCGGGTGCCCTTGATCGGACGGGTGCTGATGGTGCGGTCTTCGACCTGCAAAAACTGCTCTGGAGAAAGGCTCAGTATTGCGCCCTCCGGCAGTTCGATGAAGGCGGAATAGGGCGCCGGACTCTGGGCACGCAGGCGCAGGTAGGCCTCGAAGGGGTCGCCGCGATAGCGGGCGTCAAAGCGCTGAGCGAGGTTCACTTGATAGCAGTCGCCCGCTCGAATGTACTGCTGTATGCGGTCAAACTGGCTGTGGTATTCCGTGGGGCTGGTCCGCGCGGTCCAGGGAGTGATCAAACGAAACGCTGGCGGCTCGCCACCGGTTTGCGGCGCCTCGAGCTGGCGGGCCCATTCGCGCAGCCACACACGCAGGCTGTCCCTGCACTTGGGGTGAATGCGCACCTGCGCCTCACGGCGTTGGTGGTCGTGAACCAACAACCACTCGTACACCCCGACGCGCGCCTGAGGAATGCCTGTGTCGCCCTGTACGGGGCTCGGCAGCCCAAACCAGGGTCGGGCGATGTCGTAGCCAAAATAGCCAAGCGCACCACCAGAGGCTGGCCCGGTTGCAGGTTGGCTCCAAGGCGCGAGTTCCTCGCGCAGGGCTTCTAGAAAACCGCAAGCCAGGGTTTCATCGCGTCCGTTCGCTGTGCGCATGCAGCCCTGGTCGGAGGATGCAGTCAGGACCACAGTCGGTGCCGCGGAGATGATGTCGTACGCCCCCTGGGCTTGGCGACTGCGGTTGCTGTCGAGCCAGATTGCATCCCCCAATGGCCGCAGGGCGGCGAACCTTTGGGCTGCGTCCTCAACGTAGGGCACCGGGAACTGGAGGGGGGCGTCGCGCATGGCGCCATTCTACGAGAAACCTACGAGAACCGTTGCGGCCGCTGGCGCCCCGGGCCGCCACATGATTTGACTTGGTCTGGGGGAGTCTTTAGAGTCCCGGCACCAAATTCGGTCGCTGAGATCCCCGGTGCTTCAGCCGTGGTGCGGTTGTTCGATCATTTTATCCCTCACACAGAGCCATGGTGCATGCGCCTGGACTCGGCGCCCAAGGACAGCCTGGTCCGGCACCCGAGCGCTTGAGTTCGCAGGCCGCGGCTGCCGTTAGGACGCGACGAGGACTCACCCATGAGCACCAACCCTTCCCCCGGCGCGCGATTTCGCCAAGCGCTACAAACTGAACGACCGCTGCAGGTGGTCGGCACCATCAACGCGTATTGCGCAATGATGGCCGAGCGGGTGGGCCATCAGGCCATCTACCTTTCCGGCGGCGGTGTGGCCAATGCGTCCTACGGACTCCCAGACCTCGGTATCACCACCCTCAACGACGTGTTGACGGATGTGGCGCGAATCACTGCCGCAACGGAGCTGCCACTGCTGGTCGACATTGACACGGGCTGGGGTGGCGCATTCAACATCGCCCGCACGATCCGCGAGATGATTCGCGCTGGCGCGGCTGCCGTCCACCTTGAAGACCAGGTCGCCGCCAAGCGTTGCGGGCACCGACCCAACAAGGCGATTGTCAGCCAGAGCGAAATGGTTGACCGGGTCAAGGCGGCGGTGGATGCTCGTACCGACGCGGACTTCTTGATCATGGCGCGAACGGACGCGCTCGCTGTGGAGGGCATGGCAGCGGCGGTGGAACGAGCAGAGGCCTGCGTCGAGGCCGGAGCTGACGCGATCTTCCCTGAAGCCATGACCACCCTTGAACAGTACGAAACCTTCGTCAAGGCCGTTGGTGTGCCGGTGCTCGCCAACATCACTGAGTTTGGGCAAACACCCCTGTTCTCCAAGGCAGAGTTGAGCGATGCGGGGGTTGCCATGGTGTTGTACCCCCTCAGCGCCTTCCGTGCCATGAACCAGGCGGCGCTCAGTGTGTACCGGAGCATCCATGAGCACGGCACCCAGGCCTCAGTTGTGTCAAGGATGCAAACCCGGATGGAGCTTTACGACTTCTTGGGTTACCACGAATACGAGCAGAAACTGGATGAGCTCTTTGAGCAGGAGTCGCAGCAATGAGCGATAAAAAACCTTTGGGAGGCGCAGGGTTGCGCGGTCAAGTTGCAGGAGAAACTGCGCTTTGCACCGTAGGCAAAACTGGGTCCGGATTGACGTACCGTGGGTTGCCCATTGAGGTCTTGGCGGAAAAAGCAGGCTTCGAGGAAGTGGCGCACCTGTTGGTTTACGGCCACCTGCCGAATCGTGCCGAACTTGACGCCTACCAGGCCCGCTTGCGCGGCATGCGGGGCCTGCCGGATGCCTTGCGCGCCACCCTCGAGTTGATTCCCAGGGATGCCCATCCCATGGACGTGATGCGCACTGGCTGCTCCATGCTGGGAAACCTAGAGACGGAGCGGGATTTCTCTGAGGCACAGGATTCGATTGACCGGATGCTGGCGTCCTTTCCCTCCATCATCTGCTATTGGTACCGCTTCAGCCACGACGGGGAGCGAATCGACGTCGAAACCGACGATGCCAGCATTGCAGGGCACTTTTTGCACCTGCTCCATGGTGAAGCGCCGAGCGCCACCCACCAGCGTGTGATGGATGTGTCGCTCATCCTGTACGCAGAGCATGAGTTCAATGCCTCGACGTTCACCGCCCGAGTTTGCGCCTCAACCCTTTCGGACATCCACTCCTGCGTCACGGGTGCCATTGGTTCGCTGCGGGGCCCCTTGCATGGTGGAGCCAACGAAGCGGCCATGGAAATGATCGAGCGCTACCAAAGTGCCGAGGAGGCCGTCGCCGCGGTGCGCAACCTGTTGAACAACAAAGAGAAAGTAATGGGTTTTGGCCATGCCATTTACCGTGAGTCCGACCCGCGCAATGCGATCATCAAAGAATGGGCGCGCAAACTGGGGGCCGAAGTGGGGGACAAGGTCCTGTTCCCGGTTTCTGAAGCCATTGAGAAGCTGCTATGGGATGAAAAGCGCCTGTTTCCCAATGCGGACTTCTACCATGCTTCTGCTTATCACTTTCTTGGCATCCCCACCAAACTGTTCACGCCGATCTTCGTCATGAGTCGGGTCAGCGGTTGGTGCGCCCATGTGTTGGAGCAACGCGCGAACAACCGGATTATCCGGCCGAGTGCCGAGTATGTCGGCCCTGAAACCGCCGACTGGGTCGACATCGACGATCGGCACTGACCGCTGCCAGTTGCATGCACCACTTCCACCACTGTTTGTAGAAAGGAAAACCATCCATGAGCGCCAACGTTGAGGCCAATGTACGTCCCGATCCCGATCCCGAGCTCGTAAAAATCGTCGATTACGTGTTGGACTACGAGATATCCAGTGACGAAGCCTTCGACACGGCCCGCAACTGTTTGATGGACACCCTCGGCTGTGGATTGCTTGCACTGCGCTTCCCCGAATGCACCAAGCACCTTGGCCCCATCGTGCCAGGCACAGTGGTGCCGAACGGCGCACGGGTGCCCGGCACCCAATTGGTGCTGGACCCTGTCAAAGCCGCCTGGGACATCGGCTGCATCATCCGCTGGCTGGACTACAACGACACCTGGCTGGCTGCTGAATGGGGTCACCCCTCGGACAACCTTGGCGGCATCCTGGCGGTAGCGGACTACCTGAGCCAACGGAACCTGGCGGCCGGGCTTGATCCGTTGACCATGCGCGACGTGTTGACGGCGATGATCAAGGCCCATGAAATCCAAGGTGTGCTGGCGCTTGAGAACAGCTTCAATCGTGTCGGGCTCGACCATGTGGTGCTGGTTAAGGTCGCCTCGACTGCCGTTGTGGCCCAACTGCTTGGCCTGGACCGAGAGCAAATCATCAATGCGGTGTCTCAGGCTTGGGTCGACGGTCAGGCCCTGCGCACGTATCGGCACGCACCCAACGCGGGATCGCGCAAATCTTGGGCAGCCGGAGACGCAACCAGCCGTGCCGTGCGGCTCGCGCTGATCAGCCAAACTGGCGAGATGGGGTACCCAGGCGCGTTGAGTGCACCGAAGTGGGGCTTCTACGATGTGTTGTTCAAGGGCCAGCAATTCAAGTTTCAGCGGGATTTCGGTTCCTATGTCATGGAGAACGTGCTGTTCAAGATTTCATTTCCCGCGGAATTTCACGCTCAGACCGCGGTTGAAGCTGCCGTGAAGCTGCATGCGGAAGTCAAGGACCGGCTCGACCAAATTGACCGCGTCGTGATGACCACCCACGAGTCGGCCATTCGTATCATTTCGAAGTCCGGAGCGCTCAATAACCCCGCGGACCGCGACCACTGTTTGCAGTACATGGCGGCCATCGGTTTGATTTTTGGCAACCTCACTGCGGAGCACTATGAAGACGATGTCGCGGCAGACCCCCGCATCGACGCGCTGCGCGCGAAAATGGTCGTGGAGGAGGACGAGCGCTACAGCCGCGAGTACCACGAACCGGATAAGCGCTCCATTGCCAATGCGATGCAAGTGTTCTTCAAGGACGGCAGCTCAACTGAGAAGGTTGCGGTGGAGTACCCCATTGGCCACCGCCGCCGCCGTGCTGACGGCATTCCCTTGCTCGAAGAAAAATTCCGTAGCAACCTGGCCACGCGTTTTCCGGCCAAGCGCTGCGAGCGTATTTACGCCCTCTGCAAGGACCGGAAGGCGCTTGAGGCCACACCAGTCAATGCGTTCATGGACCTGTTGGTGATCTAGTCCCCGGGGTGGCGAAATCGCCCGGTCCAAGGTTTGGGCCGGGCGAGCGTTGGCGGCAACTCAGTGTACCCGGCGCTCAAGTTGCATATCGTTCAGTATCCGGGTCGAAATCTCCTCGACTGAGTAGTGCGTCGTGTCGATTACTGGAATACCAAAGCGGCGAAACATGGCCTCGGCATTGCGGAGCTCTTCTTCACATTGGCGAAGCGACGCATATTGACTCCCGGGGCGGCGTTCAGTGCGAATGGCAGCCAAGTGGTCCGGCTCAATGGTAAGGCCATACAGTTTGGTGCGCTGGTTTCTTAAGGGCTCTGGCAGGACCAACTCTTGCAGATCGTCTTCTGTAATGGGGTAGTTGGCGGCTTTGATCCCGAACTGCATGCCGAGATAAAGGCAGGTGGGAGTTTTCCCGCAACGTGACACACCGACCAGGATCACGTCGGCCGCGTCATAATCGCGCACCCGAGCGCCGTCGTCGTTTTCCAGAGCAAAGTGCACCGCGTTGATGCGCACTTGGTAGTGGATGTCCTGAGCGATCGATTGGTGTTTGCCCACTTGCAGCGAAGAAGGTGTTGCCAGCTCTTGTTCAAGGGGTGTCAGGAACGTGGATAGAACATCCACATGGAAGCTTTGCGAAGCAAAAATGGTCTCACGGACCTCAGCATTGACGATGGTGCTGATCACCAGTGGTTGGGCGTCGGTGAGCGCTGCAGCGGCGTCGATCCGCGCCCTCAGCCTTTGGGCCTTTTCGACGGTATCGACATAAGGCACAGTGGTGTACTGAAAATCGATCGCGTAGGCAAAATGAGAGAGCAGGGCACGGCCCACAGTTTCCGCGGTGATGCCGGTGCCATCGGAGACAATGAAGACTGTTCGTTTCATGGGTGCTCGCCTATCGTTAAGAAGCCCGCTGCTGCCACTCAGGCTTGGTTTGTCGCCGGAATGGTTCGATAATCCACTCAAGATTTTCAAACTAACATATTGAAATGGGAGAGATTGCGTTGCAACCCTACCTGCTCTGGTTCAATGAAGTCGGCATGAACGATGTCGATCAAGTCGGTGGCAAGAACGCCTCACTTGGCGAGATGTTGAGCAACCTCACCGAGGTCGGGATTCGTGTGCCCAACGGCTTTGCGACTACGGCAGCTGCCTACCGGGATTTTATCCACCAAGAAGGCCTGTACGGCCGAATTCTCGAAACCCTCAAGGGGTTGAACATCGATGACGTGAGCGCACTTTCTGCTGCAGGCAAGACGATCCGGGACTGGATCCTCGAAGCGCCGTTGCCGCAGGCCCTAGACACCCAAGTGCGCGAGGCCTATGCGACCTTGGCCGGGACGGATTCGGAGTACGCTGTGGCCGTTCGCTCTTCAGCAACTGCGGAGGACCTCCCTTCCGCTTCATTTGCCGGCCAGCAGGAGACGTACCTCAACGTGCGGGGGGTCGAAGCGGTGCTGCTGTCCATCCGCAAGGTCTATGCGTCCTTGTTCAATGACCGGGCCATCGCATACCGCGAACACCAAGGGTTCGATCACGAGAAGGTGTACCTGTCAGCGGGCGTTCAGAAAATGGTCCGCAGTGACACTGGGGCGAGCGGAGTCATGTTTACCCTCGATACCGAGTCCGGGTTTCGTGATGTGGTGTTAATTACCGGCTCCTATGGGCTTGGTGAACTGGTGGTACAGGGCGCTGTGAACCCTGATGAGTTCTACGTCCACAAAGAGACCTTGAAGGCCAATCGTCCCGCGATTCTGCGCCGCACCTTGGGCAGCAAAGCTGAAAAAATGATCTACAGCCCAGCGCCGGATGCCGACCCCGACGGCCACAGCGTGACCACGGTTCCGGTCGGTGACGCCGACCGCGGACGGTTCTGTCTGAGCGATGCTGAGGTTACTCAGTTGAGTCACATCGGTCTCTTGATCGAAGCGCACTACGGCCGCCCGATGGACATCGAGTGGGCGCGCGATGGCGAGGATGGCGAGCTCTACGTGGTGCAGGCCCG
>DJFY01000089.1:0-8735 GCA_002431545.1 Cellvibrionales bacterium UBA5860 | reverse complement strand
GGACGGTTCTGTCTGAGCGATGCCGAAGTCACTCAGTTGAGTCACATCGGTCTCTTGATCGAAGCGCACTACGGCCGCCCGATGGACATCGAGTGGGCGCGCGATGGCGAGGATGGGGAGCTCTACGTGGTGCAGGCCCGGCCAGAAACCGTCAAGAGCGGCGAAGGCGACACCAGCATCAAGCGGTACCTGCTCAACGAAAAGGGCAAGGTGCTGCTTGAAGGGCGCAGCATTGGCCAGCGCATTGGCAGTGGACCTGTGCGTGTCATCACCACCCTCGCGGACATGGACAAACTGAACCCCGGGGATGTTCTGGTGACCGACATGACCGACCCCGACTGGGAGCCAGTGATGAAACGGGCGGCGGCAATTGTGACCAATCGCGGCGGCAGAACCTGCCACGCGGCCATCATTGCCCGCGAACTTGGGATTCCGGCGGTTGTTGGTTGTGGCGATGCCACTGAATCACTGGCCGACGGCCAGCCGGTGACCGTGTCTTGCGCAGAGGGAGATACCGGGCGGATCTACGAAGGAGAGCTGGACTTCAGCATCAAGTCCAACAGCGTCACATCGATGCCTGAGCTTCCTGTCAAGGTCATGATGAACGTGGGCAACCCCGACCGCGCCTTCGATTTTCAGCGCTTACCCAACGCCGGTGTGGGGTTGGCGCGCTTGGAATTCATCATCAACCGCATGATTGGGGTGCACCCCAAAGCCTTGCTGAATTTTGATCGACTGCCGGGGGACCTGCGTGCCAGTGTCGCACGCCGCATCAGCGGCTATGGGGGCCCAGTCGATTTTTATGTCGATAAACTGGTGGAGGGGATCGCCACTCTGGCTGCGGCGTTTTATCCAAAGCGGGTGATTGTCCGGCTGTCGGATTTTAAATCCAACGAGTACGCCCACTTGATCGGTGGATCGCTGTACGAGCCCGCCGAAGAGAACCCAATGCTTGGATTCCGGGGCGCTTCGCGGTATGTGTCGGACAGTTTTCGCGACTGCTTCGAACTCGAGTGCCGCGCGCTCAAGCGGGTGCGCAACGAAATGGGCTTTACCAACGTTGAGATCATGGTGCCGTTCGTGCGCACCGTCGGGGAGGCCAAACAGGTGGTGGACCTGCTTGCCGACAACGGCCTCAAGCGGGGTGACAATGGGCTGCGTGTGGTCATGATGTGCGAGCTTCCCGCCAACGCGTTGTTGGCCAGGGAGTTTCTCCAGCACTTTGATGGGTTTTCGATCGGCTCCAACGACCTGACCCAGTTGACCATGGGTGTCGACCGCGATTCAGCCATCGTTGCGCACCTGTTCGATGAGCGCAATGAGGCGGTGAAAACCCTGCTGCACCAGGCAATTTCGGCGTGCAAGGAAGCTGGGAAGTACATTGGAATTTGCGGCCAGGGCCCATCGGATCATCAGGATTTCGCCCGCTGGCTGATGGAGGAAGAAATCGACAGCGTATCGCTGAACCCGGATTCCGTCCTGGAAACCTGGTTGTTTTTGGCCGAACAACTCGAAGGTTGAGGATTCTTAACGGTGAACATGGGTTCTCGTCTCGCTGAGGACCGGTCCGACTGGCCCTCGCCTGATCACAGCATCGACGCTTCAGGCCTGTACTGTCCGGAACCAGTGATGCGGCTTCAGCACAAGATGCGTGCATTGGTTCCGGGCGAGACCCTGGAAGTGGTCGCAACCGACCCCTCCACTGAGCGGGACATTCCCAAGTTCTGCCAGTTCCTTAACCATGAGCTGTTGCGCACCGCACAGGTCGACGGGCGCTACCATTACCTGTTGAGAAAGGGCAGGTAACCCGCCGGGTTCGGCGCCCCCGGGCGACGTCCGATCTATACTGAAGCCCACAGCGCGCCCGTCCGCGCCTCACGAATTGGGTGTTCAAGTGCCGAGACTCCATGCGCATCTACATTGATGGCGGGGCCAGTGCTGTCGCGGATTGGGCCGCGCAGACCCTCGCGGCGGTCGGCCACGAACTGGTGCAGGCACCAGCGCCTGCGCCCCAGGCTTTCGATCTGCAGATCGTGTTCAACGTCGCCCAGCTATCGGGACCGGATGCCCCCCAACGGGACCCGACTGCGCCGCCGAGCCTACTCCTGGTGGACCGCCAGCAACTCCCGGTTGCTGCCGACGCACTCCGTGCCGCGGCTGACTGTCTTGTGTTGCCGGCAGCGAGTGAGTCGCTGATTGCACGGGTCGATCGATTGGCTGCCCTGGCCAACGAGCGGCGCCGATTGGATGAGGCAGAGCAGCGCATTCATCGATTCCGCCTGAGTCAGGACAGAGATCACGCGGCCATACACCACGTCTTTTCGAACGCCATGCGGGAGAGTTGGCTGGATTGCTCCCTGCTGCGTCACCACCTTGCGCCGATGTCGCGCTTCAATGGTGATTTGTTGCTGGTTGCACCAGGGCCCAGTGGTGGTGTGTACCTGATGCTGGGTGATTTCACCGGCCATGGCTTGGGCGCTGCGATTGGCTCGTTGCCCACTTCACGGGCATTTTTCGCAATGGCCCGCAAGGCATGTTCGGTCGCTGAAATGGCACGGGAAATCAACCTCACGTTGATACAACTGCTGCCAGTTGACATGTTTCTTTGCGCGAGCCTGGTTCAACTGCACCCAAAAGGCGACCAATTGATCAGTTGGAATGGTGGTTTGCATGCTGGCCAAATCTACAGCCAGGAAGGTCAACTGCAAGTCGAGCTCCCCGCGGACAAACTGGCGCTCGGCATTCTGCCTGACGCAGCCTTTGACGACCGCGTTCACCGCCAGCGCCTCACGCCGGACAGCTTGCTGTACCTCTACACGGACGGCTTGAGTGAAGCCACAAACGCGTCCGGTGAGCTGTTCGGAGAGGAGCGTGTTCGCCGGTCCCTCGCCAAGCAGGCGCGTGCACGTGAAGGCAGCGGGCTGCACGAAGTGATTGCAGCGGTCGACGCTTTTCGCCATGGCGCACCAGAAGACGACCTCTCGATTGTCGAACTGCGCTGCGCTCCCTGTCCGTCCCAGCGCTGATTCGGGTCTTCACACGCCCGCAAGCGATGAAATCAAGCCCCTGAATGGCTATCATGCCCGTCTGAACAGGTTCGGCAGCTGAGGATGTGCAGTGGGCGGCGACGGTGCCGTTGAGGTTTGGTTCGCGGTCAACGGCTTGCGCATTGCTGCGAAATCTTGGGGGCGCCCCGGGAACACCCCCGTGCTGGCACTGCATGGCTGGTTGGACAACGCGGCCAGTTTCGATCTGATTGCGCCGCAGCTGCCGGACTGCCAGATCGTGGCGGTGGACCTGCCGGGCCATGGGCGGTCCAGCCACCGTCCCGATCGCTGGCGAATGCACATCTGGGACGACGTGCACGAACTGCGGGCCATCGTCGATGAACTTGGTTGGGAGCGGTTCGCGCTCATTGGCCACTCCCGCGGCGCCGGCATCGCGACCCTGTTTGCAGGCACTTTCCCAGAGCGGGTGTGTGCGTTGGGATTGATCGAAGGCCTCTGGCCAATGACCACAAATCCGGAAGAGGCCCCCAACACCCTGGCCAGCTCCATCCACACCGACCTCAATCCCGCCGCGAAGGCCTTGCCGGTCTATGCCAGCCACGCCGCAGCGATTGAAGCACGCAGCCGCGCCGTCGGCTCGATTTCTCTGTCCGCGGCCGAGGTGTTGGTTGCCCGGGGGCTTCGGCAAGTGAAAGGCGGTTACACTTGGTCCACCGACCCGCGTCTTCGGCAAGGCTCGCCCATGCGCCTGTCCGAGGCGCATGGGCAGGCATTCGCCCGCGCAGTCAAGGCACCCGTGTGTGCGGTGCTGTCTGAGGATGGAATGATTGCCGGGGCAGCCGACGTCGGTGAGCGCCTGGCGGTCTACCCACACCTTGAGTGCCATCGGCTGACCGGCAACCACCATGTGCACCTTGAAGCTGATACAGCACCTGCGGTGGCAGCGGCTCTGCGGCCGTTCTTGACGGGGCACTGAGGTGTTCGCAACTTTCCCCCCGGTTACCCAACCCCCCCCCAACGGAGTCCTGAGCCATGCACATCGTCACCCCTGACCTCTGTGATGAACACGCTGATCAACTGCAAGTCCTCGAGCCGATGCTCGGCAATTTTGGTGGCCGCAGTGCGTTCGGTGGTGAGATCGTCACCGTCAAGTGTTTCGAGGACAATTCACTGGTCAAATCCCAGGTGGATGAGCCCGGTGTGGGAAAAGTGCTGGTGGTGGACGGAGGCGGCTCCCTGCGCCGTGCCTTGCTGGGCGACAACCTCGCCGAGCAAGCGGCGATAAATGGTTGGCAAGGTCTCATCATCTATGGGTGCATTCGTGACGTAGACGTGATCGCCGAAACCGAACTCGGCGTCATGGCCATTGCCACCCATCCGATGAAAACCGAAAAGCGTGGCATCGGGGATCTGAACGTGCCGGTCACCTTTGGGGGGGTGACATTCGTTCCCGGACATTTTGTCTACGCAGACAACAATGGCGTGGTCGTGGCGGCGAACAACCTATTCGCATGAACACGCTGATCGCTGAGTGTTTTCCAAACTGACATAACCATAAAACGAGGGGTTCTGATGAATTTTTCCAATCAAGTCTGTGTCGTTACTGGAGGCAGCGGGGGAATCGGTCGCGTGGCGGCCAAGCAATTCGTGGAAGCGGGTGGCAAGGTCATGCTGGTTGATCTGGATGAAGCCGCGCTCAAGGATGTGGTGGCCGAGCTGGGAGAGGAAAACGCCACCTGCTTTGCCGCCGACGTCACCGATGAGGCCCAGGTACAGGCCTATGTGCAGGCCACCCTTGATCGCTTTGGCCGCATCGATTGCTTCCTCAACAACGCGGGCATCGAGGGGCGGGTCGCACCGATCGTTGACTATCCAGTCGAGGAGTTTGACCGTGTCATTGCGGTGAATGTGCGGGGCGTGTGGCTGGGGCTGAAGTACGTCATGCCTGTGATGGCCAAAGCCGGTGGTGGATCGATCGTCATTACCTCTTCAACCGCAGGGATTAAAGGCGGCCCCGGGCTTTCACCCTATGTCACCAGCAAACATGCGGTGATCGGCATGATGCGCAGCGCCTCGCGCGAAGGCGCTGCAAACAATGTGCGGGTGAACACCGTCAACCCTTCTCCGACCGAGACGCGCATGATGCGCTCGCTCGAAGCCGGCATCCTCCCCGACCAACCGGAACAAGCGAAACAGGCCATGGCCGCATCCATACCGCTTGGCCGCTACGCCGAGCCGGAGGATGTTGCCAACCTGATGCTGTTCCTCTGCAGTGGCGAGGCGAGCTTTCTGACCGGCGGTGTGTACATGGTAGACGGAGGCACCTCGGCCACCTGACTCGCTTAGGTGGCCGAGGTCGGCACGGAAGCTGGCCCGCCTTCGCCTGGCTGCGACGGTGGAGCGGGGCGCAGTTCCTTGCGGTTGCGCCGTCCACTCACCACATAGCCGAGTACCGCTGCCGGCACGAGCCCCAGTAGAAACACCAAACCCACTACGATGAAGGCGTCGCGGAACGAGAACAGCGATGCCTTGGCGGCGATCACTTGGGAGAGGAACTGCCGCGCGCTGGCCGCCTGGGCAATTTCGCCAAGCCCCGCTCGGGCGAACAACTGGTGCATGGTGGCCAGGATCTGCTGGGTTGTGGCGTTGTCCGGCACCTGGGTTGCAGCCAGTTTGTCCGCATGAAAAGCGGTGCGCTGCCCCAGGTAGACCGCCAGCAGGTTGACCCCGAATGCCCCGCCCAGTTGGCGCGTGAAGTTGATCGCACCACTGCCTTGGTTCATCAGGCTGTTGGGCAGGGCATTCATCGCACCCACACTGACCGACGGCATGATCAGGGTGAGTCCAACCCGGCCGAGTAGGATCAACATGGCCAGCGTCCAGAAGTTGGTGTCCACGTCGATGTCAAAAAGGGCCAAGGTGGCAAGGGCAAAGATGGTAAAGCCCAACATGATCGCCCAGTGCGGGGAAAACCGATCGGAAAGCCGGCCTGCCGGTAGGAAGAGCGCCCCCATCACAAGGCCGGCAGGCATCAATAATACGCCGGACAGGGTGGGCGTGTAGCCGAGCTGCAGCTGCACGAACAGCGGGATCAGGTAGGTCGAACCGAACAGGCCCGCTCCAAAGATGAACGCGACCCCAGCCGCCGCCGCGAAACCTGGGTAGGCGTAGACACGCAGCTGCAAGAGTGGCCTCGGGTTGTACAGTTCCCAGGCCAGAAAGGCGCAGGCGGAGGTGCCGGCGATCGCGAAATACCCAAGGATGGTGTCGGAGTGCCAGCCGAGCTTTTGTCCGTTCGAAAATCCGGTCAGTACGGTCAGCAGAAACACCGATAGCAGCACGAAGCCAATCCAGTCGAAGCGTTGAATCGGCCCCTCCTCTTCCCGGTCAGGTAGGAAGGCAAGGGCAGGGACGATCGCCAATGAGCCCACCAGTGGGGCGATGAAAAACACCGCACGCCAATTGAATTCATCGACCAGAATGCCGCCCAGGGTCGGCCCAAAGGCGGGTGCCATGATGACCCCGATCCCGAAGTACCCCATCGCGTTGCCCCGCTGGTCCGGCGGAAAAACGCGAAACATGATCAACATCGCCAAGGGCTGGATCAGTCCCGCGGCGGCGCCCTGCAAGGCCCGTGCGAGGATGAGCACATTGATGTCGTTGCCGAGCCCACCCAGAACGGAGGCGCCGATGAACAGCAACATGGCCCCCACGTAAGTGGACCTTGGCCCGAAGGACTGCACGCACCAGGCGTTCGCGAGCATGGTGGCGGTGTTGGCGGCGAGGAACGCGGTCGACATCCATTGACCCATGTCCTGGCCGACACCAAAGGCGCCCATGATGTCCGGGATGGCGACATTGACGATGGTGGTCGAGAGCGCGGTGGTCAGGGTACCGAGGATAACGACCGCCGTGGCGAGCCAGCGGTAGGACGGGCCATACTGATCGAACAGGTCATCAATGGTCCGAGACATTGATGTCCACTTCAACCATCATGCCGGGTTTGAGCACGCCGGAAGCGGCGTCCACAGTGATTTTCACGGGCAAGCGCTGGGTGATTTTGGTGAAGTTTCCGCTCGGGTTCGGGCTCGGGATCAGCGCAAACTGGCTGGTGGTCGAGGTGCCGACACGAACCACAGTCCCGGAAAACTGTTGGCCACCGTAGGCATCAACGGTAACGATCACCGATTGGCCGACCCGGACCTGATCGATCTCTGTTTCCTTGATGTTCGCGCTGACCCAGACATCCTCGGGATCATGCAGCAGTGCCAGCCGTTGGCCGGGCGAGACGTACTCACCCGGGTTTACGAATGTTTGGTCAATGACTCCGCTGATGGGCGCTCGAATGGTGCGGTCAGCGAGGTCTTTGGCCTGTCGATCACGCTGCAAAATCAGGCTCTCGCGCCTCAGCCGCAGGCCATCCAGTTGGCGTTCGATGACTTCAATCTGCCGCGCATTGACTTGTGCTTCGTTGCGCTCTGAGCGCGCGGCAACCGCCTGTGCCTCGGAGCGCCGCAGTGCTTCCACTGCCTGCTGATATTCGGTGCGTGCCTGCTCCAGGCTTCTCGCTGGGATCAGTTTTTGGGCGGCCAGCGAACCTGCGCGATCGAGGTCATCCTCGGCCTGTTGGCGTTGTAGTTCGCTGTCTTGCGCAGCGGCTTGGGCGGCAGTCAGCTGCGCCTCGGCAGTGGCCAGCCGGCTTTGTAGCTGGCCTTCCATCACCGATTCAGTGGTCTGCAGTTCGCTGATTTGAGCTTCGACGCGGCGAATGTCGACTTCCAGTTCCTCCAGCAGCAGCTTGGCCTGGCTGTCCTCCAGGCGAGCCAACACGTCGCCTTCGGAAACCTGCATGCCCTCTTCCAGAGGAAAGTAGGACAAGCGCCCGGGCAACTCGCTGCTGATCAGGTACATTGAGGAGGCGACCCGGGCATCGACCTCATACACATGGGTCAGCCGGTGGGCAATCCAGCGTCCGCCGACCACCAACACCAGCAACAGCAACGCTCCGGCAAGCGAAAGCCTGACTGGGGTGAACCAGCGGTTCTTTGTCTTTGAGCGCAGTTCTGTAGAGGAGGTTTCGCTGAGAGGGGGGTCCACCGGTGCGTTCATGGCTTTTGTTGGGGTAGGGATTCGACGGATTCTTTGATGTGGCGGAAGACCTGGATGCAGTCCTGCAGCAGCTTGGCGTTTACATTGCCAAGCAATTCCCGCCGCAGTTGATCCGCGATGGCTTCGGCCTGCTGCAGTACCGGTAACGCAGGTGCCTCAAGCACCAAAATGTTGCAGCGCCGGTCCTCTGGGTGTGGTTGGCGCTGAACCCAGCCGTCGGATTCCAGCCGGTCGAGCAGCGGGACAAGCGTGGCGCCTTCGACCCCAATGCGGGAAGCCAGTTGTCCTTGAGTCAGCGGGGTCGCGGACCGGTTGATGTGCGCCAACACACGCCACTGCGCTTGGCTGAGCCCGGTTTCACGGATGCGGTGGCCTAGGTGCTGGCGCCACAGTGCAGCGCTCTCGACCATGAGATCGACAAACTCATTGATTGCTTGTGGCATGCAGTACTAATTGATTGTAACCGAATTATTAGTATTCTAACCATTCGCGCCTGCACATACAATGCAGGGGGCGGAACCCACAAAAAAAGGCCTCCGAGGAGGCCTTTTTTTCGTGCTGAGGGTCAGCTGCGCTTGCGAAGTTTGATGCCCCCGAGGGGATGACCCCGCGGGCACA
>DJFY01000016.1 GCA_002431545.1 Cellvibrionales bacterium UBA5860 | reverse complement strand
GGTAGAGCGCAACCTTGCCAAGGTTGAGGTCGCCGGTTCGAACCCGGTTTCCCGCTCCAAATTTTCGGGTTTCCGCTTTTTCGCCAGCCTTGTTAAATGTGGTTTTACCCGGGTTCTCTCATTGCGGCGATCGCCATGATGCTTTTGCTCCCGGGGTGTCCTAACCCCGACGCTCTCTATAATATGTCCTCGGTAAGCGCCCGCGGCGAGGCGTGTATTTGGGCTTTGCTTTACACTTGGCATTCTTTATTTTTCCGGCAAACAAATTTTATTGGATCGAATGGGCTTGTGTTATGACCCTTTCGAACAGCATCTGGAGTGCAAGGCGATAAAAGACACCGCGACGACACAACCTGTACCGGCTCTGCTGATACGGGATTTAAGCAAGGTATATGAAAACGGTTTCAAGGCCTTAAAAGGTATCAGCCTGGAAGTTGCCCCGGGGGATTTTTTTGCACTTCTGGGGCCCAATGGGGCGGGCAAGTCGACGACCATCAGTATCCTGTGTTCGCTGGTGCGCAAAACTGCCGGGCAGGTCGAAATATTCGGCAACGATATCGACAGCCACTTTTCCCTCGCAAAAAAAGATATTGGCGTCGTACCTCAGGAGTTTAACTTTAACCAGTTCGAGAAGGTCGCCGATATCGTGGTTACCCAGGCTGGCTATTATGGCTTGCCAAAAAAACTCGCTGAGGAGAACGCAGAAAAATATTTGCGCAAACTCGGGCTTTGGGACAAGCGGGACCAGCGCTCGCGGGTGCTCTCGGGCGGTATGAAGCGCCGGCTTATGATCGCCCGCGCCCTGGTTCACGAACCTCGATTGTTGATCCTGGATGAACCTACTGCCGGTGTCGACATCGAGCTGCGCCGCTCGCTATGGCAATTCCTCAGGGAAATAAACGAACAGGGTACGACCATTATTCTAACCACCCACTATTTGGAAGAGGCCGAAAGTCTGTGTCGCAGGATCGCGATTATCGATCACGGTGATATCGTCGAGAACACCACCACGCGTGATTTGTTAATGCGGCTCAATCAGGAGGTATTCGTGCTGGATGTCAAAGAAAGTCTGAGCGAATGTCCAGCTCTGGAGGGCTATCCTGCTCATCTTGTCGATCATCACAGTTTCGAAGTCATTGTCGATAAGCGTCAGTCATTAAACGATTTGTTTCGCATGCTGTCTGCCCAGGGCATAGAAATCGTCAGCATGCGCAACAAGGCGAACCGGTTGGAGGAGTTGTTTCTGGCGATGGTGGCAGATAGCGGTACAGAACGGGAGTCAACCAAATCGTGAATGCGCGAGAACAGTGGATTGCCCTGTCTACACTTCTGGTGAAGGAAATTCGGCGTTTTACGCGTATCTGGCAGCAGACACTTTTGCCTCCGGCGATTACCATCGCTCTTTACTACATTATTTTTGGTTCGCTGATCGGGCCGCGTATCGGCCAAATGTCCGGTTTTAACTATATGGATTTTGTCGTGCCGGGGCTCATTATGCTGGCAGTGATCACCAATTCTTTTGGTAATGTGGTGTCTTCTTTTTTTGGCAACAAGTTTGCCGGCAGTATTGAAGAACTTCTGGTCTCGCCCATGCCCAACTACGTCATATTACTGGGTTACGTGCTTGGTGGCCTGGCTCGCGGTTTATCCGTGGCGGTGATCGTCACTCTGCTATCGATGTTTTTTACCGACTTGAGTGTGATGCACCCTTTTCTGACGGTCAGTGTGGTGGTGCTAACCTCAATGCTGTTTTCACTGGCGGGGCTGATTAACGCGGTGTATGCCGATAATTTTGACGATATTTCGATTATTCCGACCTTTGTGCTGACGCCGTTAACCTACCTGGGAGGTGTTTTCTACTCCATGAGTCTGTTGCCGGAATTCTGGCAGGGCGTGTCCAAGTTGAATCCGATTTTGTACATGGTCAATGCCTTTCGCTATGGCATTCTCGGTGTATCCGATATCGATGTCGGTGTTGCCTTTGGAGTGCTCCTGTTGTTTGTCGGCGGACTTTTTGTTTTCGCTTTGTATTTGCTCGAAACGGGGAAAAACCTCAGAGCCTGATATGGATGAGGAAAACACACTTCTGGGGCGTGTGGTGGCTGCGCCGGGCGGATATGCGCCCGAAGTGCTCCAGGCCATCGATCGGCAATCTGGAAGGCGGCTTTTAGGGCTTGAGGATAAGCCGTTACCGTTTCACGGTGCTGACCAGTGGACCGTTTTCGAACTGGCCTGGCTGGATATCTCCGGCAGGCCACAGGTCGGCATTGCCGAAATCGACATTCCCTGTGCATCGCCCTGCACGGTTGAATCAAAATCACTTAAGTTCTATTTTCACGGACTGAACAATCACCGTTTTGCTTCGCTTGAAGTGCTTGAAGAAACAATAAAAACAGACATTTCAGGCGTATGTCAGTCACCTATTGGTCTGCAAATAGATACGATTGACGATTACGCGCGCAAAGGGCTGGGTTCCATGGCTGGGATTTCACTGGATACCCAGGACGTCGACTTGGTCGGTATGGCGTCGCAGGCTTCGCCGCAAGCGGATCGTCTCTCGGTTGATATGGGATCAGAAATCGTGACTGAGACGCTGCACAGCCACTTATTCCGCTCCAACTGTCCGGTCACCGGACAGCCTGACTGGGCCAGCCTGCAGCTTTCTTATCGGGGCCAGGCCCTTCGGCGCGAGAGTTTACTGCAGTACCTGCTGTCTTATCGCGAGCATCGGGGCTTTCACGAACAATGTGTTGAGCAGATATTCCTCGATGTACTAGAGCACTGCCGGCCCCAGGCGTTGACCGTCGCAGCGCGATTCACCCGGCGCGGCGGCATCGACATCAATCCGTGGCGTTCCACCCACGCAACGCCGGGCGTGCTGCCTGAACGGCAGGGGCGGCAGTGAAAATAGGTTGCCTATACCGGCATTTACGAAGTTGGTTCCCTGGTAGAGATGTTTTTCGCCGCATTTTTAAGGGCGGCTAGCACCTTGCCGCGGTCGTAGTTCGGTACTTTGTCGGCATCCAGGAACAGGGAAAAACCATCGGTGGTGACTTCGAAATAACTTTGATCCTTGCCGAGATTTTTTCGAAAGTCGATAACTGCGAAGACCCGAATGGGGTGTTTGAATCCCTTGACTTCGACGCTGCCGCGATCCTGACACATCACCACATCGCGGACTAACTCGTGGGTCGCCTGGGATATGAGAATTTCCCCGGGTTGTGCCGCACTCTCCAGGCGGCTTGCCAGGTTGACCTCGGAACCGAGCAGGGTATAGTCCAGTCGCGTTTCGGTGCCGAAATTGCCTACGGTGCAAAACCCCGTACTGACACCCATACGTACTCTTAAGGGTTTGAATAGCCCGTCTTTTTGCCACTTGGACTGAAGTTCGACAGCCTTGCGCCGCATCGCCAGAGCCATGGAAATACAGGCGATGCAATCTTCCTTGGGGCCCCGTGTTTCGGGGTCGCCGAAAAAAATCATGATCGAATCGCCGATATATTTGTCGATCGTGCCGCCGTGCTCAAGGGCGATTTTCGACATTTCCGTGAGGTAATTATTGATGACGACGGTAAGCGACGCTTCGTCCATTTCGTCGGCAATCTCACTAAAGCCGACGATGTCGGAAAAAAAGACAACAAGGCGTTTACGCCGGGTCACCAGCTTGCTGCTTCTGTTTTTTTCGATAACCTGGCGTAGATTAGGTGAAACGTATTTCGATAACTGATAATTGCGCAGTTTCAATTGGAACTGTTGCCGTTCGAGTTCGGCTATCGATCTGCGCGCTTCCGCCGCCCGCCGGTGGGAAAAGTAGCCGTAGGCGGCAAAGTACACGATGAAGATGACTACGACCGCGCTGTTGATGGGCTGGTCTATTTCAATATGCCAGGCAGGTAGTTTGAAAATTGATATGAGCACCAGACCAGCGAGAAACGCCAGATTATCTCTGATCCAGCGGCCGACGCCCCCTTGCGACAGGGCGTTGTACTGGATCATGGTGAAAATGACAGCGAGAGGCAGCAGGCTGTAGTCGATGAAAACGACAAAGCAGCCCAGTAGAAACGCGTCGAACTGGCCAAGAAAAGTCAGCAGGCGCGGAGGATTTTCCAACTCGCCGTATTGGCGCTGAGCGATTGTCGTGGCCAGCAAATACAACAATATTGACAGTATCGCCAATATGTAAGGCGGGGCGATATCGCCAAAACTGGGTGTGCGGGTTGCTAGAATCGCAATGCAGCTAAACGCCGCAAGGCTGCGAAACAACCCCGACTGCTCAGCCGGCGTATTGCTACTTGCCTTGGCTGATTTCATATCCGTGTAATCAATCTTGTCCCGGCCTTGCCCCATTTAGCGCAAAGAGTAATGAATGGCGGTAATAATTGAAAGTATTTAGTAAAGAGTCTCGCAAGCTCGTTGATACTTAAGGGATTAGCTGTCTACAATTTAAGCAGAAGTTGGAATAACATGCCGCATCATTTGATCGTGCTCACTCCAGTATTTGTGCCGTTCAGCTAAAATAACCTGTTTTTCAATGTGGCGTGGAGCCTAGTGGGGTCATAAATGTCGGGTGAATCATCTCTAGCGAAAGCTGCGGTTCAACGGGTTTTTCAGGACGTCGAGGCCAGGTCGGACATGGATGTTGACGCCATGGGGCGGGCACTTGTCCAGGCCGTCATCGAGCACTATTTGTCCTATCGCGATATCGGCGATGTGCGCCGTGAACTTGAGTACTTAGTGGAATCTCTCGACGACGACGATCCCGTGGTTACCCGCGGTTGTTGACAGGGCCAACTTGAACTACGAACTCCGGTTCGCACGCCATTCATTGCCTTTGGCAGGGTTATTTTGTAGAGTAGCCGCCCCTTGCGACCGGTCTCCGGGTCGCGACGACCTGAAAGTGGGTCTGATAAAGGTGAGGTGGCCGAGTGGTCGAAGGCGCACGCCTGGAAAGTGTGTATACCCTAACCGGTATCGAGGGTTCGAATCCCTCCCTCACCGCCA
>DJFY01000060.1:2041-13365 GCA_002431545.1 Cellvibrionales bacterium UBA5860 | reverse complement strand
ATTTTTCAGGTGGCGGACTACGGTCTGGTGGCAGACTTGTTTAAGGCGTTGCCAGAGCTTGACGAAGCGCTCTAAAGCGTTCAAGCCTTAATACGTAATCTTTGCAGATCTTTGGATAGCCGGCGATATACGCCGGCTATTTTCCTTATTTGACCCTTTCCGCTATCGGCTATAACAGTTGGTGGTATCGTTACTGGGAGTGTAAGGAAACGAGACAGATGTCATGCCCTGAAGTGCTGTCTACTGTGTAGAAGAGAGCGTTTTTCCCTCATTTTATTTTTCTGCAGCTGTCGTTCTTCTGGCGACATGTTTCGCCATTGTTCACGTAATTCCTGACGACGTTCCGGTGGTAAATCTCTATAGTATTCGCGTGCCCGGCGAATTTTTTCCCTTTGTTGTGGAGACATGGTTTCGAATTGTTCACGTCTTTTTTGGAGTTTTTCCCGTTGTCTGGGCGTACGTATGGTTCTGTCCTGTTGCCGGCGGTCGCGTTCGACAAGAAATATTCCTTGAGTTTCAACTGCACGCGAGACCAACACTTCATCGTGAATATGATAGCTCTGAATAGCGCTACTTAATGTCGTATCCCAGTGTGCCTGAGTGGTACAAGTGGAACCCACCAGCACAAAATAAAGTAAATTTTTAATCAGACGTATTGACATTTTTGCGTTGCAGCAAATTACTTTGCGCTCCTTACGATTAGCTACTAGCCTTTCAGGTTGGCCTCATTTTCTGCAAGCCAGTAGTAAAAATCCAGATCTTCTATCAACTCATTTTCTAAATCATTTTCGAACTCTATACTTACATCATCTGCTGCAAATTTGTTGGTGGGCGTCACCGGCGATACCGGGGAGAGTAGAACCGTAAACACCAACAGCGATGCGGTGACCATACCTGCAGCAGGCCATAGCAAATCTTTTAAAGACGTTGTGTGGCGCTGTCCCGGGGCTTCGAGCGCGCGTCGCCTGGCGGTATTTAGCTGTCTCGTTGTCTGGTTGTCGAGCCGGGACTCGGTGTCCACGAGTTCATTTCTCAGGCGTTTTTCAAACTCTGAACTCATGTCCTATACTCCTCCAATAATCCTTTGAGTGCTGTTAAAGCACGTGAATAATGGGTTTTTACGCTGCCTTCACTGCATTGCATTGTAGTGGCGGTTTCTGCGGTCGACAGGCCTTCCCAGCAACGTAGCATGAAGGCTTCTCTTTGTCTGCGGGGTAGGGTATTGACCGCCCGATGAATTTGCAGGGCTTTTTCCTCGCGCCCGACATGCACGTCGGGTAAATCGGTGTCGGTGCCCGGAACAGTCTGGAAACCGTCTACTTCAGCGGTATCATTTTCATGCCTCGGTGATGACGGCAGCCAGCCTTTAAACTTGTCTCTGACCTTGCGACGGCGAAAGTTGTCGTTGATCCGGTTGTGCAGGATTCGATAGAACAACATTCGCCACTCGTCTGGAGAGCGGTCTTGGTAGCGGCTGACCAGTTGCATCATCGCATCCTGAACAATATCGAGAGCATCTTCGTGATGGCCGGTAGCGGCTTTTGCCATACTAAAAGCTCGGCCTTGGACACTGGATAAAAACGCATCCAATGTGCCAGCCTGCACTTCTTTATTCATCTGGTCTAGTTCGGCCCTATGCAATTCGGAGCTTGCTACCGACATGCGTGATTCTCTGGTCACGTTAGCGTGATCGTCTCAATAGCGTGTGTCGCGTAATACTTCTCGCAAGAGAATGGCGCCGCCAATCCAGCTGTAAGCGTTATCATAGACATGCCCGCATCCGCGATAATGTCTATGTCCGTGGTGTCTGTGATGGCGGTGATAGTGGGGTCGATGGTGTCTGGGTGCAAAGTGCCGCCTATGGTGGCGATGATGCTTTTTATAATATCTGATGCCCCTGTGTACGCCATGGTTATCCCTATGCCGATAAAAGCGCTTCTCGTAATAGTTCGGGTATATAGCGCCTTGACCGCGGCTATAGTGACGATCATCGCGGTTATACCGCCAATGTCTGTCTTCGTGATAGCGGTGATCGGCCCGATATTCATGCGATTTGTGGTGCCGTTCCGAGGCGTTAACCCCGGCACCGGCTAATAGAGTCAATGCCAACGCAGAAGCCAATAATTTCGAATAGTTCATCACGTGCCCTCCACGTATGCTTCATACAGACTTAAAACGCTTGGAGGTCGGATCCGGTTGACAGGGCAGGTGAGGGCGCGAGCCAGGAAGCTTCCTAGAAGTATTCCCCGGCCGCGTTTTTTTGTACTATCCGCGGCGCATTGGCGGCATTGCTATACAGGTCTATATAGTCCACGAGTAACTGGCTCGCTTCCCGTAAAAGCGGGTCTGGCTCGTTTGTTTCGCCATCGGCCTCTCGTTCTTTCTTCTCGACATCGCGACTTTCTTTGAACTCTTCATAGGTTTTGTAGGGTTCGAGTTTCAGAGCTGTCCGGCGTTTGTTTTCTATTTCAAGTAACTGAGCTTCGCGGGATTTTCTCAGTGCTTCGCGTTTGGCTTTGTTTAAGCTTATTTCAGTCGTGTCACGCTGAGTCTCTAGAATGTTGATTTCGTCTAGCATGTAGTTCCAGTCCGGATCCAAGGCTACACGCTGGGCATGACGGGTTCTAAGTTGACTGAGTAAAGTGTTGGGAATTTGATACACGCTATGACGAACGCTGTGGATGCTGTCCCAGGGCAGGGCGTGCTCCTGGCTGCTTTCGCCGATGTCGTCATAACTATAATAGGAGGGAAATTCGATATCGGGAATGACGCCCCGGTGTTGTGTGCTGTCACCAGAAACTCGGTAGAATTTCGATTCAGTGAATTTGAGTTGGCCCTCTTTGAGGGGTGCCATGACCTGGACGGTACCTTTACCAAAACTGGTGCTGCCAAAGACCAGGCCGCGACCATAATCTTGTATGGCGCCGGCAAAGATTTCAGAAGCCGAAGCGCTAAGGCGATTGATAAGAACGACCAGTGGACCCTGGTAGTAGGGCGTTCGTCTCGAGCGTTGGTTCCGAGATATCCTTTCATTGGCATGGCGAATCTGTACTACGGGGCCCGGGTCGATAAACAGATCGGTAAGAGCGGTAGCTTCGATCAGGGAGCCGCCGCCATTGTTACGCAGATCCAGAACAATACCGTCGACATTTTCTTCTTCCAACTGGTCCAACAGTTTTTGCACGTCTCGCGTGGTGCTTTTAAAGTCCGGGTCGCGATTTCGATAGGCGTCGAAATCCATATAAAAAGCTGGAATCGTGATAACGCCAATTTTTGACTGGCGATCATTGACCGGCAGTTCAATAATTTCACTTTTAGCGGCTTGTTCCTCAAGCTTCACCTTGTCGCGGACAATAGTGACGATACGGCTGTTATCGCTGTTTTCATCCGTTGCCGGCTGAATCTCCAGGCGTACAACCGTGTCTTTTTTACCTCGAATAAGCTGGACCACATCATCAATTCGCCAGCCGATAATATCGACCATTTCACCGTTTTCGCCCTGGGCGACGCCGATAATTTTATCTCCGGGGCGGAGGTCGGTTTCTCGGTCAGCGGGGCCGCCAGCGACAATTCGAACAATATTGGTGAGTTCATATTCGTTTTGCAGAACTGCGCCAATACCTTCAAGGGACAAGGACATGGCGATATTGAAGTTTTCCAGAGTTCGCGGAGATAGATAACTGGTATGTGGATCGTATAGCTCGGTGAGGGCGCTGATAAACAGTTCGAAAACGTCGTGATTGTCTTGCTGCGACAGCTGTTTTAACTGGGTACGGTAACGTTTAACGAGCAACTCCCTGGATGCCTCGATTTCCTTGCCGCTTAGTACTAGCCGCAGCAGGGCGTCCTTGACGCGCTTGCGCCAGTAATCGTTGGCTTCCTGTGTGTTTTTCGCCCACGTGCGTGCGTCTTTGTCGACGACAAGTGATTCTTCGAGCTCGAAATTAAATTGATGATCGCTTTCGAGAAGCGATATGTTGTCGGTCAACCGGTCGTGCATCCGTTTTCTAAACCGGTTATACAACGCAAAACCTGGCTCCAAATCTTCGTTTAACAGGGCGTCGTCGAGCCTGTCGCGGTAGCGCGCGAACTCATCAATGTCTGACTGAAGGTAATAACTCTTAAGTGGATCGAGCGTATCGATAAAGTTATCGAAAATTTCCGCTGACGACTGGTCATCGAGGGCAAGCTTTCGGTAGTGATGTTGGGATAACTTTTCCAGGATTTCCTTAGCAGTCTCGGTCTGGGCGCTGGAAAACTGCAAAACAGCAAGTTCTGCTCGCACAGAGCCCGCGAGCAGTATGCCGAGGCATAAGCCGAAGACTAAACAGCAGTTTTGTCGAAACAGGTTCATTAAGAACACCTTTTACACTTTGCATTGTGACCGACGGCCAGTCTATTTGGTTGCATCTAATCTATGAGGTCCGCGCGGGAAACCTTGTTGATGTGTATAACGGCTTATTTTATGCCAAGACATCAAGGGGATATAGCGTTAATTGGCATAAGGTGGGTGGCCCCTTGTATACTCATAATTTAACATAATATATATTATGCGAATAATTTGCTCGGAACCAGTAGCCGTGAAATTGGGCTGCCGCGGCAGCTCATTCCTGATCACTCCTCGATTGCTTGATCAAGGTTAGACATGTGGCGTTGATTCCAGTCGTATCATACCGCCCAGTCGGCTGACAATCCGCTTGCCACATGGTAGATTCCCGCATTCTTTGCAGCCGATAACAATGACCGGCAAACATTGTGCTGTAAATATCGCTTCGGCCGACAAGATCATTTTGTGCAGGCTAAGTTAGTCGTGACCCTAATCTATGAGGTATTTCATGAAAGCAAAAGCTGTTGTATTAACCGCGCCAAACGAATATTCAGTGAAGGAAATCGAGCTTGACGCACCGAAAGCCAACGAAGTACGAATTCGTATGGTTGCCACCGGCTTGTGTCAGTCAGACATGTCGGTTATCAACGGCAAACTCCCTATGCCTACGCCAATCGTACTCGGTCACGAGGGGGCCGGTGTTGTTGAAGAAGTCGGTGAAAATGTCACCAACGTTAAAGTCGGTGACCACGTTATTACTTCGTTTATTCCCATGTGTGGTGAATGTTATTACTGTCTGCATCAAGAGCCCTGGCTGTGTACTGCGACCGATATATTCAGTGGTATGCAACCCGATGGCAGCAGCCGTTTGAAGCTCGACGGAGAATATATCGGTGCTTTTGCCGCGTTGGGGAATATGGCTGAACAGGTCGTGTGCCCTTCAATGTGTGTTGTGCCGATTGATAAAAAATACGATTTAAAAGCCGCGGCACTTGTCGGTTGCGGGGTAATGACAGGCGCCGGCGCAGCATTGAATACGGCGGATGTGCAACCTGGCAGCAGCGTTGCGATATTTGGCTGTGGTGGTGTGGGTCTATCCGCGCTTCAGGGCGCTAAAATAGCGGGCGCTAACCCTCTTATCGCGGTAGATCTTAATGACGCGAAACTAGAGGCGGCGCGAGATTTTGGTGCCACACATACGGTAAACGCGAGTTCTGACCCTGTCGCACAAATCATGGAAATTACCGGCGGTATTGGCGTGGACTACGCGTTTGAAGTGATCGGCGTGCCGGCGGTTGCAGCGCAGGCCTATGCCGCGACGCGCCGTGGCGGTACAACCTGCATGGTCGGTGCCGGTAGCCCACAGGACGAATACAAATTCAGCGCACTGGAAATGCCCCTGTCCTCGAAGAAGGTTTGCGGATGTATCTACGGTAGCACCAACGCAAAAGTGGATTTCGCCAAGCTATTGGGTTTTTACGAGACCGGGCAGCTTGACCTGGACAAAATGTGCTCGCGCACTTACAGCATTGATGAGGTTCACCAGGGTTTCGAGGATCTGGTTGAAGGCCGCAACATCCGGGGTATTATCGTTTACTGATATTGGGCTTCAACGTTGCGATGCGAGCCTCGACAAAGTGCCAGGTATTGTTTTGGGTATTGTTCTGGCCGTAGCTCAGGTGACAGCTCTGGTTGTGGCCTCGGGGAGAACTCTGGACATAACCCAATAATAAAAAGGCCGCCGGTTGGCGGCCTTTTATATCATCGGCATTCGATGTTTGACAGGTGCGATATGCCCGTATCCCTGCCGCGATTACAATTACGCAGGTACAATTGACAGGTTTGCTCGGTTAAACCGGATACCGTGTTATTAGTTGCTGGTCTTGACCGATTCGCGCATCGTCACGAATTCTTCCGCAGCGGTGGGATGAATGCCGACAGTAGCATCGAAATCCGCTTTCTTGGCGCCGGCTTTAACGGCTACTGCTAGCCCCTGGATAATCTCCCCTGCCCCTTCGCCCAGCATGTGGCAACCCAGTACCCGGTCGCTTTTGGCATCGACGACCAACTTCATGAGCACTTTCTCGTTTGTCTTGCCCAAACTTTGTTTCATGGGCTTAAATTCTGAGCGGAAGACTTCGACGCTTGCATATCTCTCCCGGGCCTGTTCCTCGGTGAGGCCAACTGTGCCGAGGTGCGGCTGGCTAAATACCGCCGTTGGAATATTGTCGTAATTCATGGTCCGATCGGCGTCCCTGAATAAATTATCCGCGAGAATCATACCCTCCGCGATGGCCACCGGCGTTAAGGCCATTCGATCAATGACGTCACCCAAGGCGTAGATAGACGATTCCTGTGTTTGAAAGTGGTCGTCGACTTCTATCGCGCCGTTGTCTTTGAGTACCACTGCAGTGGTATCCAGACCCAGGCCTTGCGTATTGGGCACGCGTCCAGTCGCATACATGATCGTGTCGGCATCGAGAGTGGCGCCATTGTTCAATGTCGCACGCAACCCAGATTTGCTCTCGGTGACAGATTCAACGTTGCAATCGAAATGCAGGTGAATGCCTTTGTCCTGCATTTGTCCTGCCAGGCTTTCGCGCAGGTCCTGGTCAAAACCTCTGAGAAACAGAGGTCCTCGATAGATCAGATGAGTGTCGACGCCGAGTCCGTGAAAAATACCGGCAAACTCCACAGCGATGTAGCCACCGCCTACGATAGCAATGGTTTCGGGTAACGTTTCCAGAAAGAATGCGTCGTCGGAAGTGATGACTTTATCCGAACCGGGGAAAGTCGGCACGTAGGGCGTGCCACCCGTGCAAACGAGAATATAGCGGCTGGTGTAATGGTTGCCGCCAACAGAAATTTCATGAGGCCCGGCCACTGTGGCGCGGTCTGAGTAGAGCGTGGCGCCGGAGGCATCCAACAGCTTGCCGTATATAGCGTTTAGCCGCTCAATTTCGCGGTTCTTATTTTGCAGGAGTGTCTGCCAGTCAAACGCGCGATGAGCCTCGTGCCAGCCGAAACTCTGAGCCGTTGCAAACTCTTCGCTGAATGATGAGGCGTATACGAAGAGTTTTTTCGGTACACAGCCGACATTGACACAGGTGCCGCCGAGGTATTGTTGCTCCGCAATGGCCACCCTGGCGCCGTATTGGGCTGCCATGCGTGCCGCGCGAACCCCTCCTGAACCTGCACCAATGACAAACAAGTCGTAATCGTATTGGCTCACTACCCTACCCTCTGGCTATCTGTTTTTTTAACGTTTCACCGTACCAGGCCAGTTTTTCCTGCAGCCTGACAACGTTGCCGATAATAAGCAGCGAAGGCGATTGCACTTCAATGTCGCTGACCTTGAACGGTAATTGTTGTAGATCACTTAATACGATGCGCTGGTCGGGACGAGTGCCACGCTCTATCAATGCCGCAGGTGTGTCGCCAGCCATGCCGTGGGCGATAAGGCCCTCGCATATTTCTGTGAGTCCGTTCAGGCCCATATAAAAGACGAGTGTTTCTTTTGCTGCGGCGAGATTTTGCCAGTCGAGATCTAACTGCCCGTCTTTTCGGTGCCCGGTAAGAAAACGCACTGACTGGGCGTAATCCCGGTGAGTCAGGGGGATGCCGGCGTAGCTGGCGCACCCGGTCGCCGCAGTAATGCCGGGAACAATCTGAAAGGAAATGCCCTGCTCTGCCAGAACCTCAATCTCTTCTCCCCCGCGGCCAAAAACGAAAGGATCGCCGCCTTTCAAGCGCAGTACGCGATGGCCCTCCAGGGCCAGTTCGACAAGCTTGCGATTGATATTCGATTGATTAACTGGGTGGTCGCCAGGTTTTTTACCCACATAAATGCGCTCTGCATCCCGGCGTACCATCTCCAGTACCGGCTTTGAAACCAGGCGATCGTAGAGCACGACGTCTGCCTGTTGCATCAATCGCAGAGCTCGAAAAGTAAGCAGATCCGGGTCCCCTGGACCCGCACCTACCAGATAAACCTCGCCTTTGTTGTCAGAGATGCCATTTTTTTCCAGACTTGATCTCGGAGCTTGTTGCAGGCGCTTTTTAAGCAAAGTGTCCGCTTTATTTGTGTCGCCGGCATAGACCCGTTCGGGGATATCGCTATCAAAAACTGTTTCCCAGAAGCGACGTCTGTCGTTGCTCGAAGTAAAAAGTTTTTTGACGGTATCGCGATGGCGACTGGCCAGTAAGGCCAACTCGCCCAGGCGTCCCGGTAAGAGGGTCTCAATTTTCTCGCGCAACCGGCGTACCAGCACCGGGCTGGCTCCACCGGAACTGATGGCAACCTGGATCGGAGAGCGATCGACGATGGCGGGAAAGATAACTGTACTGAGTTCGGGATGATCGACAACGTTCACCGGGATCCTTTGGGCGCGTGCCGACACGGACACTGCGGCATTCAATTCCCCGTCATTGGTCGCGCAAATCACCAGCACCTTGTTATCGAGATCAGTCGATGTGTAGGGTCGTTGTTGGCAAGTAACCAGATGCTGATATTCGTGTGCCAGTGTAGTGATGGCAGGGATTATAGTCGGGGCGACAAGATTAACCCGGGCGCCAGCCTGGCATAGCGCGCGTAATTTGCGCAGGGCCACATGGCCGCCCCCAACGACCAGGCAGGACTGGTCGCGCAGATCGTGGAACAGTGGCAGATAGTCCATCGATCTAAGTGATAGAACTCAGCCCGCCCATGTATGCACGTAGTGCATTAGGTATTGCGATGCTGCCGTCCGCCTGTTGGAAGTTTTCCATGATGGCGATGAGTGTCCGCCCGACAGCAAGACCAGAGCCATTGAGCGTGTGCAGTAACTCCGGTTTGCCCGTCGCCGGGTTGCGCCAGCGCGCCATTATGCGCCGGGCCTGAAAGTCCCTGAAGTTGCTGCAGGAAGATATTTCGCGATACTGGCCCTGGGACGGCAGCCAGACTTCCAGGTCGTAAGTGCGCGCGGCGGCAAAGCCGAGATCGCCGCCGCATAGAATAACTTTTCTATAGGGCAGTTCGAGCTTCTGTAAAATCGTTTCCGCATGTCCGCAGAGTTCTTCCAGTGCTGCATCAGATTCATGTGGACGGACGAATTGCACCAGCTCCACTTTTTCAAACTGGTGCTGGCGGATCATGCCGCGCGTGTCGCGCCCCGCAGAACCCGCCTCCGAGCGGAAGCACGGCGTGTGTGCGACCCACTTCTTCGGCAGCTCGGACGCGGCGAGGATCTCGTCGCGCACGAGATTGGTCACCGGCACCTCGGCGGTCGGGATCAGGCGCCAGTCCTGCTCGCCCTGCAGCGCGAACAGATCCTCGCCGAACTTCGGCAACTGCCCGGTGCCGCGCAGGCTGGTCGCGTTGACGATGTAGGGCACGTACAGCTCCTCGTAGCCGTGCTCCTGCGTGTGCACGTCGAGCATGAACTGCGCGAGCGCGCGATGCAGGCGCGCAAGGCCACCGCGCAACAGCGTGAAGCGCGCGCCGGTGAGCTTGGCCGCGGCGGCGAAATCCATCAGGCCGAGCGCTTCGCCCAGATCGGCGTGGTCGCGCGGCGCTGCAATCGCCTTCGGTTCACCCCAGCGCCGCAGCTCGACGTTGTCGTCCTCGTCCTTGCCGTCCGGCACGCTGGCGTGCGGCGGGTTCGGCACGCGCGCGAGAAAGTCGTCGAACTCGGCCTGCAAGGCGCCGAGCTGCGTCTCGTTCTCCGCGAGCTGGGTCTTGATGCGATCCATGTCGGCGAGGATCGGCGATGCATCCTCGCCTTTCGCCTTGGCCTGGCCGATGCGCTTGGATCCGGCGTTGCGCTCCGCCTGCAACTGCTCGGTACGCACCTGCAGGTCCTTGCGGCGCTGCTCGAAACCGCGATAGGCATCCAGGTCGAAGACGTAGCCGCGGCGGGCCAGGCGGTCGGCAACGGCCTGCGTATCGCTGCGCAGCAGTTTGGCGTCGATCATCGTGGAGAGGTGGTTCTGTCGAGGGGCGCTATTGTAGAGCCTGCCCTGCGTGCCCCGAGGGCGTATCGAAGGGCCGGCGCTTAGGCTCCCAGCGCACGGGCCAGGCCGACGCCCAGCGCCGCGCCGCACAGACACAACACCAGGTTGGCGATGACATTGAACGCGGCGAGCCCGGCGTGACCCGCATCGAACAGTCGCAAGGTCTCGACCGAGAACGCCGAGAACGTCGTGAACGCACCGAGAAAGCCGACGATCAGCAGGGCACGCAGCGTCTCGCTACCGCCACCCGACTCGACCAGGCGCACGAAGAGCCAGCCGGCCACGCCGCTGCCGATCACGTTGACCGCCAGCGTGCCGTACGGGAAGGCAGGTCCGAACCAGGCGGTCAGCAGGCGCACGCTGCCGTAGCGCGCCAAGGCGCCGAGCGCACCGCCGACGGCCACGGCCAGCCACGGCATCACGACGCCCCGCCCCGGCGCTGGCGCAGTGCCGCCAGACGCTCGGCGATGCGCCCCTCGATGCCGCGCGCGGTCGGTTCGTAGAGCCGCAGCTCACCGAGCGCCTCGGGCAGGAAGCGCTGCCCTGCGGCCTGGGCATCCGGCTCGTCGTGGTCGTAACGGTAGCCGTCGCCGTATCCCAGATCCTTCATCAGCTTCGTCGGCGCATTGCGCAGGTGCATCGGCACCTCGAGGGCGCCGGTCCGCTCGACGAGCGCGCGCGCCGCGTTGTAGCCGGCATAGACCGCATTGCTCTTCGGTGCACAGGCGAGATAGACCACGGCCTGGGCGATCGCCAGTTCGCCCTCGGGACTGCCGAGGCGCTGATAGCTGTCCCAGGCGGCCAGGCACAGCTCCTGTGCACGCGGATCGGCGAGGCCGATGTCCTCGATGGCCATGCGCAGCACGCGGCGCGCGAGATAGTGCGGATCGCAGCCGCCATCGAGCATGCGTGCATACCAGTACAACGCGGCGTCCGGGTCGCTGCCGCGGACCGACTTGTGCAGCGCCGAGATCTGGTCGTAGAAGTGCTCGCCCTGCTTGTCGAA
>DJFY01000060.1:0-1842 GCA_002431545.1 Cellvibrionales bacterium UBA5860 | reverse complement strand
TCCGCCGCCGTCTCCAGCAGCACGAGACTGCGCCGCGCATCGCCATCGGCGGCTTCGGCAATGCGCTCGATCCAGCCCGCCGGCAACTCGACGCCGACCCCGCGCTGCGCGTCGGCACAGGCGCGGCGCAGCAGGTCGACGATGTCGGACTGCTCCAGCGCGCGCAGCACGAACACGCGCAGCCGCGACAGCAGGGCGCCGTTGAGTTCGAATGAGGGATTCTCGGTGGTCGCGCCGATCAGCGTCAGCGTCCCGTCTTCGACGAAGGGCAGCAGCGCATCCTGCTGCGCCTTGTTGAAGCGGTGGATCTCGTCGATGAACAGCACCGTGCGCTGCGGCGCGAGCCCCTCGGCAGCAGCCTTCGCCTGCGCCACCGCTTCGCGGATGTCCTTGACGCCGGCCAGCACCGCCGACAGCGTCAGGAACTGCGCCTGCGTGTAGCCGGCGATGAGCCGCGCCAGCGTGGTCTTGCCGACGCCCGGCGGCCCCCAGAACACCATCGACGGCACGCTGCCGGCTTCGAGCAGCGTACGCAACGGAGCGCCGGAACCGAGCAGATGCGCCTGGCCGACCACCTCGTCGAGCGTGCGCGGACGCATGCGCTCCGCCGTCGGCTGGGCAGGTGACTGATTCCGTCCACCGGAACGGATCGGGGGCTGTGAAGACATCGCGCTCGCGGCATCTGCGTCCTGAGCGCGGATCGTATCAGGCGTGTCGATCAGCCCGCCGGGTCCAGATTCACGACCTCGACGCCGGCCGGCGGCCGGAAGCGGAACACGCCGGCATCGATCTTCGGGTTGCGGACGACGTCGCTGAACCGGATCTCGCTGATGCCGCCCAGCGGATCGTGCAGACGCATGCGCGTCGGCGTCCCGGAGGATTCCAGCCACAGCTCGATCTGGCGAAAATCCGCGTCGTCGGTCTTCGGCCGCAGGCGCAGGCCGCTGTCCCTGCCCTCGCCGATCGGCTCGACCTCGAAGCGCTCCGCCAGATTCGCGCCTTCGGCGAGCAGGGCCACCGGCGTGTCGCGCAGGATGTCGCCGGCCGTTCGCACCGTGACCTGCGCCAGATCCGGCTCGTAGTTCCAGATGCGCTCGCCGTCGCAGACCATGCGCTGCTCGTAGGGCTGCTCGTAGTGCCAGTCGAATCGGCCCGGACGCGCCAGCGAGAAACGGCCGCTGCGACGCCCGAGCTCGCCGCCGTCTTCGTCGTACTGGATCTGCTCGAAGTGCGCCGTGAACGTGCGCACCTCGTCGACGAAACGCTGCAGCGCGTCGGCGGCGGGCGCCGGCCCGGTACTGGCGAGCAGCAGGGCCACGGCAAGGACGAGGGTTCGGATCATGGCGGGACGGGATACGGGAGAAGTCGAAGTGTGCCGGTCGCGGCTTGCCGGCCCATGAACCGCACGCGTCAGTCGCGGCCGCCCGGCGCGAGAATCTCTCGGTTGCCGCCGGGGCCGCTCGGACCGACGATGCCGGCGGACTCCATCTGCTCGACCATGCGCGCCGCGCGGTTGTAGCCGATCTTGAGCCGGCGCTGCACCCAGGACACGGACGCCTTGCGCGTCTCCAGCACCAGCGCGACGGCCTGGTCGTAGAGCGGGTCGGCCTCGGCATCGCCGCCGCCGTCGCCCGCGGCATTTGCCGGCGGCTCGTCGGCGCACAGGTCCTCGATGTACTCGGGCGGGCCGACCTGCTTGAGATAGGCCACGACCTTGTGCACCTCGTGGTCGTCGACGAAGGCGCCGTGCACGCGGTTCAGGTTGGAGGAACCGACTCCCATGTAGAGCATGTCGCCGTGGCCCAGCAGCAGTTCGCCGCCCTTCTGGTCGAGCACGATGCG
>DJFY01000023.1:23098-24270 GCA_002431545.1 Cellvibrionales bacterium UBA5860 | reverse complement strand
CAGTTCGTCGGCTATTGTGGCTTACAGAATAAACCGGATTCTATTCTCTTAAAAAACAATGGATTACATATTGAAGTTCAGGTTGATATTAATGACTCTGTAGGCCGTGATGACGCCGCGCATGTCAAGGATGTTGTTTTGGAATCTGCGCTGACGACGATTCAGGATTGTGAGGATTCGGTCGCCACAGTCGATGGGGCCGACAAGTGCACCGCCTATCGTAACTGGCTCGGCCTGATGAAAGGCGATCTTATTGACTCCTTTGACAAGGGCGGGCAGCAGGTTACCCGGCGCCTGAATGAGGATCGGCGCTATATCGGGGTAAACGGCGACGAGTTGGTGTTGCCCGGGCGCAGTTTGTTGCTGGTACGCAACGTCGGCCATCTTATGACCAGTGACGCGGTACTGTTTGACGATGGCAAAGAAGCCCCCGAGGGCATTCTCGATGCGATGTTCACTTCGCTTATCGCGCTGCACGATATTGGCGAGAATGGGCGGCGCGGTAACTCCAAAACCGGTAGTGTTTATATCGTCAAGCCGAAGATGCACGGACCGGATGAAGTGGCCTTTGCCGTGGAATTGTTCCGGCGTGTCGAGATGGCCTTGGGCATGGCCGAGAACACTCTGAAAATCGGCATTATGGACGAGGAACGGCGTACAACCGTGAATCTAGCAGAGTGTATTCGACAGGCGAAGGAGCGCGTCATTTTCATCAATACCGGGTTTCTGGATCGCACCGGTGATGAGATTCACACCAGTATGGAAGCCGGTCCGATGGTGCCGAAGGGGGATATGAAATCCCAGCCCTGGATCACTGCATACGAAGACTGGAATGTAGACGTGGGATTGGCCTGTGGCCTGCGTGGCAAGGCGCAGATAGGCAAAGGCATGTGGGCGATGCCGGACATGATGGCTGCTATGATGGAGGCGAAGATCGCGCACCCTGCGGCGGGCGCCAGTTGTGCCTGGGTGCCTTCGCCCACAGCCGCTACGCTGCATGCCATGCACTATCATCAGATCGATGTGGCGGCGCGGCAGAAGGAGCTTGCCGGGCAGAGACGGGCCCGCCTCGGCGACATTTTGACGATACCGCTACTTGGCGACCGAGAGCTACGAGGTGAAGAGATCGAGCGCGAACTGGAGAATAACGCCCAGGGTATTCTCGGCTATGT
>DJFY01000023.1:19782-22877 GCA_002431545.1 Cellvibrionales bacterium UBA5860 | reverse complement strand
GTGCGCTGGATCGACCAGGGCGTGGGTTGCTCCAAGGTGCCAGACATCAACCATGTCGGCTTGATGGAAGATCGCGCCACATTGCGCATATCGAGCCAGCATATTGCCAATTGGCTTCACCACGGTATCTGTAGCGAAGCTCAGGTTCTGGCGGTGATGAAAAAAATGGCGGCCGTTGTGGACGAACAGAATGCTGGAGATCCCGTCTATCGCAATATGGCAGACAACTTCGAGCGAAGTATCGCTTTCCAGGCCGCGTGCGATCTGGTGTTTAAGGGATGCGAGCAACCCAGCGGCTACACCGAGCCTCTGTTGCACGCGCATCGACGCGCCGCCAAGGCGCGTTATTGCAACTGAGCCCCAGGCTTGGATTTGCGGCGGGCGGCTCGCGTGGCGCAGGGCGGTTTTAGCAGGCATGCCGTATGAATTTTAGAGCCTGCAGTGTCCTGTAGGGGCTGAGCGCCGCAAGCCGTTTGCGGCGCTGTTTAGTCCCTGCCTTGCAGCCGGCAGTGCTTGCAACCGGAAGCGCTTGCTGAACCCGCCTCTTATTTCAAAGCGGCATTTCAAAGCGGCAAATTGCGCAACTCGGGATCCGGCTCGCTGCGTTCCCACATGTCTTCAAAGGCGTCGATTAATTCGACGGCCTGTAGCGGTGCGTGCGCTATGGCGTAGCCGGCGTAGCGGTCGCCACTCTGGTTGTAAAGGATGCCTGACTGATCGGCGACAAGAAAGTCTGAGTGTAGTGATTTGATGGCTTTGCCGAGCTTTCTGATTTCGATGCGGCTGGGTAAACGATGGTACAGGTGCAGTAAGCGGTGACTGTCTTGCACAAGTGGGTAGGTTTGTTCGACAAGTATTTTGATTTCTGCGTGAGGGTGTGCACGGGCGAGTTCAAACATCAAGTCGCGCAGCGTGTCATCATCGTAGATCCTCGGGTCGAGTTTTCTACTGAATATTCGGATTTGGCGCTGCGCGTTGTCGACCAGTTTTTTTGCTTGTTCGTTAAAGGCGATGGCGTTATCCAGCATGAGGCGCTCGCGATTTTCCTGTGCGGTATCCGGTAGCGATGGCTCCACCCTGGGTTGTAAAAAACGTCCCAGTTCGAGCGTCATGCTTCGATGGGGTATCCCTGCCTCCATAAATTCGTCGCCGCTGGCGACAAAGCGCATACCTTCATAAAACGGTAAGGCCTGGGTTTGCGCGTGTAAGCGCAGGCGCGGTAGACCGATTCCGGCCGCATAGTTGATGATGTGGCGCATTAGAGCCGAACCGATACCTCGATTGCGAAAAGGCTTGAGCACCGCCATGCGGCCGATTCTGTCGTCGATCAACCGCGCACATCCGACGGCAGTGTTGTCGGGCGTAAACGCGAGCCAATGTACGGCACCTGCATCGGCAGTATCGAACTCTTCGCTGGCGTCGACGCCCTGTTCGTCGATAAAGACCCGTCGCCGTATTTCGCTAAGCGGTTGCTGCGAAGCCTGCCAGGTGGTTTGCTCGATATCGACTGCAAAGTACTCGATGTTTTCCATGTGCGATTTCCAGATTCGTCAGGCGAAGATTGCGCGGGTTTGCAGCCGTTGTTGTAAAAAAGCCGCGTAGCCGAACAAAATTAGTTGTTATATTGGGCGCTGGTAGTTGGTATTTGAAAAGTCTGCTTTATGTTACTAAACCCCATGGTGATTAACACAGTGAAACAAGGCCTTCTTGCCGCGGTCGTGATTGGCTTCACGACCCTGGTGTCGGTTGGCGCGCGGAGCGCAGAGGACAGCAGCGATACGCCATTCATTAGTTTTGCTGATCGTTTTCACCCGATCGTCAGTCGCCGAGGTATGGTCGTTTCCCAGGAGCGACTGGCCAGCGAAATCGGTGCGCAAATACTGGGCGCGGGCGGCAATGCCGTCGATGCGGCGGTAGCCACAGGGTTCGCGCTCGCCGTTACATTGCCGCAGGCGGGTAATCTGGGTGGTGGTGGTTTTATGCTGGTGCACCTTGCGGATGAGCAGCGCACGATTGCCATCGATTACCGCGAAACGGCGCCTCTGGCAGCCACGGTTGATATGTTCCTCGGCCCGAATGGAGAAGCCGACCCGAAAAAATCCCGTTATGGCTACCAGTCTGCAGGTATTCCCGGCACCGTGGCCGGATTGATTCACGCGCTGGATCGCTATGGTTCTTTGCCACTGGAGACGGTGTTGATGCCGGCCGTTCGGCTGGCAGAGGAGGGTTTTACCGTCACCGTTCCGCTGGCATTTTCCCTGCAGCGGGCGGCTTCCCGATTGTCTGCGTCGCCCGCGTCGAAAAAATATTATTTTAACGCCGAGGGCGAAACCCTGGCGACGGGCTCTTTGTGGCGTCAACCCGATCTGGCAAAAACCCTGCGTGTGATTGCCAGAGAGGGCAGCGATGGATTTTACAAAGGTGCGGTGGCTGAGCTGATTATTCGTGCCATGGAGAAAAATGCCGGCCTGATAACCAGAAAAGACCTCGAGGATTATCGTGTGGTTGAGCGTGCTCCGGTAGTCGGGCGCTATCGCAACCACGAAATACATGCCATGCCGCCGCCTTCTTCCGGAGGTGTTCACCTGGTTCAGATGTTAAACATGCTCGAAGGTTGGGATCTGTCTGGACTTGGCCACAATAGCGCTGCCTACCTGCATCGACTTGTCGAGAGCATGCGTCGCGCCTACGCCGATCGCAGCAAATATCTGGGCGATCCCGACTTTACGCCGGTACCCGTGGCGGCTTTGACCAGCAAAACCTACGCAAAGCAATTGCGCGAACGCGTGGATTTGAAGCGGGCCACGCCATCGGAAAGGGTGCTGCCGGGAGCAGTCCTGGGCGCAGAAAGCCACGATACCACGCATTTTTCTGTGTGGGATGCCGCCGGAAATGTCGTTAGTAACACCTACACTATTAATTTTTCCTACGGCAGTGGTATCGCTGTGGATGGTGCTGGATTTCTGCTCAACAATGAAATGGACGATTTTGTCGCGAAACCCGGCACGCCCAACGCCTACGGTCTTGTTGGCGGAGCCGCCAACGCGATTGCGCCGCGCAAACGCCCGCTGTCTTCGATGACGCCGGTGATTGTA
>DJFY01000023.1:18170-19436 GCA_002431545.1 Cellvibrionales bacterium UBA5860 | reverse complement strand
CAGTGGTTGCCCGATAAAGTCTTCATGGAGGAGGGCATTAGCCCCGACACGCAGCAATTATTACGCGGTATGGGCCATAATCTGCAGTTATCGCCGCGGGTTCTCGGGCGGACTCAAAGTATCAGCAGCGATGGCAGAAATACATACGGGGCAAATGACTATCGCTGGCCGGGCGGTGCCGCTGTCGCCGAATTGCCGGCAAAGCGCGGGCGTCAGAATAAGAATAAATAAGTCGTTTTCGGCAACGCTGTAGTTTCGTCCGGATTCCGGAGCGCGTCTGAATCCTACACGGTGGGGAGCGCGAATAGCGTGCAAATAACTGGCAGCGAGAATATTGTGATGAATGTCAACTGAGCTCGATGTTTATTCTGCGGTGTCGAGAAGGCGGTTGAGTTCTGAAAAGCCCACGCAACCCAAACCCGAAGCGAGGTTCATCATGGCGTCCAGGTGTGTCTTTCTGCCGTGTGCGATACGCACCCCCGTCGCAGCCGCGATTACTGATATTTTGTAAAAAGAAAAAACCTGGTAGAAAAAAAGTTTTTTCGGGTCAACTTTGTTTCCGCTGAGATCCTGATACAGGGCGAGAAAGGCTTCGGTTTCCAAGAGACCGCTGGCGAGATAATTTCCTTCTTCATCCGGGCCGGCAAAAAGGGGTAGGGATGCCCAGGCTAAATCGTCGTGAAAATCGCCCAGGTAAGCCAGTTCCCAATCAAAGATGGCGTTTATGTTCATGTTTTTGTCGAACATGAAATTGCCGCTGCGATAATCGCCGTGAACCAATATCGGACTTTCGACAATCGGCATATTTTCCCTGAGCCAAAGCGCGGCGCGCTCCATAATCGGGTGGGCCGACAAAGTGTCCTCGTTCCAGGCACGTTCCCACAAGCCGAGTGCTTTTTCTACCGCTTCAGTTGAATTTTCCCGCGGCACTTCAAAACTCGACAGTTCCTTATTGCGCCAGTCTATACGATGGATTCTTGCGAGAATCTCGACAAACTGATCTTTCAGGGCCTGTCGATGTGCCGGTGGAAAATACATGCCGACGCCGCTGAATTTTTCCGATCCGGTATCGGGTTGCACAGTCCCTTCGAGGAATTCCGCGATAAGGGCCGGTTGTCCCAGGTCCTCACCGTTCGCGTCTATCCACAGCATTTCCGGAACAGGGACTTCGCCGTAAGCGGCCGAGAGTAATTGATATTCCCGCAAACGATGGGTTTCGACGATCGATTCCTGGGGATCCATGCGTATCATCAGCTTGCGCTTTCG
>DJFY01000023.1:4193-17902 GCA_002431545.1 Cellvibrionales bacterium UBA5860 | reverse complement strand
TTTTTTATAAATCGCGTCAGGGGATCGAGTAATTTGCTGAAATCCATGCTGTGCTCAACCGCGTGCCCCCGTTTATGCAGCTTGCGCGTGAAGACTTCGTCGATTGCAGTTTCGGTTGGGTATTTTTTTCGCACCTCTTCGATCCACTCAGAAGACGGCTTGGCGCGATGGGCTTGCAGTTCTGTGTATAAGCTCATGTCGGGGTCGTTTCGCTAAGTTAGAGTCTGGCGCGTTTTCCCAGGTTTGTTGCGCAAATTGCTTGCTTCAGGCGCCACTACCGGGATTAAAGCGCAGCAGGTCATCCTGGTAGAGAATGTCGGCGACATCGGGCAGCTGATCGGCCTCGGGATCGAAACCCAGGGCCTTGACCCAGGCACGCTCGCGCTTTTCGATAGCCTGGTAGAAGGGTTTGAGCAGCATTTCAAACTCGTTTCGCGCAGTGGCATCCATGCCAGGTTGAAGCTGGATCAGTTCGCATAGCATCTCTTTCATATTTTCATTGCTACCGCGAATAAACTTATAAGACCGGAGTGGTGTTTGGTCCTCCGGTTTGTCATGGGCGAAGTGATCTTTTATGCGAGCCAGTGCCGCGCATAGCTGATCGTCGTCGGTGTCGCCGGCGAAAATGTCCAGGGTTTTAAGCAGGATGTTTTTATATTCACTGTTTTCGAACAGTTCATAGTGAAACACCTTGTCGTGGATGGTTTCCAAATACCCGAGTGTGGCAGCGACAATGCCGGCCTGCTCGATGGCGAAGCTGTCGGTGAGATTGGGTATTACCACTTCTTCCATGGTTTTTTTCATGCTGGAGAGGAACTGATCAAGTTCGGGATTCATCTATCCGCCTCACTATATTTGCTGCTGCTGATTATTCTTGATACTGGCGATGCTTGAAGTCAAAAATTGGCATAGCGTTATTTGCCGTCGACGGGAATGTTGGGGATCGGCCGGGTTGGCGTTTCGTAAGCGCGACACCGATACTGATTTTCGTTCGCCGGAGGTCGCGTCGGGAATCGGGTGTAGCAGTTCGCGTCGCCAATATTCAGAATGCGCCGTAGATATTCGCCCCTACTGCTTGGCATTGAAGTGCTCTTTACACAGATCCTGTACTTCGCCCCAGCCGCGAATGCCGCCCATATCCCAGCGACAGAAGGAGTGAACCAGGAACATCAGGGGCCAGGCCAGCCAGGGGTTTGAGGTCATGGGCGTACCGGTAAACCGGTGCGTCTGGCCACGAATATCCTGGACCTCGAGATCGAAAAACTGGTGTAAATAGCCGTTGCGACGCAAACGCCCGCTTCCGTTTTTCAGTCCATAGACCTGACTGCCCTCGCGCACATAACCGTGAACGATGGCGGGGAATTCATTGAGTTTTTTCGGGTCGACCAGGAAAAGACAGTGAATGCTGGTGTCGTTTTCAAAATTGGCATTCATCCAGCAGAAATTTTTCAGCTGCTTTTCATCGCGCAGACCCCAGCTGTGATCCATGCTGGCGACACAATCGACGGCGTAGTTTCTCCCGCTTATGGTCAATTTTCCGGTTACGTGCCCGCTTTGATCCCAGTGCCCGGCGTAGGCGTGGTTGCTGATAACGTCATCTGCGTGAACCTGGTCGGCCAATGGGTCCATGGCGGGGTCGTGAATGTCGTAGGGTTCCATCAGGCCTTTGTATTTAACGTCGAAGCTTACATCCTGGCCGCTGTCGTAGCGAATGTGGTAATCCATGACAGGCTTGGTGCAGGTGATGGCGAGGCCGTTTTCCAGCTCGAAATCATCAAGGTTGCCCTCGGGCATCGGCAGGTGTACATGGCAGTCGGAATAAAGAATCTCGTGAGGTGTGTTGGATATACCGTCAAAGATAGTCACGCTGGACAACACTGCGCCGAGGTTGGGTTTGGCCTGAACGTAAGCGCCCACATGTAGGTTTTCCTCTGGCACATAGAAACCGAAGTAATTGGTTTCCGCCCAGGTGTAGTGATCGGACGTGGGGGCATGGAAATAGACATCTTGCTCGGTAATCATTGTGTAACCCTCCCTCGGGAAAATGGTTCTATTTATTGTCGGTGGAACAAGCGATGTGGTTGCCGTGCTTAAGTTACGTCAACTCGCGATTGCCCGCCCGCGCATACATCCTCGAGGTATGGCGATTGGTCGACCTTGGTGCGCCTCGCCCATTCTGACCGATTCAATTAGGGTATTATCGGATAAAGTGTCGGTCGAGCTTTTTGTAGCAGGGAAGTCGGTCGCTGGTCAAGCTGGATCGATCGAGGCATGATGCCCGACTTTCGGGCCGGGACACCCGGTGCTGTCACTTTTGTATCTGGAGACCAATCGTAATGGAGCGATTTCTGTCATTGGGTAAAACCATGAACCTGCGCCATATGGGGGGTTACCGCACGGGCTCCGGTCGGCATACACGGAGTGATCGTTTGTACCGTTCGGGGTTTCTCAATCTAGCTGATAACGCCGACCAGGCGGATTTTGCAGAACTCGGGGTGAATACGATCTACGACTTTCGCAGTCCGCTGGAACGGCGCAAGAACGTATTGCAGGTCGGGAAGCATGTCGAAGTGATTGAGTTGGGTATGCTGGTCGCCAGTGTTGAGAACTTGTGGTCCATGTTGCTCGAAGAAGGTCTGACCCCCGCCGGGGCGGAAAAAATAATGGGCGAGCGCTATCGGGAGTTAACCGAAGAGGAAATACCTGGTTACCGGACCATGTTTCAGCACATGCTCGATACCGATGGCGGCGTTCTGGTGATGTGTTCCTTTGGCAAAGACCGGGCTGGTATTGCTTCCGCATTGATTCTGTCGGCCCTGGGTGTGGGCGACAGTCTGGTGCGCGAGGACTACTTGCTTTCATCAAATGCCTATGCCGACAAAAATGCCGCCATCGCCCAGTTCGAGCAGTTTTTCAACGAGGAGGGCATGTCGGTAGATGAGGAAATTGTGTTGCCGATTCTGGATGCTCGCGTTCCATATCTGGAGCGGGCCTGGCAGGTAATGTTGGACACCTCCGGTTCGCGAGAGGCCTTTATGCGCGAACAATTGGGTCTGGACGAAGCCGCGCGCCAACGCCTGGAGGCGCGCTTTAGCCGCTAAGGCCGTTCGCCAAAGCTATGCCTGGAAGATCCGTGCGATCCCACGCTTCGCAGAGTTGGTTCGGACTAAATATTGTAGGCCTACACAATAACCATTCTAGAGTAACGGGCTGGAAGAGCCGGGATTGATTCTCTTGTAAATCGGGGCGCTCGCTGCTACATTACGCGCCCCTTTCTGGCCGTGAAAGTGGGGGCCAAAGCTAGGCACGTAGCTCAGTTGGTTAGAGCACCACCTTGACATGGTGGGGGTCGGTGGTTCGAATCCACTCGTGCCTACCAAGTACACAGTGCAGCTGCTAGGCATTGGCCGCAGTTGGTGTAGTGCCATCCGGTACTATACGCGCGCAGGAAATGCTGCCTCGGGTAACGCAAACCGTTACGACGCGGTACCGTGTCATACGCGATTAAATTTTTAGACCGTTGCTATTCTGTGCAAACGGCCGACTACGATTTAAGCAAACATTATGCATGTGGCCTTTGGTAGGGGTCACCACTGAAAGGAGTTCGCTGATGCCTGTCATCTCCCTTCCCGACGGAAGTTCCAGAACCTTTGCGCAACCCCTGACTGTCCACGATCTCGCCGAAGATATCGGTCCGGGATTGGCCAAAGCGGCCCTGGCGGGCCGCGTCGATGGCCAGCTACGCGATACTTCCTGGCTCATTGAATCGGACGCCGAAGTTGCCATTGTTACCGACAAGGACGAGACGGGTCTGGAAATCATTCGGCACAGCGGAGCTCATTTGCTGGCCCAGGCGGTCAAGCAGCTGTTTCCCGCTGCGCAGGTTACTATCGGACCCGTTGTCGAAGATGGGTTTTACTACGATTTCGCTTTTGAGCGGGCGTTTACGCCGGAGGATCTGGCGGCTATCGAAGAAAAAATGAAAGAGCTGGCCGAGACCGATCTGCCGGTCTCCCGGCAGGTGATGGCGCGCGACCAAGCCGTACAGTACTTCATGGACCTGGGCGAGGTTTACAAGGCCGACATCATTGCCGCCATTCCCGAGGGCGAACCGATTACCCTCTACACTCAGGGCGAGTTTACCGATTTGTGTCGCGGCCCCCACGTGCCCAGTACAGGCAAGATCAAGGCTTTTAAGCTGACGAAGGTGGCTGGCGCGTACTGGCGCGGCGATGCCGGCAATGAGATGTTGCAACGGATTTATGGTACGGCCTGGCGGAATCGCAAGGAACTTAAGGCCTACCTTACGCGCCTTGAGGAAGCGGAAAAACGCGACCATCGCAAGATAGGCAAAAAGCTCGACCTTTTTCATGTGCAGGAAGAGGCGCCGGGCATGGTGTTTTGGCATCCCCGCGGGTGGACCGTGTATACCGAGATCGAAAAATACATGCGCGAACAGCAGCGCATGACCGGTTATCGCGAAATTCGCACGCCACAGCTGGTTGATTTCAGTCTTTGGCAGCGCTCCGGCCATGCCGACAAATTTGGCGACGATATGTTCGCTCTGAGCGTCGACGACCGGGATTTCGCGGTCAAGCCCATGAACTGTCCCTGTCATGTGCAGGTATTTAATCAAGGTTTAAAGAGCTATCGGGACTTGCCTTTGCGCCTCGCCGAGTTTGGCTCGTGCCACCGAAACGAGCCCTCCGGGTCGCTGCACGGGATCATGCGGGTTCGGGGGTTCACACAAGACGACGCGCACATATTCTGTACCGAAGCGCAAATTCAGGCCGAAGTGACTGCATTTATCCACATGCTCCACGAGATCTACGCTGATTTTGGTTTCAGTGAAGTGATCTATCGGCTTTCGACCCGCCCGGAAAAACGCGTCGGAGATGACGCCGTATGGGACAAAGCGGAAAAAGCACTGGCGGACGCGCTCGATAGCGAGAATCTGCCCTGGGAACTACTGCCCGGCGAGGGCGCTTTTTATGGCCCAAAAATTGAGTTTTCCTTGAAAGACTGCATCGGTCGAATTTGGCAGCTGGGTACGATTCAGGTGGATTTTTCCATGCCGGGCCGGCTGGGTGCGCAGTACGTCGCCGAGGATGGTTCACGCCAGGTGCCGGTAATGCTGCATCGGGCGGTGCTGGGCTCCTTCGAGCGTTTTATCGGTATTTTGATCGAGGAGCACGAGGGTGCGTTCCCCGTATGGCTGGCGCCCGAACAGGTCGCGGTGCTCAACATTACTGACAAGCAGGCAGACTATTGTCAGAATGTGGCAGAGTCGTTAAAAAACAAGGGCTTTAGGGCGTTCTGTGACTTGAGAAATGAGAAGATCGGCTTTAAAATCCGCGAGCATTCCATTCAGAAGATTCCCTATCTGCTGGTGATCGGCGATAGGGAGGTCGAGTCAAGTACCGTGGCGGTTCGCACCCGTGAAGGACAGGATCTCGGTTCGGTGACCTTAGTGTCCTTTATCGAGCGTCTTGAGGGTGACGTGGCGCGCCGCGGTGTTGTGCATGAAGGGAATCAATGAATCGTTTTAATTAACAGGTAAACCGGAGATGTACAATCAGTAGCAATTACGCCAAGGGGCGAAAACGTGCTCGGCTCAATGACGAAATAGATGTCCCCGAGGTGCGACTTATAGGAGCAGAGGGTCAACAGATAGGCGTCGTACCCCTCGCTGAAGCCATGCAGGCTGCGGAGGCCGAATCTCTCGATTTAGTAGAAATCGCGCCGGACGGAGAGCCACCAGTCTGTAAATTAATGGATTACGGCAAGCACGTTTTTGAGGAAAAGAAACAGAAAGCTGCGCAACGCAAGAAGCAGAAACAGACCCAGGTCAAGGAAATGAAGTTTCGCCCCGGCACTGACGAGGGTGATTATCAGATCAAATTGCGCAATCTGGTGCGCTTTCTGGAAAACGGCGATAAAGCCAAGGTCACGCTACGCTATCGCGGGCGGGAAATGGCACACCAGGAACTGGGCATGGAAATGTTAAAGCGCATAGAGAAGGATCTGGAAGAGCTTGGCAGTGTGGAGCAGTTTCCTAAAATGGAGGGCAGGCAGCTCACCATGGTGATTGCACCCAAAAGCAAGAAAAAGTGATGAGCTTGCATGGTCTCTCCAGACTTTGTGCCCCTTTAATCCTGTTTCGGTTCAGTTCGGCTCAAGGTGTCCCGCTGTAGGGGATCGCTCGCGGGAAGTTTCGCGAAGTACTCAGCAGCAAGGCTTCTTCGATTTCGAAGTCGGGATATGAATCCATTTTAGTCGCGATCAGCCAATTGGCAGGCTGACCGGCGTTCACCAAGCAAAACTCTTACGAGGATACAAAAATGCCAAAAGCAAAAACTCATAGCGGTGCAGCCAAACGCTTTAAGCGAAGTGGCGCCGGCTACAAACATAAACGGGCTTTTAAAAGTCATATTCTCACCAAGATGACCACCAAGCGTAAACGACAGTTGCGTGGCACTCGCATTATGAATAATGCCGACAAGCCACTGGTCGATCGCATGCTGCGTTCTTGATTTAGTCAGTGACAACAGGAGAATCTGATGCCCCGTGTCAAAAGAGGCGTCGTCGCGAGTCGACGTCATAAAAAAGTTCTCAAGCAAGCCAAGGGATATTATGGCGCCCGTAGCCGCGTGTACCGGGTGGCGACGCAGGCGGTCACCAAGGCAGGACAATACGCTTATCGCGATAGGCGAGTAAAAAAGCGTACTTTTCGTTCCCTGTGGATTGCTCGCATCAATGCTCAGGCCCGAGCTGAAGGCATTACCTATAGCCAGCTTATTGCCGGGCTGAAAAAAGCCAATATCGACCTGGACAGAAAAGTGCTTGCAGATCTGGCCGTTCACGACAAGGCGGCGTTCGCGGAAATTGTCACTCAGGCGAAATCGGCCCTGTCTGTCTGATACCGGCGCCTCCAGGCCATTGGCGGAGAGCGGTATAACGCGCGACGTGATGCGCGAGTGATTACCGCCGCCAACCTGGTCGATACTTTTAAGTTTAGGGAACAGACATGGACCAGCTCGAAGCGCTTATCGAGTCGGCGACGGGGGCCATTCAGGCCTGCGAAAACGGTGCCGATCTCGAATTAATCCGCGTAGAGTATCTCGGAAAAAAGGGCAAAGTCACCGCACTCCTTAAGGAGCTGGGTCGACTTTCAAATGAGGAGCGGCCCAAGGCTGGCGCTCGGATCAACGAAGCCAAGAGTTTGCTGCAAAAGCACATTGGCGAGCGTCGGGGGGCCCTTGAAGAGCGCGCTCTGGCAGATGCCATGGCTGCGGAAAGTGTCGATGTTACCTTGCCGGGGCGAAACAGCGAAGTCGGAGTTTTACATCCGATTACGCGTTCCATGCAGCGCATCGTCGATATCTTTTTACGTCTGGGTTACGACGTTGCCGAAGGCCCCGAAATCGAAGATGACTATCACAATTTCGAAGCGCTGAATATTCCCGCGCACCATCCAGCACGCGCGATGCACGATACCTTTTATGTCGACGAGAGCACGGTATTGCGTACCCACACGTCACCCGTGCAAATCCGCACTATGGAAACCCGCGAGCCTCCCATAAGGGTGATTTGTCCAGGGCGCGTCTACCGCTGCGACTCCGACCTGACGCATACGCCTATGTTTCACCAGGTTGAGGGGCTGGTCGTCGATAAAAATATTAGTTTTGCCGATCTCAAGGGCGTGGTGGACGCTTTTCTGAAGGCGTTTTTCGAGACTGATCAGGCGGTGCGCTTTCGGCCGTCCTATTTTCCGTTTACTGAACCGTCGGCTGAAGTAGATATCCGGTGCGCCAGTTGTGCCGGGGCGGGATGTCGGATTTGCAGCCATACCGGCTGGTTGGAAGTGATGGGATGCGGGATGGTTCACCCCAATGTTTTTTCCGCCTGCGGCATTAACACCGATACCTACACCGGTTTTGCCTTTGGCATGGGCGTGGAGCGATTGACCATGCTGCGTTACGGGGTGACGGATCTACGGCTATTTTTTGAGAATGATATTAGATTTTTAAATCAGTTTGTAAACAATTAGTTATAATTAATATATAAAGTAAATTGTCATGAAATTTAGTGAGGCGTGGCTGCGCGAACTCGTCAAAGTCGATGACGATACCGCTGGTTTAGTCCGGCGGCTGACGATGGCCGGGCTGGAAGTCGATGCCGTCGAGCCCGTCGGTGACTTCTCTGGTGTGATTGTCGCGCGCGTCCAGTCGGTGAACGCTCATCCGTCGGCCGAAAAACTTAAGCTTTGCCGGGTTGACGCAGGGCAGGGAGAGCTGATCCAGGTGGTTTGCGGTGCGGCCAATGTAGTAGAGGGTATGCGGACGCCGCTGGCGACGATCGGCGCCAGTCTACCAGGTGGTGCTCGCATCGATCAGACTACGTTAAAGGGCGAGCCATCGTTTGGCATGCTGTGTAGCGCGGCCGAGCTGGGTTTGTCGGACGATACAGCAGGCTTGATGGAGTTGCCAGCAGAAGCGCCGGTAGGCGCTGACCTGCGCGACTATTTGAATCTGGAAGACACTGTCATCGACGTGGATCTCACGCCTAACCGGGCGGATTGCCTGAGTATATCGGGCCTTGCCCGAGAAGTTGCCGCACTCTACGGTACAGTTTGTACTTTGCCTCAAACGAACAACATAGCGTCGACCCATGACGGTGAGTTACCGGTCCGGCTTTCGGCTGACGCGGCGTGTCCGCATTATGCTTCCAGGGTGATTGTCGGTGTCGATATTAACCGCCCGTCACCACTATGGCTGCGGGAGAAGCTGCGGCGCAGCGGTTTGCGGTCTATCGATCCGGTGGTCGACGTTACTAACTATGTCATGCTGGAAACCGGTCAACCTCTGCATGCCTTTGATTTGGATACGTTGTCCGGCGGGATCGAAGTACGCTATGCCAAAGACGGCGAATCCCTGACCCTTCTGGGCGGTGAAGTGGTCGAACTCGACCGCGAGACGCTGGTAATCGCCGACAATCGAGGGCCACTCGCTATGGCCGGGGTGATGGGTGGAGCGGAATCCGCGGTGTCCGGGCAAACGAAAAACCTTTTCATCGAAAGCGCGCATTTTGCGCCGGTGGCGCTGGCGGGTACAGCTCGGCGCTACGGATTACACACCGACGCTTCTCATCGTTTCGAACGCGGTGTTGATCCCACTCTGCCTGCTGTTGCGCTCGAGCGTGCTACCGAATTGTTAATGGCCATCGTCGGCGGCAATCCGGGGGAAGTCCGGATCGCCGAAACCGATGGTTTCGCAGTTCCGCGGCGGGAGATCACTTTGCGCAGATCGAGGATATCTCAACAGCTAGGGATTGCCCTGGAGAGCGAGATGGTGACCGATCTGTTGCGGCGGCTGAATATAGCGATCCTGGAAACGACACAGGAATCCTGGCTTTGTGTCGCGCCTGCCTGGAGATTCGACCTCGCTATTGAGGCGGACCTTATCGAGGAAGTAGCCCGCGTTTACGGCTACGAGAATTTACCGGTAAATCGGGTGGGTATCGAGCTGCTGCAGCACGGCCCCCGGGAGGCAGAAACCCCTTTAGGAAGAGTCAAGGATTTGTTGGTGGCGCGTGGTTATAGTGAAGCAATAACCTATAGCTTTGTCGATGCTGGGCTACAGGACAAGGTCAATCCCGATGTGCCTGCGATCCCTGTAGCCAATCCAATTAGTCACGATATGGCGGTGATGCGCACCTCTCTTGTTCCAGGGTTGCTGCAAACCCTTGTGCATAATATCAATCGTCAGCAAAGCCGGGTAAGATTATTTGAGACCGGTTTGCGCTTTATCGCCGGTAAACCTCTGAGGCAGGAAAATATGTTGGCGGCAGTTATTACCGGAACCCGGTATGCGGAGAACTGGGCCAACAGCCGAGAGAAGGTCGATTTTTTTGATATCAAGGGCGATTTGGAGGCGGTACTGGGCCTGACCGGTGCTTCGGCGCGGTGCGCTACTGCTTCGAAGGAGCATGCCGGGTTGCAGCCGGGACAATCTGCCGCCATCGTTGACGATGCAGGCAGGGTAATGGGATACATGGGCAAGCTGCATCCGGTGTTGGGCAAGGGCCTGGGGATAAACCAAAGTGTTTACTGGTTTGAAATCGAGCTGGCTGCAATAATTACGGGCCACATCCCCGAATTCCGGGAGACGACGAAGTTTCCCGGGACAAGGCGCGATTTGGCGTTTTTTGTCGATGCGGCAGTGACGTACCGAGAACTGAGTCACATTGTTGAGACGCATGCAGGCGAAAACCTACATGACTTAAAGGTTTTTGATATTTACAATGCGAAACACGTTGAAAATAATAGAAAAAGTGTGGGTATAGGCTTGACCTTTCAGGATAATTCACGCACGCTTACCGACGAGGAAGTTAATTCGGCGGTCAACGAAGTTGTGGTGGCCCTGAAAGAAAATTTTTCTGCCGAATTACGGGGGTAGCATGGGTGCGTTGACGAAGTCGGACATAGCTGAAATGCTTTACGAGGAGCTGGGTCTAAACAAGCGAGAGTCAAAGGAGATAGTAGAGTGCTTTTTTGAGGAAATCAGAAGTGCACTTGAAAACAACGAGCAGGTCAAGCTATCCGGCTTTGGTAATTTCGATTTGCGCGATAAAAATACGCGCCCCGGCAGGAACCCGAAAACCGGTGAAGAAATCCCCATTGAGGCCCGGCGGGTGGTCACTTTCAAGCCGGGGCAAAAACTGAAAGTAAGAGTTGAGAATTATGCTGGAACCAAGCAATAACGACGAGCTGCCCCCGATCCCGGGGAAACGCTACTTCACGATTGGCGAAGTGAGTGAGCTGTGCAAGGTCAAGCCTCACGTCTTGCGTTATTGGGAACAGGAGTTTCCAACTCTGAACCCAGTGAAGCGTCGAGGAAATCGACGTTATTATCAGCGCCAGGATGTACTATTAATCCGGCAAATTAGATCGTTGCTTTACGATCAGGGTTTTACCATTGGCGGAGCGCGCCAGCGTCTCGGCGGCGAAGGCGCCAAGGAAGAAGCCACCCAGATTCGCCAAATCATCAATCAGACAGTCAGCGAGTTGGAAGAGCTGCTGGAAGTGCTAAAAGTATAGATCTCTGATTTTCTTGACGGCGGCAGCTATGGGGCGGGGGTTGCTGTCCGTGCCCATGTTGGTTTGCGTCAAACTCTGGTTATACTCACTGGAATCCCTTTGCGTTGCGCCCTTAATCGCGTATCATTTGCGCCCTTCAAATGCCGACCCGGCGTCAGTCATTTCGGAGCGTAGCGCAGCCTGGTAGCGCACCACACTGGGGGTGTGGTGGTCGTGGGTTCAAATCCCGCCGCTCCGACCAATTCTTAGATGATCAACACCCGTACCTAGGGCTAATCGACGGCCGGAAGTCCGGGCATAATACCGCGCTATAACTGTTCGCTGGGCTGTTGCCTTTTCTAACGACGCTTCCTGTCGGCAATCGCCGTTTCCAGTTTCTTTACTTCCCTTATGCCCCAACAAATTCGAACCCGGTCGGTCATGATATTCGCGGGTTAATCGTGATGGGGTTCTATACACTGAATTCGCCATACGGTGAGTTGCTGCGCGCAGCCAACACTCACATTAGAGTCTATCTTCCGGGCTCGATTGTGCGTCAATCTACTGTATTTATGGGAACTGATGTATGACTGCAATTTTGAGAGATTTCACGTCCTGGTTTGATTTTTCCTTATCTCCGCAATATTACAACGCCGATCACGAAGCCTGGCGTGGTGTTCTCAGGCAGTTCATCGACAAGGAGATTGCGCCATTTATCGACGAATGGGAGGAGGCGAGTACTTTTCCGCGCGAGCTCTATGGCAAAGCCGCTCAAGTAGGACTGCTGCAGCTTGGCTATCCGGAGAAATACGGTGGCGTAGAAAAACCCGATACATTTTACGATATCGTCACTTCCCAGGAGTTGGCCAGGGTGGGTGGTGGTGGCGTCCACCCCAGCTTGAACAGCCACACTATAGGTATGCCGCCGATTGTTGCTCTGGCTAGCGAGGAAATCAAAGCGAAAGTGATACCCGAGGTGATTAGTGGTGAGAAAATTTCAGCACTGGCGATCACTGAACCTTCGGGTGGGTCGGATGTGGCGAACTTAAGAACCACCGCGAGACGGGAAGGCGATGTGTATATCGTCAATGGTTCTAAAACGTTTATCACCAGCGGCGTGCGTGCTGATTATTACACGGTGGCGGTGCGCACCGGCGGCGAAGGCGCGGGAGGAATCTCGCTCTTACTCATCGAGAAAGACACGCCGGGATTTACTCAGACTGGGTTGGATAAAATGGGTTGGTGGTGTTCCGATACCGCGACGTTGTATTTTGACGATTGCCGTGTCCCGGTAGCCAATCTGATCGGCGAGGAAAATAAAGGCTTTGCCGGTGTGATGATCAATTTTAATGCCGAACGCCTGAATATTGCAGCGATGGCCAACGGCCTGGCCATGGTGTGTATGGATGAAGCCGTCGCCTGGGCGCGGGAGCGCAAAACATTTGGCAAGACGCTCATGTCCCATCAGGTCATTAGACATAAAATTGCCGAAATGGCGAAACGTATTCTCAGTACCCAGTCGCTACTGGAAAAAACCGCCTGGCAGATGGATCAGGGCGTTGTGCCTGTAGTCGAGTTGAGCCTGCTCAAGGTGCAGGCGACCGAGACCATGGAGTACTGTGCTCGAGAGGCCGTGCAGATTTTCGGTGGTATGGGGTTTATGCGAGGTAATAAGGTAGAGCGCATCTACCGCGAAGTTCGCGTTTACGCGATTGGTGGTGGATCAGAAGAAATCATGCGTGATCTTGCCGCACGGCAGTTGGCGCTATAGAGGTGTATTAGAGCCTGTTCACGCTAAAGTTCCATAGGGCTCAGTAGTATGGATGCGAATCTATATCGACTCTGGATGGCCGTTCATCTGAGGTTTATAACCGTTGAATCTTAGACAATGCCAACTATGTCACACAGAGGGCCACTTATCGGTTGTTGCTTTCGCGCCCAGGCGCAATGTTCTATAAATACCGGCAAGCAGTGTGACGCAAACGCGACAGACGGTGGTCTTTTGGTTTGCCTTTCTATTAGTGGTGTCGAGGAGTTGAAGATGGAACGCCGTTCTTACCCGAGAAAGACAGTGGATGCCGATGTGGTCGTCTATCTTCAATACCAGGGGCATCGTATCGGCAATTTTAAACCGGTGAACCTTAGTAGTGGCGGCGTACTTCTTGAAACTGGGGCAACTGACTTACCGCGTGCCACACCCCTCGATCTTCTTTTTGCTTTGAGCAGTTCCTCGTCAAATGTTGTTCGCTTGCATCGCCTTTCCGCAGTAGTCGCCTACGCCGGCGAAGAAGGCGTAGGCATGACATTTTGCGGTAACGCAAAGCGCCTGCGCAGGCGTCGATTTAGCGATCAATCCTCGGTACATACCGAGATCTAGCGTCCTAGCGATCCCCCCTTCTTATTTGAGCATTTGTGTAGCATAAGCTGCATCTTCAGTGCGCGGCGGGGATTTCCTGGTAAAACCTAACGCTGCTTGTGTGGCTACAGATAGCCGCCGGATTGGTTTTTAGCTACAACTCCTTAATTATTAAATGCGTCGGTGGCTGAATTAGCCGTGGTGATATACCCTTAAACTTATATCGTGGCGTCACCGGTGTCTATTCGATATGGTTTGATCTTCCCGGTTGATCTT
>DJFY01000023.1:0-3973 GCA_002431545.1 Cellvibrionales bacterium UBA5860 | reverse complement strand
TTGATCTTCCCGGTTGATCTTTCGGGCAGTCTCGCGCCGCGATAACAACCCATTAATCTGCAGGGGGGGACATGGGCATAATCAAACCTGTTACATCCGCTTATTTGCTTTTCTTTGTCGCTTTGTTTGCCTGGGCTTTTTTTGCCGACCCCAAGCTGTCCGGTTTTTTTAGAAGTCTTGCCGAACCCTGGGCCGTCGTTGTGCTTATGGACTTCGTGTTTGGATGTCTGCTGTTTTCCTGGATGATTTATTTCGTCGAAGGATCGGCCAAATCAGCCATGCCCTGGGCGATCGCATTGTTTATCATCGGTAATATTGTTGGCGCGATTTATATTCTGCTGCGAATGGAAAAAATAAAGTCACGGTTGACGAGCGTAGCCTGAGGGCAGGTAGTCAGTAGTTTTCGTTTCAGCTTTCGAGAGCGCCGCGCCCTAAAGGGGGTGGCGCTCTCGAATAACTGGCATTATGACAACAAAATTATATAAAAAGCCACGTCGATAGATGGGTGTTTTAGGCGTCTCTAGCTGCTTGCAACTTACATATTAGGATAGTTGGGGCCGCCACCGCCTTCGGGGCATACCCAGATAATATTTTGCGCAGGATCTTTGATATCGCAGGTTTTGCAATGGACGCAATTTTGCGCGTTGATCTGAAACGTTTTTTCGCCGGATTCGTTTTCCAGTACTTCGTAAACACCAACGGGACAGTAGCGTTGCGCCGGCTCGTCGTATCGTGGCAGGTTATCCTGAATAGGAATACTTTCGTTTACTAAAGTCAGGTGGCAGGGTTGGTCTTCCTCGTGATTAGTATTGGATAAGAATACGGAGGAGGGCTTGTCAAAGCTGAGTTTGTTGTCCGGCTTCGGATAGATAATAGGTTTGCATTGGTCTGCGGGTTTCAGTGCCGCGTAGTCCGGCTTGGGGTCCCTAAGTGTGAAGGGCAGTTTGCCGTTAAAGATATTAATATCGATAAAGGCGAAGGCAGAACCCAGGATGTTGCCCCACTTGTGTTGGGCCGGTCCGAAGTTGCGTTGGGTATGGAGCTCCTGCCAGGCCCAGGAATTTTCGTAAGCCGTGGCGTACTCGGTAAGTTCCTCGCCGGAGCGCTCACCCGCCAGCGCTGCCGCGACGACTTCCGCGGCGATCATGCCGGATTTCATGGCGGTGTGTGAGCCTTTTATCTTGGCGAAATTCAAAGTGCCCGCGTCATCTCCAATAAGTAGGCCGCCAGGAAAACTCATCCGGGGCTGAGACTGAAGACCGCCTTTGACAATGGCGCGGGCGCCATAGGCGATACGTTCACCGCCCTCGATGTATTGGCGAATTACCGGGTGATGCTTATAGCGTTGGAACTCGTCGAACGGGCTGACGTGCGGGTTGGTGTAAGACAAGTCAACGATCAGTCCCAGGGCGACCTGGTTGTCCTCCAGATGGTATAGGAAGCCGCCACCAGCTGACTTGCTTTCATCGAGCGGCCAACCGGCGGTGTGTACGACTAGCCCCTTTTTGTGTTGGCTGTCCGAAACCTTCCAGAGTTCTTTGATGCCGATGCCGTAATGCTGGGGATCTTTGTTGGCATCCAGGCTGAATTTTTCGATTAGCTGCTTGCCGAGATGTCCCCGACAACCCTCGGCGAAAAGTGTGTACTTGCCATGCAGTTCCATACCTTGCATGTAACTGTCTTTGTGTTCGCCACTGGCGCTGATGCCCATGTCTCCAGTGGCAATACCTTTTACGCTACCGTTTTCGTGATATACCACCTCGGCAGCGGCGAAACCTGGAAATATCTCGACGCCGAGTGCTTCTGCCTGCTCGCCCAGCCAGCGGCATACATTGCCTAGACTAACAATATAGTTGCCTTCGTTATGCATGGTTTTGGGCACGAACAGCGAAGGTACCTTTATTTGTTTCTCGGCCCCGGTGAGGACATAGATGTCGTCTGCGTCGACAGGCGTGCGCAGCGGAGCGTCTTTGTCTTGCCAATCCGGAAAGAGTTCATTGAGCGCAGTGGGCTCAAATACTGCCCCCGAGAGAATATGGGCGCCGACCTCTGAGCCTTTTTCCACGACGCATACGCTTAGATCGCTATTGATCTGACGAAGTCGGCAGGCTGCGGCAAGGCCCGCTGGCCCGGCACCCACGATAACCACGTCGTATTCCATATATTCTCTTTCCATATGTAATCTCCTGGGGTTTGGCTGGCCGGCTAAAATTAAAGGCGCGAATTCTAACGTTTTCTTCTCCTGCTGGCCACGAAAACGGGTTTGGCGATAGCCTGGTGCAGGGCTCCAGCGCGGCAGGCGCCGCTCGTTTGCAGACCTCTCGGTTGATTTATCCGGGTCAGGGCGGCATCATACCGCAGCGCTGGCCCGGGGCGACGTATGGGTTGCGCTCAACATCTACACAAAGTTCATATATTTCAACATCTTAGCATGGTTTTTTCATGAAGATACTCATTGCTGTTAAACGTGTGGCGGACTACAACGTCAAAGTCAGGGCCAAGTCAGATAACACAGGTCCGGATCTGGCCAATGTCAAAATGGCTATCAATCCCTTCTGTGAGATTGCCGTAGAAGAAGCGGTACGCATGAAGGAAGCGGGTGTGGCGAGCGAAATCGTCGCTGTCTCGATTGGACCCCAGGCTGCGCAGGAGCAGATTCGAACAGCTCTGGCTCTCGGTGCCGACCGAGGCATCCATGTGTTGACAGATGCCGAGCTCGAACCACTTGCAGTTGCAAAATGCTTTAAGGCCCTGTGTGACAAAGAGACGCCCGACATGGTCCTGCTGGGTAAGCAGGCGATAGACGGCGACAATAACCAAACCGGGCAGATGATTGGTGCGCTGACGGGTTGGTCTCAGGCGACATTTGCTTCGGATATCAATATTGAAGATGGCTACGCTACCGTTGTCCGTGAAGTCGACGCGGGACTCCAGACGGTCAAGTTAAAGCTGCCTGCCGTGGTGACGGCTGATTTGCGCCTCAATGAACCGCGTTATGCTTCGCTTCCGAATATTATGAAAGCCAAAAAGAAAACCATCGATAACACAAGTCCGGAAGAGCTGGGAGTCGACACCGCGCCCAGGGTTACGTTGTTGAAAGCTGCGCCACCGCCGGAGCGCCAGCCGGGCGTCAAGGTAGAGGACGTTGCTGAACTGATCGATAAACTCAAGAATGAAGCTAAGGTGATTGCATGAGCATTCTGGTTATTGCAGAACACGACAATACTTCCATCAAAGGTGCGACGCTGAATACCATTGCGGCGGCAGTTGAAATCGGTGGCGATATCGATGTGCTCATTGCCGGGGCCAATTGCGATGCTGCGGCCTCTGAAGCTGCGACTATCTCGGGCGTAAATAAAGTACTTGTGGCCGACAATCCGGCTTATGAGTTCATGTTGACTGAGAATGTCTCGCCTCTGGTGGCCGAGCTGGCGTCTAATTACAGTCATGTGCTGGCGCCCGCAAGCACCAATGGTAAAAACATCATTCCACGCGTAGCGGCTCTACTGGACGTCCAGGCGATTTCAGAGATTAGTGGTGTCGAGAGTCCCGATACTTTCGAAAGGCCAATCTATGCGGGCAATATTATCGCTACGGTACAGAGCAGTGATGCGATCAAGGTTATGACAGTGCGCACGACTGCATTTGATCCAGTAGCTGCCGAAGGCGGCAGTGCCTCGGTGGAGGCGATATCGAGTGTGCATAATCCCGAAGTTTCTGAATATCTTGGCGAGGAAGTTGCAAAATCCGATAGACCTGAACTAACGGCTGCCAGTATCGTTATTTCCGGTGGCCGCGGTATGCAGAATGGCGAGAATTTTGAATTGCTCTATAAAGTGGCCGACAAGCTTGGGGCCGCAGTGGGCGCATCGCGCGCCGCAGTGGATGCCGGCTTTGTCCCCAACGAAATGCAGGTCGGACAGACCGGGAAAATCGTTGCCCCGGAATTGTATATTGCGGTGGGTATATCCGG
>DJFY01000135.1:2573-12790 GCA_002431545.1 Cellvibrionales bacterium UBA5860 | reverse complement strand
AGAGTCACTTAAAGCCGGTCTGGCCCACCATGATACAGTTCACCCTTTACCCAACACCCGCTCCATGCCCTTGCAATGACAGACTCCGAGCAAGCCACGCTATCCAAAGCTGATTCTTCGCGTTTCACCGCAGGCACAAAAAAATGGTTTAAACCCCGCAGTCCGCGCTTCTGGATTCTGTTAACAGGTCTGCTTTACACGCTCTGCGGCTTCTTTCTCGTGCCGCACCTGTTGCAATCGGCCATCATTGGTTTGGTCCAGGATGACCTTGGCAGATCGGCGCGTATCGAACGAATCCAATTTAACCCTTTCTTACTGAGCCTTCGGGTTCTCGGCCTTACCATCGAAGATACAGATGGCACCAAACTGATTGCATTCGATGCACTTTATGTCGATTTTCAGCTCTCGAGCCTGTTGCGCAGGGCCTGGACTTTCGATGAAGTCGAGCTGGACAAGCCCTACTTGCTGTACGAGCGATTAAATGCCACGGAAAGCCGGCTCAGCCGCCTTCTCGCCGACCTGCCCGCCAGCGACAATAAAGAAACTGGCGCCGAAAATGACGAAGCCGCTGTTCCCCGGGTGCTGATTCATCGTCTTGCAATTTCCCGAGGGGCGCTGATGTTCATAGACCGGGTGCCGGCGACCCAGGTCCAGCTCGACCTGGGCCCGGTCGAAATCACGATCGACGAACTCAACACCCTTCCCGAACGGCTTGGCAAACAGCTGGTGTCGATCGACCTGCCGGAGGGCGCTCAACTGCAGTGGAGCGGCAATTTGAGTCTCAACCCGCTCTACAGCGAGGGCGAACTGACCCTGAAGGCGCTGCGGCTGGACGCGCTGACCGCCTATCTTCGGGAATACATTGCAATAAGTCAGTTCGACGCCACCGTGTCGAGCCAGTTGCAATATCGATTAGGTATACGGGATAACCAGCCCACCCTCGATCTCGATGAAATTGGCATCACCGTCAGCGACCTGGCCATCGCCAGCAGTGCGAGCGAGCGGGAATTCCTGACAACTTCCCGCATCTCATTGGCAGGCGGCACACTGCGTTACCCCGAGCAGTCGCTACATCTGAAGACATTCACCATCATCGAACCCGGACTCGATGTTTCGTTGAACCCGGAAGGAAAGCTCAACCTGCTTGCACTACTGCCCAATCAACAGACGACCGAAGGTGCGAGCACACCTCAAGGTACAAGCACTGCCTCGGACACTGGTACTAATGCCGATTCGGATAACGGCGGGCAACAATCTAGCGGTGGGGAAACTGCCAGTTGGCAACTCTCAGTCGGGGCATTCGATATACAGAAAGCCGGCATCGACTTTACCGACAGCCGCATCGAACCCGCAGCTAAAGTTCAATTGCGAGAACTGGATGTACAGCTGTCCAACTGGAATAATCGGCCGGGAAGCGTATCCCCCTTTAGCGTAAACGGCCAATTGCCGCCGGGTGGTAAATTTAATATCGACGGGCAGCTCCGGCTCCTGCCTGCTTTCGACCTGTCTTCAAAAATAGAACTGGTGGACCTGCCCCTTTCCCTGACAGAGGCCTATGCGCGTCAAGCGATACGCGTCGCTGTCTCCGAAGGCAGCATCGACGCCGACCTCGCCCTGTCCATACAGGCCGACAATCAGATCAAGGTAAGCGGCGCTACGGAGATTACCGACCTCGACCTTCGCGATCTCGATGCGAAGCAAACCTTTGCCGGTTGGAACCGATTGGCAATCCAACAATTTGAGCTCGACCTTGTCGGCAATCACCTCGCCATCACCGAGCTCGATATACGGGAGCCGTACGGCCGTATTCTGATCAAGGCCAACGGCGAGACAAATATGGCCGACTTAATCACCCAGCCTGCATCTTCACAAAAAGCAGAACGGCAAGGTAATGAAGTGGGCGATAAGGGCGCAGACGCCTCGCCACTGCGGGTGACAATCGACAGCGTAGGTTTGAATGACGGCACCCTGGATTTTTCCGACCTGTCGCTACCGCTGCCCTTTACCAGCCATATTACCCAACTGGGCGGCCGTATCAGTAATCTCGACACCAGCGCCTCCCCGGCAGAGCTCATATTGGAGGGGCGAGTCAACGAGTTTGGCCACGCGCTTATAAAAGGCCGTGTCAGCCCGGCTGATCCGCTTCGCGACACCGATATCAGCCTGGACTTCAGCAATCTCGACATGGCCAAAGTCTCGCCCTATAGCGCTCGCTTCGCGGGGCGGCTTATCGAAAGCGGCAGGCTCGATCTGGACCTCGAATACACCATAGACGAGGGACAATTACTCGGCAAAAACGCCATTGTGTTGCGAGACTTTTCACTGGGTAAAAAAATGGAGAGTGCGGGCGCGACCAACTTGCCATTGGATCTGGCCGTTGCGCTGCTAAAAGATGCGGACGGCGTCATTCGAGCCAAACTGCCGATTAGCGGCAACGTCAACGACCCCCAATTCGAAGTAGGCGATCTCGTTTGGAAAGCTGTGGTCAATCTGATCACCAAAGCAGCCTCCTCACCGTTTCGGCTGCTTGGCAACATGCTTGGCCTCGAGGGCGAGGATCTCGGTACAATTAACTTTCCCGCCGGTCGAGCCGAGCTCGACCCGCCCGCACAGGAAAAAATCAAATTGCTGAGCGAAGCGCTGCAACAACGCCCCGCCCTGACCCTTAAAGTAAATGGTGTTTTTGACAGAAAAACCGACATCCCTATGTTGCAGCGGTTTCAGTTCGACGAAAAATTCAAACGTCATCTGCAGGAGACCCGTGGCACAAAGAACGCCAGTGCGTTATCAGCTGCCGACCTGCGCAGCCACCTCGAGAAACTGTACGGGGTGCTCTACCCGAACACCGATCTCGAGCGCTTGCGATCCACGCACACGTCAGCGCCACCAAATAAACCTGACAGCGAGCCTGCGTTCAACGAAAAGGCCTATAACCGGGCTTTGCGGGCGCAACTAATAGCCGCTGAAGAGATCGACCCGCAAGCGCTGGAGGAACTGGCCGAAGCGCGAGCCCAGGCCATAAGGGCAGCCCTGGTCGCAGACGGCGGTCTCGACAACAACAGAGTCGTCACGGACAGTCCCCGGGAAATTACCGAGGGCGACAAGAAACGGATAAAGCTGAAACTCGACCTTCTCCCCTGAAGCGATCTCGCCCGATGCCGGAATCACTCCCCGATAGTCGTAGCGTAGCGCGAAGCGCGAGCAGGTGGCCGCTGTAACGATAACCTCAGCGCAAAAATTCTCTTTTACCCTGCCCCCTATGCTTAACGCCACATAATTTATGCCTTGCTGTACCAGGCTTTGTTCGAACTGATAAAATCCCCTGTCCCCTGGCACTTCAACTGGATAACGAGACTATGACTGATATAGGTGCAACCGAGAATACTACAAAGCTGGATTTCGATGCTGTGGTCGTAGGCGCCGGTATAGCCGGCCTGTACGCAGTGTACAAACTACGGGAAATGGGCTTGAGTGTGCGTGGCATCGATGCTGCGCCGGCAGTCGGCGGCACCTGGTATTGGAACTGTTATCCGGGCGCCCGCGTCGACTCGCAGTCATACATTTATCAGTACTGGTTTTCCGATGAGCTAATCAAAGAATGGGACTGGCCCGAACGTTTTCCCGCCCAGCCAGTGGTGGAGCAATACCTCAATTTTGTTACTGATAAATTTCAGCTGGACAAGGAATACGCCTTTAACACCCGTGTCACCTCGGCCGATTGGGACAACGACAAGCAATGTTGGACCGTGGGCACAGATCAGGGCGATAAACTGACAACTCGCTACTTTATCAGCTGCACGGGGATGTTATCCGAGCCAAAAATTCCCGCCTTCGAAGGCCAGGAAAAGTTCAAGGGCGTTATCGCCCATACCGCCCGTTATCCTCGCGAAGGCATCGATCTTAAAGGCAAACGCGTAGGGGTAATCGGCTGCGGCGCCACCGGTATTCAGGTCATCCAGACCATTGCCAGCGAAGTGGAACACCTGACAGTATTTCAGCGCACCGCTTCCTACGGCGTCGCCATGCACAACGAGAAGTTCGACGATGCCGCCCGGGACCACTGGCGATCAAAAGCCAAGGAATTACAGGAAACGGTTTACAATAGTTTTGTCGGCTTTGATTACGACTTCGAGCACGGCTCCTGGTATGACCTGACGCCAGAACAACGCTACGAGGTATTGGAAGAAAAATGGCAGGAAGGCTCCCTGAGTATGTGGGTGGGCACTTTTCCCGAGCTCTTTACCGACCAGGCCGTCAATGACGAGATCTCCGACTTTGTCCGCGAAAAAATTCGCGCCCGCATCAAGGATCCAAAAATCGCCGACCTGGTGACCCCCCGCAACCACGGTTTCGGCACCTACCGCGTGCCCCTGGAAAACGGCTACTACGATGTATTTAATCAGGACAATGTGGAGCTGATTGACGCCCGCAACACACCCATCGAGGGCTTTACCGAAACCGGTATAAAAATTGGCGGTCGCGACATCGCGCTAGACGTGGTCATCCTGGCCACCGGTTTTAACGCCGGCACCGGCTCCCTGACGAAAATGAATATCCACGGCCGTGACGATCGCTCCCTGACCACGGAATTTGACGAGGACATTCGCACCACCATGGGTCTACAAATCCACGGTTATCCCAACCTGTTTACCGTCGCCGGCCCCCTGGCGCCTTCAGCGGCCTTTTGCAATATGACCACCTGCCTGCAACAACAGGTCGATTGGGTCACCGACTGTATCGCCTACCTGCGCGATCATCACCACCAGTCCATTGAGCCCACGGTAGAAAAACAGGACGAGTGGGTGGCCCACCACGACGAGGTCGCCAACGCCACCCTGCTCACGGCGACCCAGTCCTGGTACACCGGCGCCAATATCGAGGGCAAACCCAGCCGCTTGATTTCCTATATCGGCGGGGTCAGCGAATACCACCGCATCTGCGATGAAGTCCAGGCCAGCGGTTATGAGGGTTTTAGCAAAGCCTGAGGCTTCTATGTCTGCACCGCCAGGGTGGGCATTCGCCACCCTGGCTTTTTTCGCGTTCGACAAAGCATGTTATTACCGATACCTAGAGACAATCTCAGGTCAGCCCGACAAAGGATGATCTTGTAAGTAATAGACCGGTTAATGTCGTTAACAAGGCGATGGAACACAGGGTATCTGGCCATCAGGGGAACAACACCGGTTTATTACCATTTCCAGTTAACCGGCGAAGACATTCAAAAACACCTAACCCCCTGAATGGTCGAATGCGATATGAACCCCATTGAATATAGAGCATTAAATCAGGTCGATCCAGGCCCGTTATTATCCCTGTTAAACAAGGAAAGAGTCCGGTCTCATCTGATGAATCACCAACGCTTTGACAGGGAGTCTTTACAATTATGGATTAAGACAAAAATCGAAATGGATACGACTCTCGGCTGTCGAGTGCGGGCCATCGTGGTTGACGATCAATGTGTAGGTTGGTGCGGCGTACAGCACGACAATGGCGAATATGAAATCGCGATTGTTTTGGATGACAGCCACTGGGGATTGGGGCGAAGAATATTCCGCGACTTGATGACCTGGGCAAAAGAGCTGGGGCATAAAACGGTATCCATTCATTTCCTCCATACCCGACCGGAATATAAATTCCTCAAGAAAATTGCACAAAGCGTGCACGAAAGTCAAATACTCGGGAGCAAGTTCACGACATATACACTAGCGGTGGAATAACTTTTTGCTGCGGGAATTAGCGGTAGACTTATTGAGAGTTAAGCGACATTCTCTTGCAATAGTTACAGCTCGATGGGATCACCAATCATCGCAGCGCATTGCACATCTCTCCCAAAGCGTCCTTCAATCCCCCGCCAGTTGCCGGGTCAACTCAGCTGCTGCAACCTCTTTACACCCTGTCGTGTTTTGCCCTGCCCATAACGGTGAGTACTCGCCACTGGCCTGGCTCTCAGCTTTGGCGCGCAACGGCGCAATAGCCGATGCCGCCAGGGGAAACAGCGGCGCAGCAGGGCTTACGGGCCCGAGTTCCCGAATCAAGCGATTGACAATCCCCCGCGCCGGTCGACCGGTAAACAGATTGGTGATGGCGGTATGCTGTGCCTGCGCCGATCGCAAGGCCGCACGATGTATGGCGCTGGTAGTGGTTTCCGGACACAACAAATAAGCCGTTCCCACTTGTACGCCGACCGCGCCGAGCTTCATGGCAGCAGCCACGCCGTCGACGGAGGCAATGCCACCCGCAGCTATCACCGGCACCTTTACCCTGGCAACGATCTGCGGTACCAGGGCAAAAGTGCTCATCTGAAGACTCAAATCATCGGAAAGAAAACTGCCCCGGTGACCGCCAGCCTCTATACCCTGGGCAATAATGGCATCGACACCGCGCGCCTCAAGCCAAAGTGCTTCCGCAACTGTAGTGGCGCTGGAAAGAATTTTCGCGCCCGTACTTTTAACTTTGGCCGTCAACTCTGTGGTGGGCAGGCCAAAATGAAAGCTAACTACGGCGGGTTTCACATCCAGCAATACATCTGCAATCTGTTCATTAAATGGCGATCGGCCCGGTCCAGGTAATATGCTTTGCGGATCTAGCCCGAGCTCGCGATAGTATGGAGTCAGTAGCTCTCGCCAGCGGGTTTCTCGCTCGGCGTCTATTGCCGGCGGGCTATGACAGAAAAAATTCACATTAAAGGGCTGGGTTGTCTGTGACTGGATAGCGGTGATTTCCTGCCTGAGACTGTCAATACCAAGCATGGCGCCGGGCAGTGACCCCAGCCCCCCGGCGCGGGACACGGCAATGGCCAGCTCACTGCCTTGCACTCCGGCCATCGGTGCCTGAATGATGGGGAGCTCAATATCCAGTAATTTCTCTAGGATTTCCATCTTTCATCCTCTTTTGTGGCCAGGAGATTAATCATTCCACAGCATAAAAAATGTTCCTTTACCACTCGCATCGACGAATAACGGACAATACTCGTAGCATGACCGCGTTCGGCATCTTCACGCGCCAGGGCTTTGCGCCACACACCGGGCATGGGGCTGGCAATCCAATCCTGCCAGTGCGAATCGATCACCACTCTTTGGCTGAAATCCATATTCAACATTTATTGCTCCTGGGCTCGCCGCTCGGCTTGCGCCTGGATTGCCTCCTTGACCTGCTGCTGACGCAATCGCGTCACCGACTTACCCGACACACCCCAGTTATCGGTTGGCACCAGATCGATAACGACATGTGTCGTGGCTGGGTCCTTATTCAATACAGTTACCAATAAATGCGTCGCGCCTTCAATCAATTGCCGCTTCTGTTCAGCATTAACACTTTCATCTGTCACTTTGATATTTACATAGGGCACTGGATTGCCTCCTCAACCGGTTCCTCCGCCAAGTCCCCGGTCAAGAATTCGGATCGGATCAGCTGTGTAAAAAATTCCGCTGAATTCGAACCGCTAACAAACCGGTTTTCATTGAAAATAAATGCAGGCACTGAACGGACATTAAAGTTATTAATGCGCGATACCAAGCCCGATAAACGTTGGTCAATCGCCTCTGAAATCAATGCCTGGTTAACCATGGTCTCGTCAAACCCGATGGATTCGGCAATTTTTTTCAGCACCGTCACGTCGCCGATGTTTTCTCCCTTCACATGGTAAGCCTGTAGCAGGGCCTGATGCATCTGCCGCTGCAGGCCGTGATTCCCGGCGGCAAGCATCAAACGGTGTGCCATGGCCGTATTGTAGTAGCGGGTACGCTTGCTGAAATCGATGGTCACGCCCACCTCCTTGGTTTTCTGCAGCAAGCGCGCGCGATAATCCATCGCCTCGGCCAGGCTCCACTGATTGCGTAGGCAGAGATGCTCGGTAATGTCCACACCCTGCGAGTCCAGATCAGGATTGAGCTGGAACGGCAGATAGTGAAACTCTGCGTCCACCTCCCCGGTTAATCGATCTAGCGCCTGGCTGATATGGTGATAACCAATATGACACCAGGAACAAACCAGATCATGAATCATTTCAACTTTCAGCGTTTGCATTGGTCACTCCTGTTTTTAGCGCATACATCTTGTTAACAATCTTCCAACTACCCGATTCTTTTAAAAAGCCCAGGTAGTCAACGAACTGGCCGTGGGGTAAGGGGCAATTTACCTTGACCATGGCCTGGTAGCCCTCGCATTCCAACCAGACAATCCGGTAATCCCAGCGGTGCCCGATCGCGTAGGGGACTGGCCGATTCGACACATCGGCAAGCCATGTCCGGCAGGCTCGCCTCAGGTCCGGAGCTTTTAATACGCAATCGTCGTCAAACAATGGGGCAAGGCGGGCAGCATCACCGTGGTGCAGGCCGGCAAAATATTCGTCCACCATTGCCCGTATTTCTGCTTCGTCACTCATATCGAGCCTCCCGGTTCAAGCTGCGTTGCTATAGGCTTTTTCCCGCTGCAACGCTTTCTGGAAGCTATCGCGGGCAATGACACTATCGATCATTCGACGGGCACTCGGGCCAATGACAATATCCACGGGAAAGGATTGGCCCCAGCGTGAATAGACCGCCAATAGAAAATCCGCCGGTGACGGCGATTCACCGCCCAGATAAAAGTTACCCTGCAGTTTTGTCTCCACTGCTGCCCAAAGCGCGTTGATGGCGCTGGCGGCGGCAGCGAATGCCTGCTGCTTGCCTTCGGCCTGGGTGATGTGGCGCTCGATAAAAAACAATCTGCCGTAGGCCGGATGCATGGAGGCATTAGCAAGCAGCATATGCTCGATAGCCCGGTGCCGCGCTTCTCCGTCGCGGGCGATCAGTTGATTGTCGTGCTTGTCTAGCAGGTACAGCAAAATAGCCACGCCCTCATTCAGCACCCTGCGCTGATCGATCAATACCGGTACCGTGCCGGAGGGGTTCAGGCTTTCGTAATGATCGGCATCCTGTTTGTGGATCAGTTCAACGGGCTGGTTCAACTCATGGAGTATTGCCTGTGTCGCCAGAGAACAAGCACCGGGTAAAAAGTAGAGTGTGTACATAATGGCCTCGTGTTATTTCGGGCTAAAGTTGGTACTGCGAGACCAGTTTGCCTATTTAAATAGAAATAAAATATGGCAATAATATTGATACGCTATCAACGTATTGGAAACAATGAGATCACGACCCTATGGACAAACTTCGCGCCATAAACCTGTTTGTTCGGGTAGTCGACGCCGGCAGCTTTACTGCCGTCGCCGATGAACTGAACGTCACCACCTCCATGATCAGCAAGGAAATTCGCCGCCTGGAAGAAGCGCTGGGCGTGCGACTGTTGCACCGCTCCACGCGTGGACAGCAGTTGACCCCTATTGGCGAGGGTTACCTGCAACGCTGCCGCGAGCTGCTCATCAGCATGGATGACGCCGATGCTTACGTCCAACATATGCAGTCAAACCCGAAGGGCAAATTGCGCATCAACGCCCCTATGGCACTGGGGATAACCGACCTGTCACGCATGTTTTCCGCATACATGAAAGCCTTTCCGGATGTCGAATTAGATATCCACCTGGGCGACGAAAGTCTCGACCTGATCGAACACGGTTTCGACCTGGGCTTCAGGGCATCCAGTCAACGTTTCGATTCGAGCTACATCGGCAAACCCCTCACCCGATTCCAGTACCAGGTCTGTGCATCCCCAGATTATCTGGCCACGCATACCAGAATCAGCAAGGTAGCCGATCTGAAACGCCATAACTGTTTTGTCTACAGTTATTTCCGAGGTGGTAATCACTGGCCATTGAATGAAGGCGTCACCATTGCTGGCACACTCAAGGTCAACAGCACCCTGTTTATGCGCCAGGTGATTGAAGACGGGCTGGGTATCGGGTTCTTGCCAAGTTTTGTCGCCAGAGAAGGCCTCCAAAATGGCAAGTTAAAAGAAATCTTGCCAAGGACTGAACGCCCGGAACTCACTCTCTATGCCCTTTACCCCAACCGGCGATTCGTGCAGCCCAAACTGCTAAGCTGCATCGAGTTTTTGCAGGGCTGGTTTGCCGGGAAATGACAATACAATATTTGATAGTCCGGGTTGTGGCGTGTCGTCAGACCATGCCAAGTTTGCCCCGCACCGTCGTTTGATCCTGGTACGGTTCTCGTGCGGGGTGAAGTTCTGCGTAAATTCCACCCATATCGGCTTAGTCTCAGCTGTGGGCCGACCGAGCTAGGAAAATAATTGACACTGACACCATTAATCCATTAATCCATTAA
>DJFY01000135.1:0-2312 GCA_002431545.1 Cellvibrionales bacterium UBA5860 | reverse complement strand
ATTAATCCATTAATCCATTAATCTCCAGGAGATAAAATCGATGTTCCGCTCGATACTGTTTGCCGCCGCTATAACGATGGCGCTGCCCGCCACTGCGGACATCACGGTGGTCTACGCCATGATGGACGGCAACCAACTGCGCGTCGAGTACCGCGACGCCGCCAACTTTCGCATCGGCACGGACTCGCAGAACTATCAATTGATGCTTGATGGCCGCCTCTACGCCGTGGCGCAGGGATATCTCATCGATGTCGACATAGTCTCGCGCCAGATCAAGGCCTTCGGCGCAGACACCTTCCTTGCCAGCGTGCTTGGCGACGCCACCGCCGACATGCCAACCGATATCAGCCTGCACCCACTCGGCTGGCAGGAGACCGTGGCGGGCCATACCGGTGAGGTGTACGAGATGGTGGCCCGCACCGCCAAGGGCGAGCAACGCACCGATCTGGTGGTCACGCGCCATCCGGACCTTGTAGCGGTACAGGGGGCGCTGCTCAAAGCGGCCAGGGAAACCGTATCGGCGGTGGGCGCGGAATCGAGCGTCTACACACGCCCACTGAAACAGGTGGAGCAACAGCACCTCGGCGGGCTGCTGCGCTACGGGAAACAGCTGAAACTGCTCTCGCTCGACCACGCACCGATCCCCGCCGGGCGCATCGCGATGCCGTGAAAGGTGATGCTGGCGGCAGAGCGACCCTACAATCTGGTAGAGCCAGGGAGCCAACCACGGTCAGAATCTCGCGGATGTTTTAGCCGGCCAGTAGGTACAGCGGCAGGTCTTCGAACCCCGGAACGGGTTTGCGCAGCAGGGCTCGGTCAAGGCAATTTCACAGCGCTTTTTGGCGCCACCGAAGGCTGTCCGCCCACCTTGCCAAGGCATCAATCTCGGCCCTCAGTACTTCCGGCCCTGCCTTGTCAGCACCCCTGCTGATGGAAGCCAACTCGTCGATCTCGGCCGCCATTCGGTGCGCAGTCACGCCCATTAGCTTCATGAATTGTTCCAGCAGAATTTCGTCGGAGTGGATTTCGCCAAGCAATTGCGCCCTGCCTCATTCCTTACGCAAGACGTCAGGGTTTCCTCACTCACACCCTTTGGCAAACAAGCTTTTTTACTTTTATTTTCAATTCCTTATTACCTTTTCAATTGGTGACACCAAGAAAAACACCACACTCGCAAAAATTTGCCGATTGAACGCTGCCACACAACAAGCGATGTTAAATTGTGCGCTCGGCACAGCAGGAACCAAAATCTACGGTACACGATCAAGAAGCGTAAAAAGCCCTGCGGGCTTTTGAATTTTCGTGGTAGCGGTTATTAGCTTTATACATAGCCTTAGAAGCAGTTTAGTGGATAATCCACTTCCAAAGACTCAAATCTATTTAAAACCCACTAAAGGAGAACTCCCATGGCAATTAATTACGAAGACCGGGTCGCGGTGGTAACCGGCGGCGGTGCCGGACTCGGCCGCAGTCACGCGCTGTTTCTCGCCAGCCGCGGCGCGAAGTTGGTCGTGAATGATCTGGGCGGCGACGTTCAGGGCAAAGGCAGTGGCACCAGTGCTGCCGATGAGGTGGTGGCAGAGATCAAAACCGCCGGGGGTACAGCGGTCGCCAATTACGACTCGGTGGCTTCACTGGAAGGCGGTCGCGCCATCATCCAGACCGCGCTGGATGAGTTCGGCCGAGTGGATATCCTGATCAATAACGCGGGCAACAATATCGAAAACAGCTTCCGCAAAATGACCATGGAAGAATTCCGCGCGGTGCTCGACGTGCACCTGATGGGTGCAGTGCACTGCACCCAGGCCGCCTGGCAGCACATGCTGGATCAGGAATATGGCCGCGTCATCATGACCACCTCGGCGGCGGGCCTCTATGGCGGCCACGGGCTGAGCAACTATGCCGCCGCCAAAATCGCCCTGGTGGGCCTGATGAATTCCCTGGTGCTGGAAGGCCGCAAGCGCGGCATCACCGTCAACGCCATTGCGCCGATGGCCATGACCCGCATGTCCAAGGACGCCATGGACGACAAAACCGGCCCGTTGTTAAAGCCCGAGTTTGTCACCTCGATTGTCGCCCTGCTGGCCTCGGAAGCTCACACCGGTTCTGGAGATATCATTTCCACCGGTGCCGGCTATTATTCGAAAATCGGCATCGTCGAGGGCGCCGGCGTCTATTTCGGCGCTGACGCGCCACCTTCCCCCGATGACCTGGCCGCCCGTTTCGACGATATTTGCGACCTCAGCCAGGCCAAGCCCCATGGAGATGCTTTCTCGTCTGTGGCTGATGCCATGCGCAATGTCTTGCGTGGC
>DJFY01000106.1:24768-32751 GCA_002431545.1 Cellvibrionales bacterium UBA5860 | reverse complement strand
CCCCCACCTGCTTCTGCTCTCCTCCGGACTTGCCCCCGGAAAAGTACAGAGGCTGTCCAGCCCGCAGGACACCGCGCCCGAGCAACGCTACGCCTACCAACTTCGATGACACGCCGTGTTCGCGCGCGGTCTCAAGAGCCCGGCGCCCGATAAAATCCCGTTCCGTTGGCTGCCAGGCGATAGTCCAGGCCATATTTGCTTCCAGTGGCAAGACACGCTCGTCCATATCCTGTCCATACAGGTTCAGGCCAGCCTCCAGGCGCAGCGTGTCGCGCGCGCCCAGTCCTGCCGGGGTCACTCCGGCATCGCTGAGCTGCCGCCACAGTGCCGCGGCGTCCTTGCCTGGCAGGATAATTTCCACGCCGTCCTCACCGGTGTAGCCCGTGCGCGCCCAGTAAACATCGCCATCGAGCAACGCACCGAACCTGACCAGGGCCGCTATCCGCGACGCCAGATTCGCTGTAACGACTTTACACACGGCACTTATCGCCTCTGGTCCCTGCACTGCAATGATAGCCAGGTCCTGACGCTCGGCGACGGTCACATCAAACTTGCGCGCCTGTAATTCAATCCAGCTCAGATCCTTGTCGCGGGTGGCGCAATTGACGACCAGCCGATAACCATTCGGCAGAGCATAGGCCATCAAGTCATCAATAATGCCGCCGTGTTCGTTGAGCATGGCGCTGTACAAGGCCTGCCGCTTGCCCTGCAGACGCGCCACATCGTTGGCCAGCAGGTAGCGTAAAAATTCCCGTCCGCCGGCACCCGCAATATCGACCACGGTCATGTGGCTGACATCAAACATGGCACAGTGCTGGCGCACCCGATGATGCTCGGCAATTTGCGAGCCGTAATGTAGTGGCATTTCCCAGCCGTTAAATCCGACCATCTTTGCGCCCAGGCGCTGGTGTTCGGTATGGAGAGGAGTGCACAACAAAGGCGGCATCGAGGTGTTCACGGCGTGCATTCTAAACCGCGTCGGCAACAGCGTCGAACCATGTCGGCCGTCGGATTCCGGGTACAGCGACACGCGAGACTGCTCGCGACAAAGCAGATAAGAATGAATGGCCTGCTTACTCGTTCCCGCCTAAAAAACGTGGCGGCAAACGTACAGGCGATAGTCGGGAGGATAAGCAAAGTAAAAGATATCGAGTTATCGACACAGAATCACATAATTGACTCGTCAATGGCTGTGGCCACCGGTGGCCTGGCGCACGATTAACTGTTTGAGTGGCGCCAGGCCATCAACCTGGCGCATACCGAAATTACGCAGCCACTTGAGCGGTAATTCCTCGCGCTCAAACAGGCGCTTAAAGCCTTCCATCGCCGCCATCACAGCGAGATTTTCCGGTTTGCGTCGCCGCTGATAGCGATGTAGTAGAAATTTGCTGCCAATTTCCCCAGTCGTTGGCGCCTGGCCGATTTCTTCTGCCAGGGTTTGCACATCACTCAGCCCGAGATTGACACCGAGCCCGGCCAGTGGGTGGATCGTATGTGCCGCATCTCCGACCAACGCGACTGACGACTTGACGTAATCCGTCGCATGGCATTGGCGCAGGGGAAAAACAGCGCGCGCGGAAACCTGGCGTATGTCACCCAGCACGTGCTCGCTGGCGATACCCAGGGCCCGACAAAACGCCTCGTCGCTGTCGGCCATCAGCATCTCACTTTGCGCGGTCTTCTGCGACCACACAATGGACACGGAATGACAATCGCCGTCCGCGCCCCGCAGGGGCAGGAAGGCCAGCGGGCCAGCCGGCGAAAACCATTGCCAGGCGGTGAAATCGTGAGGCTTCTCGCCGCTGACAGTGGCCACAATCGCGCTGTGGCCATAATCCCATTCGCGGACTTTAAATCCGCAGAGTGCCCGTGTCGGCGAGCGAGCGCCGTCGGCCGCCACCAGCAGCGAAGCGGTAAGACATCTGTCTGACAGCTCGACACCAATACGGTCAGAGCGGCTTTCGTCAATATCGACAATCTCGTTGGGCTGATAGCGGGTAACTGCACTGTTATCGGCTATTGCGGTAGAGAGACTGTCGACAATCAGCGCACTTTCTACGATGTAGCCGAGTTCGCTCAACCCGGACTCTGCGCAGTCAAAATCGATGGCGCCAATGCCCTCGCGATCGCGTACTTTCATTTTTTTGTAGGGACACGCGCGGCGCTCGATAACTGACGGCCAAACACCGATCTCCTCCAGAAGCAAACGCGACGACTCGTTCAGGGCAACAACCCGACGCCCGAAAATGTCTGGCGACCAGGGCTCGGGCGCCCGCGGCTCCACCAAGGCTATGCGCAGCGGCCGTTCTGCCTCGAGACTGGCCAACGCCAGAGCCAGAGCCGAGCCAACGATACCGGCACCGGCTATCACGACATCGAAGCATTCACGCGAACTTTCACTTTGTTCGCCGCCTAATTTGTCTGCCATCTAATTTTCCACTGCCCTTTTCGCCTTCACCGCCCATCTATGTTTCACCACCTCGAACTGAATCATCTTGCGCGCACACCGGGTTTATGCAAACCGGCGCCGAAACGGGCGAAGGCATGGCGCAGGGGAGGTACCGCATCGAGAGCCAGCAAGCCCAGGTTTCTGCCTGCCGCCACCAGCGGATTCCCATTGGCAAAGAGACGGGGAAGATTGTCGCTGAAGGCCACGACACGCCGTTGGTCGACGCTACGCTGTCGACCATAACTTTCGAGCAGGGCTAAATCTCCGAGGTTCTCTTCGCGCGCGCGCGCCTGTGCCAGCAATTTGGCGAGCGTTTCGATATCGCGCAGCGTCAGATTGAAACCCTGACCCGCCACCGGGTGCAGACTATGTGCTACCGATCCCAACAGAATCACATGCCGGCGCCACTGTTCGCTGGCAAGGACGCGGGACAGGGATATCAATTTCCGGTGCCGTACTTTGGCAACCGCAACCGAACGCCCACCCAGTACGCCGTTGAGCTCCGCTATAAAATGCTGTTCCGGCAACGCGAATAGTTCCTCCGCACGCGCCGGCGGTAATGTCCACACTAGCGAAGCGCGCGACCGCCCGCCCCCGGGTTTGAGCGGCAGCAAAGCCACCGGACCGGTGCCAGTAAAGCGCTCGAAAGCGAGTCCGCCATGTGCTTCGGAAAGTATAAGTTCCGCCGTCAGCGCAGTTTGGTCGTAATCTTTTTCGAGGAAGCCAAAGCCCAGGGCTTGCAGGGCTTGCCTCAAAGCACCATCCGCCACCAGAACCAGCTGCGCTTCCACCTGGAACTGACCCGCGGATATCTGCATGCCGCCCCTGACCGGCCGTAACCGCAGTTGCTGATAGTCGACCTGCTTTGGACTGGCTGTCACGCGCTCCTGTAACTCGTCGGCAATTAAAGAGGTTAAATCGCGGTATTCGATAACATGGCCGTAACTGGCCAGGTTCTGTTCGGCGGCTTTCATCCTCACACTGCCGGGGTGGCCACGATCGGAGACGTCGATTTCGACGATCGCAGCCGCGGCTTGCTCTATCCGGGGCCACACGCCCAGCTCGACGAGAATGCGGCGACTGCCTTCGGACAACGCGATGGCCCGGTGCGACGTTGCATCGACAGCCGCTTTTGGCACCGGGTGCAGCCGTTCAAGCCGACAGCCCGGCAAATACCTGTTCAATAGCAGCGCCAGGCAACGCGCGGTGAGCCCGTCACCCAGAATAGCGATATCCGCCCGCCTGGTTTCAGCTGGCATCGTCACCGCTTACGCACCCTCGAATACCCACGCTAACCCCGATCCGCCATTAGCGCTTCGACATCGGTCACCGTCTTGGGCACACCGGCTGTCAGCACCTCCGTACCCTTACGGGTAATCGCCACATCGTCTTCTATACGCACGCCAATGCCGCGCCATTTTTTTGCCGCTTTACGGTCATGGGGCGAAATGTAAATGCCCGGCTCTACCGTCATCACCATGCCCGGCTCCAGCAGACGCCATTCATTATCGACCTTGTAATCGCCGACATCGTGTACATCCATACCCAGCCAGTGACCGGCACGGTGCATGTAGTATTCAGTATAAGCGCCCTTCTCAATCAACTCGGACACCTTGCCTTTGAGGATACCCAGTTCCACCAGGCCGGCCGTAATGACTTCTACCGTCACCTTATGGGGTTCGTCCCAGTGGCGCCCGGCCTGAACCGCATCGATAGCTTCGAGCTGCGCCGTCAGCACCAGGTCGTAAATAGCCTTCTGCTCCTGAGTGAAGCCTCCATTGACGGGAAACGTGCGGGTAATATCCGCCGCGTAGTGCTCGTATTCACAACCGGCGTCAATCAATACCAGGTCGCCATCCTGCAGGGGACAGTCGTTGCTGATGTAGTGGAGGATACAGGCGTTGCCGCCACCGCCGACAATGGATGAGTAGGCAGGAAAATGTGCGCCAGCGCGTGCAAAATGATGCTCGAGTTCTGCCTGCAACTGATATTCGTACATTCCCGGCTCGACCGCCTGCATCGCCCGGCAATGGGCCTCGGCGGAAATCTTGGCGGCTTTGCGCATGATCCTGAGTTCGGCGGGCTTCTTGAAGAGACGCATTTCGTGCAGCAGATGATCCAGATCGATAAACTCGCCCGGGGGCACCGCACCGGCGCGCGCACGACCACGAATATCATTTACCCACGCCATCAGGTGCTGATCGAAATCCCTGTCCTTGCCGACCGCATAATAAACTCGTGCCTTGCCCTCGAGCAGGCCAGGCAGGATATCGTCGATGTCGGAGATCGGAAACGCGTCATCGGCACCATATTGTTCGCAGGCACCCTCCGGTCCGGCACGATAACCATCCCAGATTTCCCGCGCCGGATCCCGATCCCGACAGAAAATGACAAACTGCCCGTGGGCACGACCCGGAATCAGCACTAGAACCGCCTCGGGCTCGGGAAAGCCGCATAAATAATAAAAGTCGCTGTCCTGCCGGTAGGGATAATAGGTGTCCCGGCTGCGGGGCTTTTCCGGTGACGCGGTGATGATGGCAATACTGTCCTCTTCCATCATCGCCATTAGATCCCGCCGCCGGCGCGCAAATTCTTTCTCGGTTATCATCAAATACTCTTGCCCTAGTGTCGGACCCGATCGGATCCATGCATTAAATGGTGGAGCTCAGTGTGTATCAGGGACACTGCCACGCGAATAAACTCGACCAGTTCCGCGTAACTGGCTTCATCGTCATCCCGACCCTCCCCGTCCGGATCGACCAGCGCGATGGTCGCGAGATCCCGCATGGCTTCGGAGACATCGGGTGCCAGCGCCGTTTCGCCCGACAAGCCAGAGTGCCCCAGGCCGGCGAGATAACTCCGACACCAATGGCATACGCCAAGCACTCGGACCGACAGGGGTTCGTCATCGTCCGGCAACATAAGCTCCAGCAACGCTTCGCTGGTATTAAGCTGCTCGAGGGTCTGCTCCTGCAGTGCTGTCAGCACATCCTGTACAGGGACGAACTGATCGGCGGGCAATTCGGTTAACTGGGCAAAAAACGCCGGCATCTCATCTGCCTGCAAGCGCCGCCCGCCCGACACCAAACCGGCGAGTCCGCCCTGCAGCTCGGCCGGATCGACGTCGAGGCCGGCAAGCATCAGACTGTGATCCAGCGTTTCAAAATAAATCAATTAAAATGTCTCCTTCATAGCCTATCCTAACATCGCGACCACTGTTCACGACACGGGTAAATCGCTGGTCGACGGCGATTACGCTGCCCGGAAACAAAGCGGAACCAATCCTCGAAACCAGATTAACAATGTTGACCAAGCCAACAGGGCGCCATAATATAGGCTGCTCATAAGTAGCGTGCGTGCGAATACTATGCCCACCGATACAATGGACGCCCTGGAACAGAAAATTGACCAGCTGGTGGAATTGAGCAATAAACTGCAGAAAGAAAACGCCGGTCTGCGCGATCGCGAGTCCGAATGGATCAGCGAACGCGGCAAGCTGCTGGAAAAAAACGAGCAGGCACGCACACGTATCGAGCGCATGATCACTCGCCTAAAAACGCTGAACCCGGAAGGTTAAGCCATTGAGCCAGGAAGCCCCGCAAACCATACCCGTACGAATTCTAGATAAAGAGTACCAGGTTCAATGCCCGCCCGATGAAGTCGCTGCACTGCAGCAATCGGCCCTGGTGGTCGATCAACGCATGCGCGAAATTCGTAAGTCAGGCAGCGTAATCGGCCTCGAACGCATCGCCATTATGACCGCGCTCAATCTCTCCTACGATCTGTTCAAAGCCGAAAATCGCGCAGAAACCAACGAATCCTCTAAACGCGGCCTGGCCCGACTGGATCGCAAGCTCAGCAAGGCACTCGAGGAACTAAACCACCCAAGCGTCTGAGACCGGCCCGGCAAATGCCGCTAATATCTTCATAGAGGTGCGCTATAATCGAGCCTCCTGGGGTGTTTGCTAGTCACGAAGTCCTTGAGCCGATAAAGTACCCTCGGGGTTCAGAGCAGACGACAGTGTGCATGTCCGCGAGCCGGAAAGCCTAAGGCGCCTGTGCGATCCCCACCTTGAACCATCGGGTTCAAGGCCACATTGACGGCGGCACCTCCGGGACCTGTTGTAACAGGCCGCCCCCTTCTGCCAGACGTCTGCCGCAGCGACTGTGCCGCTTCCGTAGACCCACGGAACGCAACCGTGGGACTTGCAATCGGTTTTAGCGCCTCCATTTTCCCCGCGACACAGCATGTCGTAGTTTTATAATTCAGTGTCTCGCATATGTCTTGTGTTTCCCATATTCTGTGGCGGGAGGTTCGCCGATTGATATGAACAGTTATTCCAAGCGGCAATTGCGGCGCAGCATGCGCCAGAGACGACGCAAGTTATCGCCGGCGCACGCGCGAAACGCCAGTCGCCAGATTCTGAGTCACCTGAGCCGAGATCAGTATCTTTTACGCGCCGACCGCGTAGCGCTATACATGGCCAATGACGGCGAAATCGACCCCGGCGATCTCCTACAGGACGCCCTGCAACGCAAGGTCGCCTGCTACCTGCCGGTTTTGCAGCCGCTGCGCCGGGGCCACTTGCACTTTGTTCGCTACCGAGGCCAGGAGCGCATGCGCCGAAACCGCTTTGGCATTGCCGAGCCGCGACTAAAGCCCGGCAATATCGCCGACCCCTGGACCCTGGATATTATTTTTTTACCGCTCGTCGCCTTTGATCGAGAAGGCAACCGCCTGGGCATGGGAGGCGGTTACTACGATCGGACACTCGCCTCCCTTCGACAGCGAACACGCCGGCGCCCCCGGTTGATCGGACTCGCCTATAGCAGCCAGGAAGTGCCATCGCTGACACCCTCGCCCTGGGACGTAGGTATGGACGCCGTGGTTACCGAAAAAGCGCTGATCCGCTTTGAGCGCTCGCCAACAAACTAGGGGAAGTAATGAGAAAAACCAAAATCATTTGCACCATCGGGCCCGCAACCAGCTCGCCGACAATGCTGGAACAGCTCGCCCGGCAGGGCATGAACGTCGCGCGGCTGAATATGTCTCACGGGGATCACGACTTTCACCGTTCGGTGATCGAGAATATTCAGATGCTGAATCGCAGGATCGATCACCCCGTGGCGATACTCGTCGACACCCAGGGTCCGGAAATCCGCACCGGGGATCTCAACAACGATCTCAACCTGAACACGGGCGATGTGATTTCCGTGGTGGCCCGCGGCACCTCAGACGTGGAAGCGGGCTCGATACAAATCAACTATGCCGACCTGGTCAACGACGTCAACATTGGCGATAAAATTACCGTCGATAATGGTCTGATCAACCTTGAAGTGCTGGAAAAACACCAACAGACGATGAAATGCAAGGTTCTCGACGGCGGTGTACTCAAGAGCAAAAAACACGTGAATTTGCCGGGAATACGTGTAAATCTGCCGTCTATTACCGAGAAAGATAAAAAAGACATCGATTTCGCCATTGCCAACGAGGTAGACTTCATAGCGCTTTCTTTCGTCCGCGATAGTGGCGA
>DJFY01000106.1:21940-24521 GCA_002431545.1 Cellvibrionales bacterium UBA5860 | reverse complement strand
ATCGACGAACTTAGACAGATTTTAACTTCAAATCAGGCCAATACCAGGATAATCGCCAAAATCGAGGATCAGGAGGGCCTTACCAACGTCGAAGACATTATAAAAGCCGCTGACGGCATTATGGTGGCACGCGGCGACCTGGGCGTGGAAATCCCCATCGAGGCCCTGCCACGCGTACAAAGACGCCTGATCAGGCTCTGCGCAGTGCATGGCCGTCGCGTGATCGTCGCCACTCACATGCTGGAATCGATGATCGAAAACCCGCTACCCACCCGTGCCGAGGTTACCGACGTCGCCAACGCCGTCTATGAAGAAGCGGATGCCATCATGTTGTCGGCGGAAACCACGATAGGCAAACATCCGGCACGCTGTGTCGAGATGCTCGACCGAATCGCTCGCTCTATCGAAAAAAGCCGCGGTCTCCTGTTTACCGAGGGCCTGATTCTCGACAGTGACAAACAGGAAATTTCAGCGGCTGCCGTTAAACTGGCCGAGTCAATCGGTGCACGGGCCATCGTCGTGCCAACCAAGACCGGTCGCATGGCCAATTTCATCACCAACTGCCATCCGCAGACACCCGTAATATGCGCCTTTACTTTTGACGAAAAAGTGCGACGCCAATTGATCCTTAACCGAAACGTATTGAGTTTCACCATTGGCTATGACGAAAATCCCGACAAGATTCTCGCCGAGGCGGCACGGGTAATGCTGACGCGGGCTGAATTCAAACCGGACGACAAAATCGTCGTCATCTCCGACACCCTCAGCGGCCAGGGTATCGACGCGGTACAAATTCGACATCTGGGCGAACTGCAAGGCCACTGAGCAACATCACAGCGGCCATAACGCAGGTGTTTTGGACCTTACATTTATGCTGAAGGACTTAGAGCAGAAGAGTTGTGGCACAAAAGCGTGACGCTCCTTGTCCGACAATCCCGTTTCGGCCCGAACCCGCGAAGCGCTGTACTCCTGATTAATCTTGCCGCAGCTTAACTCAGAAAAAACTGGTAGGCGGAATTCTGCGTCTCCTCGCGGTAAGGATAGGCCAGCGAATCCAGAAATCCCGGAATGACCGAACGCTGCTCCACCGGCACCTGCAATCCAACGAGCACACGGCCGGCAGCGGACCCGTGATTACGGTAGTGAAACATCGAGATATTCCACCGGCTTCCCAGTTTGCCGAGAAAGCTTGACAGCGCACCGGGACGCTCGGGGAACTCGAACCGGTATACTACTTCGTCGTGGATGCATGGCGCCCGGCCACCGACCATGTGTCGAATATGCAGTTTCGCCATCTCGTTATCTGTCATATCGGCCACCGCGTAACCGCGCGCTTCGAGTTCTCGCGCAAGGTCGCTGCGGTCGGCATCCGATACCACCTGAATACCGACGAAGATGTGCGCTTCGCTGGCATCGGCGTAGCGATAGTTAAACTCCGTGACCGAACGCCGACTCAAAGCCGCACAAAAATCTCTGAAACTACCGGGCTTTTCCGGGATAGTGACGGCAAGTACAGCCTCGCGTTTTTCCCCGATTTCCGTACGCTCTGAAATATAACGGAGTCGATCAAAATTGATATTGGCACCGCTGTCTATCGCGACAAAAGTCTGTCCCTGGCAAGCCGTTTGCCCAACATATTTTTTTAAACCGGCGACACCCAGCGCGCCCGCCGGTTCGCAGATCGATCTAGTATCTTCAAAAATATCCTTGATGGCGGCGCAAATTTCATCCGTGCTCACCGTGATGACTGCGTCGACCGTTTTGCGCAATACCCGAAACGTTTCTTTACCGACCTGCGCCACCGCGGTGCCATCGGCAAAAATACCGACCTCTTTCAGCCGGACACGCCGCCCGGTTGCCATCGCTGCCGCTAGACAGGCGGCATCGTCGGACTCGACGGCGATAATTTTGGTCTCCGGACGCACATACTTAACATAGGCCGCGATCCCGGCACACAAACCACCACCCCCAACGGGGATAAAAATCGCATCGAGGATCCCGGGGAGCTGACGCAGGATCTCGACTCCAATCGTGCCCTGACCGGCAATGACGTCCAGGTCGTCAAAGGGATGCACGTATACCAGCGCCTTGTCGGCAACCATTTTTTTGGCGCGCGCCGAGGCATCGTCATAGGTGTCACCATACAAAACCACCTTCGCACCATGCGAGCGAACAGCCTCAATCTTGATTTGCGGTGTTGTGCGCGGCATGACGATTGTCGCCTTAACGCCAAGCTTGCGGGCTGCCACTGCAAGTCCCTGAGCATGATTGCCGGCCGAAGCAGCGATCACACCCCTTGCTCGTTCTGCCTCGGTTAATTGCAACATTTTGTTGTAAGCGCCACGCAACTTGAAGGAAAACACCGGCTGCAAATCTTCACGCTTGAGTAATACGCGGTTGTTCACCCGCGCCGATAGAAGGGGCGCCTCGTCGATCGGCGTTTGCGCGGCCAGATCGTAAATCCGGGCATCGAGAATACGTTTTACGAGTGCATCGAACATAAAGAGCGACTTGGAAGCCAATCCTTCATTGGACAAAACGCGCATGTTATGTGCTGCCGGCCGATAAGGCTAGCAGTCGT
>DJFY01000106.1:12120-21624 GCA_002431545.1 Cellvibrionales bacterium UBA5860 | reverse complement strand
CGGCGATGTAAATGTACTGGCGAAGGTGCAGTCATGACTCAGGATCAACAGAAACAGGCCGCGGCACAAGCCGCTGTGGATCACGTCTTGAAAAAGCTGGATTTCGACAGCTACCTGGGCGTCGGAACCGGCTCTACCTGCAATTACTTCATCGACCTGCTGGCGCAACACAAAGGGCGAATCGCAGGGACTGTAGCCAGCTCGGAAGCTACCGCAGAGCGTCTGCGCGGTCATGGCATTCCCGTCGAAGATCTCAACAGTGTCCGCGACGTACAGATATACGTGGACGGGGCAGACGAAGCCAACCCTCACCTGGAACTCATTAAAGGCGGCGGCGGCGCGCTAACCCGGGAAAAAATACTGGCCGCCGCCGCCGGTAGCTTCGTCTGTATCGTCGACGCCGGCAAACGCGTGGATCATCTCGGTCGTTTTCCGCTACCGATCGAGGTCATACCGATGGCACGCGGTTATGTCGCCAGGCAGCTTATCAAACTGGGCGGCGAACCTGTCTACCGAGAAAACTTTGTCACGGACAACGGCAATGTCATACTCGATATTCACGGCTTGCATCCCATCGGTTCACCACGCGCATTGGAGGAAAAGCTCAATAACATTACCGGCGTGGTCTGCAACGGCTTATTTGCACTACGCCCCGCCGACCTGCTGCTGTCAGCACACGCAAATGGCGTGGAGACACTCAGTAGCGAAACCCGGAACTGACCCTTGGAATTACTTGAAGCGCTATCGACGCGCATTTCTGCGCGCGCGTTCTTGGACACCCCGGTGCCCCGCGGCGTCGTTCGCGAAATTATCGAGCTGGCCAGTCAGGCACCTTCCGGCAGTAATATGCAGCCCTGGCAGATACATGCCGTCGCCGGCGACACACGCCGGCAGCTGATCGAAAAAGCGCTGTCCTATGCCGAAAAACACCCCATTGGTGCAACCCGGTCTGAATATCAATCGGCGCCGGAGCATTTCGTCAAACCCTATAAATCCCGGCGCTTCGCCTGTGGCATGGCCCTGTATACCGCTCTGGGTATCGACCGAAAAGACAAGGCGGCCAGGGCCCAACAACTACTGCGGAATTTCTATTTTTTTGATGCACCGGTCGGCCTGATTTTCTCTATTCATCGCTGCCTGATGCCTGGACAACTGGGAGACCTGGGCATTCTCATGGCCAACGTGATGCTGGCGGCCAGAGAATTCGGCCTGCATACTTGCGCCCAGGGATTCTGGCAGGACGTTCGACCGGCTATTCACGAAGTCCTGGACATTCCCGAGGAATACTATATTTACAACGGAATGGCGCTGGGGCACATCGACGAGAACGCTGCCGCCAACCAGGTCAAGCCTGGGCGCGAACCGGTAGACAGCTTCACGCATTTTCTGGGTTTCTAGCGAGCACTCGGTTTACCCTCGACATGGAACCCGTTGCGGTACCCGACCGGCGGCAGACTACTCTCGCCAGATATACCTGTGGCTGCCGGAAAGAGTACGGTTGGTCCGATTCCTGTTCAGTTGCCTGCCTGTCGATAGACCTGCTGAAAGCGACCGGGATTAAAGCCGTCCATGCGATATTTGCCGACCAGGACAATAGGCACACCGCGGCCGTTTAACCGGGCATAGTCCTTCCGCCCACGTTCGCTTGTTTCCACATCGTATTCTTTGAAAGGAATATCGTTGGCACGAAAATACCGACGTGCCTTTTTGCACACGCCACACCAGACGGTACTGTACATGACGACGCGTTTTGTTCTGGCGGCGGCCCGTTTTTTTTCCGCTGCTTCCGCCTTGGACAAGAATTCAGCAACCGATACATCTTGACCCTCGACCGTATTCACCGGACCGCCCGTATCAATAGTTTCGACGCGAGTCCGGGCAGCAGTTTGCGGCGGCATCTTGTCGGAATAGCGCGTACGCCCCTGGTCATCCACCCATTTGTATATTTCAGCCAACAGCGGGCCGGAAACCAGCAGAGCACACATCAATACTGCAAAAGCCGGGGTAAACCGTAAACGCACGTGAATCATCTCTAACAACAAGCCGAATGCGCAGCAAGCCACAAATGCAAGCCGCCCTCAAGCCTGTTTTGCTCGAGGGGTTAACGGTTCGACATAATACCGGAGATTGATCAGCCCATTGGTGACACCGGCAACATACCGCTACTCTTCGACCGCGGCGATAGCCTTGTGAAAAATGGTGTAGAGGTAGATCGGAATATTGAGCTGGCCGAGGTGTTTCTCGATTAAGGGCTTGACCTCTCGCCAGTCCAGGCCACCAACGTCAGTCCCGATTTTTGGCACGGCCAAACTTTTTATACCACGCTGGGCAACCAGATCAGCCAGGGCGGAAAGTGCTTTATCGACGCTGGCGACAGAGGCCTGGTTAGCCTCACCATGTATGACCAGGTTGACGACGTCCAGGCCGTGCTGATTATCCCAGGCCCAGATATCACCTAAAGTCATCGACCCCTGGCAGCAACAATCGTCAAAGTCTGAAGCGATCGCGGGCCACTCTTCCTTGATCGATGCCGCGAGTCCCCGAGAAAAATCCTCGTTTGGCGCTATGCCCTGAACAATCGCATCCGACTTACTCCATAAGATATTACCGTACACTTCTTTAATCACGTTGAAAGTCCTCTTGCACGATCCCGACTATTGTCTTACCCGGCTTCTGTTCGCGTCATTGACACAAATCACTAAAGATTTATTTGCAATTTCGAGAGCATCCCGGCCCGATCGGAAAGAACAGTCAGGCACGAGCGGGATTTACTCCGACTTGGCACCATCTTTGCGATGGGCCAATACGACAAACTGCGAAAGGCATCTGTATTCCTGAAGGCATTCACGGTTAAAATAGCCACGAGTTTTTTAGGGTTTTATCCATGGCCACCCGCAGTTATCGCCTTATTATCAGTTGTCCGGACAAAGTCGGTATCGTCGCTGCTGTAAGTAATTTTATTGCCGGCGAAGGCGGCCTGATCAGCGAAGCCAATCACTACCTGGATCCGGACACGAGCTGGTTTTTCACCCGCCAGGTCATCGATGCTTCTACCCTGCCTTACGATATCGACGAGTTTCGCCGGCGCTTTTCAGCCATCGCAGCTGATTTTTCCATGGAGTGGCGCGTGCGCGATACCGACATCCCATATCGCGTGCTGCTGATGGCCAGCAAACAGGCACACTGCCTGTCAGACATCCTTTATCGCTGGCGCAGTAAAGAGATGACGTTTGAGATACCGGCAGTTATTTGCAACCACGATGAATTACGCGGCTACGTCGAATGGCACGGCCTGCCTTTTCATCACATCCCCTCGGGCGACAAAAAAGACCACTTTCGGGCCGTCGGCAAGCTATTTGAGGAAATCTCCCCGGATGTCATCGTGCTCGCGCGGTATATGCAGATCTTACCGCCCAAGATCTGCGCCCAATACGCGGGCCAGATTATTAATATCCACCATAGCTTTTTGCCGGCGTTTGCCGGCGCCAGACCCTACCATCAGGCGGCAGAACGCGGGGTCAAGCTTATCGGCGCTACCTGCCACTATGTCACTGACGAGCTCGATGCAGGGCCAATCATCGATCAGGATGTCGCGCGCATCAGCCACCACGACAGCATCGACGACATGGTTCGCATCGGTAAAGATATCGAGAAGATTGTCCTGGCCCGCGGCCTGCGCTATCACCTCGAGGATCGAGTGTTAATACACGGCAATAAAACCATCGTTTTTGAATAATTCCACACCATTAAAGTAGTCCCGTTAACGACTATAAAGGTGGCTAAGGAGTCACTTTGAACAACCAAGCGTCCTTCAACACTGACGTTGCCGTGATCGGAGCTGGTCCCGTCGGTCTGTTTTGCGTCTTTCAGTGTGGCATGTTGAAAATGTCGACCCACGTGATCGACGCCCTGCCAGCCACGGGAGGCCAATGCACAGCGCTATACCCGGAAAAACCGATCTACGATATTCCGGCAGCACCCGCCATTAACGCCCAGGATCTGATTCGGAAACTCGAGGCGCAAATCAAACCCTTCAAGCCCGAAGTTCATCTCGATCAACAGGTTGTCGCACTGGAAAGACAAGGGCAGCAATGGCAACTGACTACGGCATCGGGTATGTCTATTACCGCCAAAGCGGTCATTATCGCCGCCGGCGCTGGCGCTTTCGGCCCCAACAAACCCCCTTTGGCCAACATCGGCCAGTACGAGGGCAAAACCGTGCACTACCTGGTACAAAATCGGGAGCTTTTTCGCGACCAGCGACTCGTTATCGCCGGTGGAGGAGATTCGGCAGTAGACTGGGCCCTGTCGCTGGCGGACATCGCGGCACACATTTACGTCGTGCACCGCCGCGATAAGTTTCGCGCCCTACCCGAAAATGTCGATCAGATGCGCGCCCTCGCCGAACAGGGAAAACTCGAATTGGTCATTCCCTACCAATTGGCCAACCTGGAGGGGCAGGACGACCAGCTGACAGCCGTGCATGTCAAAACACTCAAAGGTGAGGAACGCAGGCTGGAAGCGGACCATCTGCTGTCATTTTTTGGCCTCGTCAACAAACTGGGGCCGATCAACGACTGGGGCCTGAATATCCATAATGGCCTTATTCAAGTTGAACCCACCACCTGCGCCACCAACCTGCCGGGGGTTTTTGCAGTTGGCGATATCGCCGGCTATCCCCACAAGCTCAAACTGATCCTTTCGGGCTTTGCCGAAGTGGCCCAGGCCGCTCACGCCGCTTTCGCCTATGTCTACCCCAATGAGGCGCTACATTTCGAGCACTCCACCAGCACCGGGGTACCCGCACCTCAGGCGCAATAGTTTTCCTGCAACTCAAACTTGATACAACCAACCACAAGGAGACATAAATGCCGCGAATTACATTTATTACTGTTGACGGCGAGCGCGTCGAAACCGATGCCAAAGCCGGTAACTCCGTGATGGAAGTCGCCAAGGAACTGGATCTGCCGATGCTGGCAGCCTGTGGAGGTGCGTTGGCGTGCGCCACTTGTCACGTGATTGTCGAAGAAGACTGGTTCGAAAAAACCGGCGAACTGAGCGAGGATGAAGAGGATCTGCTCGATACCGCACACGACCTGACCGAAACCTCGCGCCTGTGCTGCCAGATCAAAGTTTCCGATGATCTCGACGGGCTTGTCGTCAGGCTGACGCCGATGGAATAGCACCCGGCGCCGGCAACACCGCCGGTATCGGCGTGCGGGAGTGCAAACGAATTACTGCAGGCGCAGCGGTGGCTCGGCCAGCGCTGCCAATTGTTCACGTAAAGTAAGGATATGTTCTCCCCAGAAGCGCTCGGTGTTAAACCAGGGAAAAGCCCTGGGAAATGCCGGGTCCTGCCAGCGCCGCGCGATCCAGGCCACGTAATGCATGATACGAAGCGTGCGCAGGCTCTCCACCAGCGCCAGTTGCCGTGGCAGAAATTCAAAGAACTCCTCGTAGCCCGAAACAATTTCCGACAATTGCGCGCTCTGTTCCCGCGCATCGCCTGACAACAGCATCCACAGGTCCTGCACTGCAGGCCCCGTGCGCGCATCGTCGAAATCGACAAAATGCATGGTGTCATCCCGCCACAGCATGTTACCGGCGTGACAGTCGCCGTGGATTCTCAACAGCGGCGTGTCGGCCTGGGCAGCAAAAACTTCATCAATCGCCTTGAGTAAATCGTTGGCCAATGATTCATAGGCTTCACGCAACGAATCTGGGATAAAACCTTCGAGCAGGGTTTCGACACTTTCCCGACCATAGGACTGAACATCGAGCACCGGCCTGGCGCGAAAAGACTTGCTGGCGCCAACCAGGTGCATACGCCCCATCAACCTGCCAATGGCAAACAGGTTATCGAGACTTTCCAGTTCCGGCGCGTGACCACCGCGGCGCGGAAACAAAGCAAAGCGGAAATCGCCGTAGCAAAACAGGCTCTCGTTAACCGTATTTTTCCAGGGCGCTATAACCGGCAGTTCGGCCTCGACGAGTTCGAAACAAAATTCGTGCTCCTCGCGAATTTGATCCTCGCTCCAGCGATTCGGCCGGTAGAATTTGGCTATGATGGGTTCACCTGCCTCGATACCGATCTGGTAAACCCTGTTTTCATAGCTGTTAAGCGGAAACATGCGGCCATCGCAAACCGCACCGGTGCTTTCTATCGCCGCGATCAGAAAATCCGGCGTCAGTGTGTCAAAGGGATGTACTTTGTGCATTGCAGGTTCCAGCGACACAGGCTAAGGCACCTGCGGCGATCATATTGTCGAATATCTGCGCCAGTATAAGAGCGGTCCGGGCATACAGTACAATGAACAAAAAATCGGCCGCAGAACCACAGAAAAGAAAGGTAAGGCAAGCAACACGATGGATACGCCAAAGATATCGCGACTACAGCGGGGCATGCAAAAAATCGCCTCAAGCAAGCCCGGCGCCTGGTTTCTCGCGCGTTTCCAGCACCATCTCGACCGTCTGGTGTTCAAATGGTCGGGTGGGCGCACCACAATGGCCGGCGTATTGACCGGTCTGCCCGTTGTGGTGTTGACCACCAAAGGTGCCAAAACCGGCTTACCCCGGACCATCCCCCTGCTGTGCATCTTTGACCAGCAGCAACCTGGCACGCTGGCGCTGATCGCTTCTAATTTTGGCCAGGCTCACAATCCAGCCTGGTACCACAACCTGAAAGCAAACCCCGAAGCCTCGTGCACTCTGGACGGCGCGACACGCACTTATCGAGCGCGCGAGATCGAAGGCGAGGAATACGAGCGCATCTGGCGTTATGCGCTGGCGACCTACCTGGGTTTTCCCCACTACAAAATCCGCGCCGGCGAGCGGCATATCCCCATCATGCTCATGGAGCCGCAGGAAGGCTGACCCCTCTTGCTCAGTCGTAAACCACGACCGATCTGATACTCTTCCCGGAGTGCATCAGGTCGAAGGCCGTATTGATTTCGTCGAGCGGCATGGTGTGGGTGATGAGATCATCGATATTGATTTTGCCCTCCATGTACCAGTCGACGATGGTGGGGACATCGCTGCGACCGCGGGCGCCACCAAAAGCCACCCCGTGCCAGGAGCGTCCGGTAACCAATTGAAAAGGTCGCGTGGCGATCTCCTGCCCGGCGCCGGCAACGCCGATGATATAGGACTCGCCCCAGCCTTTGTGACAACATTCCAGCGCCTGACGCATGACTTCGACATTGCCAATACATTCAAAACTGTAGTCGGCACCACCGCCGGTCAAGTCGAGAATGGCTTCAACCACATCTTCTGTCTCAGCCGGATTGATAAAGTCTGTCATGCCAAACTTTTCAGCCAGTGGCTTTTTATCGCTATTGATATCCACCCCGACAATCTGCCGCGCGCCCACCATGCGGGCGCCCTGAATAACATTCAGGCCAATACCACCCAAACCGAAGACGACCACCCGCGAACCAGGGCGCACCTGCGCGCGATAGACCACGGCACCAACACCAGTTGTGACGCCACAGCCGATGTAACAGATCTTGTCAAACGGGGCATCGCTTCTCACTTTGGCAACAGCAATCTCCGGCAACACGGTAAAGTTGGAAAATGTCGAACACCCCATGTAGTGCAAAATGGGATCCCCGCCGAGGGAAAAACGGCTGGAGCCATCGGGCATGACACCCTGACCCTGCGTCGCACGTATCGCCTGGCACAGGTTTGTCTTGGGATGCAGACAAAACTCGCAAGCTCTACACTCGGGTGTATAGAGCGGTATCACATGATCGCCCACTGAAACCGACGATACACCGGCGCCGACTTCACGCACGACACCCGCGCCTTCGTGGCCGAGGATTGCCGGAAACGCGCCCTCTGGGTCGTCACCCGACAGGGTAAATGCGTCGGTATGGCAAACGCCGGTGGCCTTGATCTCCACCAGCACCTCACCGGTTTTCGGTCCCGCCAGATCGACTTCGTGAATCTCAAGTGGTTTGCCCGCTTGAAGGGCAATTGCTGCGCGCGTCTTCATGGTAAATCCTCTGTCTTAAGAGTTGAGCGGGCCTTTAATTGACTGGCATCGACACTACTGATGGTTATATTCTAAAGCAAGCTCTCGCCAAGCCCGGCATTCGCCGGTCCGGTGATATGTATGGTTGTACAGGATCAGAAAAACTCCGCGCCACCGAAACCCGATGGCGGAAAAACGGGAACTTCGAACCGAGAGGCGATACGCGCCTGGCACCAGCTCGAGGAGGCTCAGGCCCTCGACAGGCTCTTACCTCTGACCCATCTCGAGCCGTCCGCACTGCAGCAGGTTTCGCGCCACGCCGAAACACTAATTGCCCTGATTCGCCAGGATAACGCTGAAACGACTCGCCTCAATCAGCTGTTGCAGGACTACGATCTCTCCAACGAGGAGGGCGTCGCCCTGATGTGTCTGGCGGAGTCTTTGCTGCGGGTCCCCGACAACAACACTGCCGACCGCCTGATTGCCGACAAACTCAGTGCCGGCAACTGGCGTAGTCATCTAGACGAAAACCAGCCGTTCCTGATCAACGCCGCAGCCTGGGCTCTGGCTTTGGGCAAGAGCATGACGGCTCAAACCGAGGCCCGCGGTAACATTTCAGACTTGCTCGGCCGCCTCGGAGCGCCAGTATTGCGCACGGCTTTGCGCGCTGCCATGTCCGCCATTGGCGAATTGTATGTCTTTGCCGAGAATATCGACGAAGCCGTCAGGCGCGCGCGCGGACAAGCTCGGCCCTACGAACATTTCTCTTTTGACATGCTCGGCGAAGCGGCCTGCACCGAGGCCCAGGCAGAAGCATTCTTTGTCCAATACCAAAGCGCTATTCGTGGCCTGGCCGCCGGATCGGACACTCTCACGCAGCCGGCGGTGTCGGTGAAACTATCGGCCCTGCACCCTCTCTACCGGCCGGAAAAACACGAACAAGTGGTAAACGAGCTGTACCCGAAACTGCTGGAATTGTGCCTGCAGGCGGCGCAGAACGGCATCGATGTGTGCATCGACGCCGAGGAAACCGACCGCCTCGAACTGAGCCTCGACCTGATTGAGCGATTGCTCGAGGAAAAATCCCTGCACGACTGGGGCGGACTCGGTCTAGCCGTCCAGGCCTATCAAAAGCGCGCCTATCCTGTGCTCGCGTGGTTGGCAGAGCAATGTCGGCGCGCGGATAGCGTCCTGCGTGTTCGCCTCGTTAAAGGCGCTTACTGGGATAGCGAGATCAAGTGGGCACAAACGCTGGGTTTGGGCGATTTCCCTGTCTATACCCGCAAGGTCAATACCGACCTATCGTATCTCGCCTGCGCGCACTTTCTGCTAAACCAGTCGCGGCTTCAGCCTCAGTTTGCCACGCACAACGCAGTAACCATCGCCACTTTGCTAGAGATGAACCGCTCAAACAAAACGCCGATCGAACTGCAGCGCCTGCACGGCATGGGCGAGGCCCTGCACCGCAAAATCAATGAAAGTCACCGGATTGCCACGCGGATTTACGCCCCCGTTGGTATCCGTGAGCGGCT
>DJFY01000106.1:10786-11833 GCA_002431545.1 Cellvibrionales bacterium UBA5860 | reverse complement strand
CGGAACCCTTGCGTCGCACCCCACGGCGATTTTTCAATCCCTGACGACGGTAGCCAATCCGCGTATCGCAAAACCGGCCGATCTATACGCGCCGGAACGCGTAAATGCAGCAGGTATCGATTTTTCCAACCGCGAAGAGGTCAGCGCGCTTTACGAATCCATGAACTCCGCAACAATCCCGGTTCAGGCACGGCCGCTTGTCTGTGACGGCCCCGGCCACGACACCGGCGATCGCAACACAACCACAGCTGCCCGGCAGCGACAGGCGAATCGACGCCCGGTGATCAACCCCGCGAACCAGCGAAACCCGTTGGGTGAGGTGATCGACACGACCGTGGAACAGGCTCGGCAGGCACTCGAGGCAGCCGATAAATTTACACCGACCTGGAGCGCGTGGAACGCAAATGACCGGGCGCAGTGCCTGATTCAGGCTGCCGATTTACTGCAACAGGAAAAACCCGGATTAATGACCCTGTGCATCCGCGAAGCAGGCAAAACGGTTCAGGATGCGGAGGTCGAGGTCAGAGAGGCCATCGACTTTTGTCGCTATTACGCAGCACAGATGCGGCATCTGGCCCAACCTGTAGAGCTGCCCGGACCTGTAGGCGAAGACAACCGTCTGCTGTGGGAAGCGCGAGGCCCTTTTTTGTGTATCAGCCCTTGGAACTTTCCCCTGGCGATTTTCACCGGGCAAGCCATGGCCGCTGTGGTTAGCGGTAACCCGGTACTCTTGAAACCGGCGGAGCACACCAGCCTGATTGCGGCCGCGGCTGTCGACATATTTCACCGCGCCGGTATTCCCGTACCCGCCTTGCAATTACTGCCCGGGAGCGGGGCGGCGCTCGGAGCGGCACTGCTGGGCGAACACCGACTCAAGGGCGTCGCATTTACTGGCTCGGTAACCACCGCCGCAAACATTCAGCGTCGCCTCGCCGCGCGCGACGATGGGATTATTCCCCTGATCGCGGAGACGGGCGGGCAAAACGCGATGCTTGTCGACTCCACTGCACTGCCAGAGCAGGTGGTACGCGACGTAATAAAATCTGC
>DJFY01000106.1:0-10423 GCA_002431545.1 Cellvibrionales bacterium UBA5860 | reverse complement strand
GCCATGAGGCTGCTGCGCCTTGGCGACCCCTGGCAGCTAGCCACCGACGTGGGGCCTGTTATCAGCGCACAAAGCGCACAGGCGCTACGCAGCCATATCGATAGTCTCTCCCGCGACGCCCGTGACATGTATGCCACACCCCTGCCCGACGACCTGCCGGAAGGGCATTTTGTCGCACCCACACTGTTGGAGTTACACGACAGCCGCCAGTTAGAGGGCGAGGTCTTTGGCCCGGTATTACACGTAGTGCGGTATGCAACCGAAGATATCGATGCGGTGATATCGGCGATCAACGCCACCGGCTTCGGGCTCACCCTCGGCATCCACAGCCGCATCGCTTCGTTCTGCGACTACGTTTCGCACGCGGTCAAAGTAGGTAACGTATACGTCAACCGGCATATGACCGGCGCAGTAGTCGGCAGCCAGCCCTTTGGTGGGCGCAACCTGTCCGGTACCGGGTTTAAAGCCGGGGGGCCAAACTATCTCAAACGTTTTATGACCGAAAAGTGCATGTCGGTCGACACCACTGCGGCCGGCGGCAACGCCAGTTTGCTGGGCGATAGCCACAGTCAGTGAAACTCGATCTGTCGAGCCAACTTTGCTTTTTGCAGTAAAGCCAAGGAGTTGACAAGGATAAAAAAGCGACTGTTTGTTGTCTCAACATGAGTGAAGGCAAATTAATGCGAGGCGGAAATGACTGACCCCTTCGGCCTGATCCACCAGTACGGACTCTCTGAAATGCATTTCAGAGCAGACCCGCCATCGGGCTTGCAGGCAATCATTGCCATTCACAACACATACAATGGACCGGCTCTCGGGGGCTGCCGGTTTATCGAGTATCCCCGTGCCGAAGACGCTATTCGCGATGCCGCCAGACTCGCGCAAGGTATGGCCTGCAAAGCCGCTCTCGCCGGCCTGCCACTGGGCGGCGGCAAGTCAGTGGTAATAAAACCCTCGGGAGATTTCGACCGGGAAAAACTTTTCGCTCAGTTTGGCCGGTTTGTCGAAGACCTGGGCGGGCGCTACATTACGGCGCTCGACAGTGGCACCAGCCTGCAGGATATGGACATCATCGCCCGCCATACCTCGTACGTCAGCAGCGGCACCCGCTTCGGCGATTGCAGCGAATCCACTGCTGCCGGTGTCTTCCAGAGTCTGCAAACGATTTGTCGGAAAGTGCTCGGCCCGAAACTGGGCCCAAAGACGACCTTCGCCATACAGGGCCTGGGCCACGTGGGAATGCTCCTCGCGAAGTTACTACGCCGGGCCGACGCTCGCCTCGTGGTCTGTGACCCTGACCCCGCTCTCGTGTCAGAAGCCAGGCGCGAGCTTGGCGCCCAGGTAGTGTCGCCTGACGATATTTATCACCAGGACTGCGATATCTTCGTGCCCTGTGCACTGGGCGGCATAGTGAATGACGCGACAGTGCCGCAATTTCGTTGCTCTGTTATTGCCGGGGCTGCCAACAACCAACTGGCGGACGACCGACATGCCAAAGTCCTGCACGAGCGCGGTATTATCTTCATCCCGGATTTCGTGATTAATGCCGGCGGCCTGATCCACGCCAGCCTGCGTTACTTCGGACACTCCGAGAACGAAATTTTCGAGCGGATCAGGGAAATACCGCTGCGCGTGTCGACGCTGATCGATACGGCAGCAGAAAACCACATCAGTCCCTGGGAATATTCGCTCGGATTGACCCAACAAAAACTAGGCGAGGCGGCCACAATAACGCCCTTGCCGCATCAAGACAGCACACCGCTGTCGCCGCCCTCAAACCGGTCTGTCGTCAACAGGTAACCCATCATGCGCGGTCGCCATCGATTTGCCATTCCTTTCCTGCAGTACCTGGACACGCACGGCGAGGTCGACGTGCCGCTACCCGCATGGACGAGCGATATCGAACGCCTGCAAAAACTCTACGAGCAGATGGTATTGGCGCGAACACTGGACCAGAAAGCGGTCGCACTGCAACGCACCGGACAGTTGGGCACCTACCCTTCCACTCTTGGACAGGAAGCCGTTGGCGTCGCCATCGGTCTCGCCATGCAGGCCGATGACGTGCTGGTTCCATATTACCGCGACGCCATAGCGCAGATCCTGCGGGGTATGCCACCGGAGAATATACTTTTATTCTGGGGTGGCGAAGAACGGGGCAGTGATCCCGGTGGTGCCAGCCAGGACTTTCCTCCCTGTGTTCCCGTAGCGACCCAGTTAAGCCACGCCGCCGGCGTAGCCACCGCCATGAAGCTACGCAACGAAAGTCGCGTTACTCTCGTTACCTGTGGCGATGGCGCGACGTCAAAAGGGGACTTCATGGAATCGCTTAACCTGGCCGGTGTCTGGCAACTACCATTGGTGGTCGTGATCAACAACAACCAGTGGGCCATTTCGGTGCCGTTAAAGCAACAAACCGCCGCACAGTCACTGGCCCAGAAAGCGATCGCCGCCGGCATCGACGGCACCCAGGTAGACGGCAACGACGTAATCGCCGTATACGATGCAGTAAAAACCGCTCTGGACAAAGCCCGCAAACTGCGTCAACCAAGCCTGATCGAGGCCGTCAGTTATCGACTCTCAGACCACACCACAGCAGATGATGCCAGCCGCTATCGCGACCAGAAGGAATTGAACGTCCATTGGGCCGAAGAGCCGATCGGTCGCTTTCAACATTTCCTGCATACCCGCGGCTACTGGGATGAGGCTCGGGAAAAAGCCCTGCAGGCACACTGTCGCGAAACAGTAGACGCGGTTGTAGCAGCCTATCTCGCCGCCGAGGCGGAAAACCCTGAAGCCATTATTGATTACCTGTACGCATTTCTGCCCGCCGCTCTCGAAGAACAACGGGAGGCGATCGGACGAAAAGCCGAAGTCCTCAATGGCCAGGAGAACCCGGGAGCGTAAGCAATGAACAAACCCGGTCTTGAGCTGAGCGTACCCGATACCGAATCGGTAACGATTGCCGAGGGGACGCTGGTGGAGGCGGTGACGCTGGCCCTGCGGTACGAAATGGCACGCGATGACTGCGTCGTGATCCTGGGTGAAGACGTCGGCGTTAATGGCGGCGTATTCCGGGCTACCGAAGGCCTGCAAAAACAGTTTGGCTCGAACCGGGTGCTCGACACGCCACTCGCTGAAGGTTTGATAGCAGGCATCAGCATCGGCATGGCCGCCCAGGGCTTGAAACCGGTAGCAGAAATCCAGTTCATGGGATTTATCTTCCCGGCACTGGAGCAAATCGCCTGTCACGCGGCCCGACTGCGCAACCGCACCCGCGGCCGGCTGTCGTGCCCCCTGGTGATTCGCGCCCCCTTTGGCGGCGGTATTCGTGCACCAGAACACCATTCGGAAAGCACCGAAGCTTTGCTCGCCCACCTACCTGGGCTGCGCGTGGTAGTTCCCTCCTCCGCCTACAAGGCCTACGGCCTGCTGCTGGCCGCCATTCGCGATCCGGACCCGGTTATTTTTCTCGAACCGAAACGCATTTACCGGGCGCAGCGCCAGCGTATTCCGAACGACGGGCAAGCACTGCCCCTCGATACCTGCTTCACCCTGCGCGAAGGCACTGACCTGACGCTGGTAAGTTGGGGCGCGATGATTTCCGAATGCACGCAAGTGGCCAACGACCTGGCAACCAGAGGCATATCCATCGAACTGATCGACGTCGCCACGATCAAGCCACTGGATATGGAGACCATCGTCACCTCGGTAAAAAAAACCGGGCGCTGCGTTATCGTGCACGAGGCCCCCCGAGCCGGTGGTGTCGGCGCCGACATCGCCGCCCAGGTCAACGAACAGGCTTTCCTCGAACTTCAGGCGCCAGTGGCCCGCGTCACCGGATTCGACACCATTATGCCTTACGCCCGCAAGGAGGATATTTACATGCCCAACACCATCGATATCCAGAGCCAGATCGAAAAAACCCTTAACTTCAGCTGATTGACCAGCGAACTGCGAAATGTAAATAGCAGCGGAAAAACTAGCGATGCGTTACTTCAATCTGCCCGACCTGGGTGAAGGCCTGCAGGAAGCGGAAATAATCGAATGGAATGTCTCCGTAAACGACCAGGTGGAGGTCGACCAGTTACTCGTCACGGTCGAAACTGCTAAAGCCGTGGTGGAAATCCCCTCGCCTCAGGCAGGCGCAGTCGTTTCTCTGTTCGGCAAACCGGGGGACATCATTCATGTTGGCCAGCCACTGGTCGAATTCGCCGGCGACGATGGGGAAAGCACTACGGTTGTGGGTCAATTAAACACCAGCGCCACCGAAGCTGGCGAAGACGTTTTTATCATAGGGGCTGCAACCAGCGACCGAGGCAGACGGGCGGTCAAGGCGACACCCGCTGTGCGGGCACTTGCCAAGACACTGGAGGTCAATCTAAATGCTGTAAGAGGCACCGGCCGCGACGGCCTCGTCACTCGGGAAGACATAGAGCGACAGGCGGGGATCGAAGAAAAACTGGGACCGGCTACACCGCTACGCGGCGTGCGCCGCTTCATGGCTAAATCCATGGCGGAATCGGGCGCCTCGGTAGTACCGGTGACACTAACCGACGACGCCCGTCTCGCCAGCTGGAAAAAAGGCGAAGACACGACAATCAGGCTCATCAACGCCATTGCCGCGGGGTGTCGTGCAGAACCCATTCTCAACAGCTGGTTTGACGCCGCAACCAGGAGCTACCGCGTGCGACCCAATATCGACGTGAGTATCGCTGTCAATACACCCGACGGGCTATTTGCCCCCATATTGCGCGACGTGGGCAATCGCAACAGGGCGGACCTTCGCAAGGGTTTGAATCGCCTCAAAAAAGATGTGAGGGCACGCACTATTCCCCCAACCGAAATGATCGGCGCGACAATCGGGCTGAGTAATGTCGGCACCATTGCCGGCCGTTACGCCAATCCGGTTATTGTGCCGCCAACGGTGGCTATACTTGCTGCCGGCCGCATTCGAGACGAGGTCTGCGCGGTGGACAAAAAGCCAGAAATTTTACCAGTAATGCCGCTGTCGCTGACGTTCGACCACCGATTGATTACCGGTGGCGAGGCCGCCAATTTCCTCGCCGAGGTTATCGCCAACCTGGAAACAGACTGATCTCCAGGTGATCAGCCCAGCACGTCGACAATGGATTGGCGCAATCTTTTAACGAATAGATCGATCTCTGACTCCTGGATCGTCAGGGGCGGCGACATAACCATGTTATCGCCGACTGCGCGACACAACAGGCCGTTTTCAAAACACCGGTTGTGCACCGGTACGCCAACCCCCGTGGGATACTCGGCAGGATTGGGCGCAAAGGTGATCGCTCCCAGCAAACCATAGTTGCGTATGTCGATCAGATGGGGAACGTCCCGCAAGCTGTGCAGAGCATCCTCCCAATATCGGCCAATCGGACCCGACGCACGCGTCAAAAGCCCTTCTCTCTCGTAGATTTCAAAGGCCGCAAGACCAGCTGCCGCTGCGACAGGCGCACCCGCGTAAGTATTGCCGTGAAAGATCTCCGGTACCCCGGCAGGGGCGGCCTCAAAGATGGTCTGTTGAATGTCCTCCTTGATGAACACCCCGCCCATTGGCACCGTACCGCCGTTTATGGCCTTGGCCGTAGTCATCAAATCCGGCGTCACACCAAACTCGACCGACGCAAAGGCCGAACCCGTTCGACCAAAGCCTGTAACTACTTCGTCGAATATCAGGAGAATATCGTGCTTGTCACAGATTGCCCTCAATGCCGCGAGATAACTCTGCGGCGGCGGCACCATACCACCAGCACCAACTACCGGTTCAACAATAACAGCGCAAATATTTTCTGCGCCTCGAAACGCAATGATCTGCTCCAGCACATTAGCCTTATCAGCACCCTTTTCCGGCAGGCCGCGACTAAACGCATTGCTTGCAATATCCAGCGGGTCAGGGAGAAAATCGACACCATCGATTGTGGGAAAACCCTTGCGATTGTTGGTGATGCCCTGCAGTGAAGTACTACCGACGTTGACGCCGTGGTAGCCGCGCTCTCGTGCGACAAATCGTGTTTTGGTAGCTTTACCACGAGCGCGCTGGTAGGCGGTGGCAATTTTCATCGCCGTATCGACCGACTCGGAGCCAGAATTGGTAAAGAAAACTCGGTTCAGCCCTTCGGGCGCATACTCGACTAACTTTTCGGCAAACCGAAAGGTCACAGGTGAACCAAATTGAAAAGGCGGGCAAAAATCCATTTGCATCAACTGAGCATGCACCGCGTCGGCCACTTCTTTTCGACTATGACCAAGGTTTGCACACCACAGCCCCGCGGTGATATCCAGGATTTCGCGCCCGTCACTCGTGTAAACAAAACACCCTTCCGCGCGCTCGATAAGTCGCGGGTTGGCTCGAAAACCTCTAACATTAGTAAAAGGCTGCCACCAATTGTGCAAACTTGCCTCTTTCATATCCGCCCCCAAAAAATAATAACAACCGCGGTACAGATGACCGGCGATTTGGTTGGCCGCGCATTTTATCTCAAGTCAAGCGCCACTTTGTGAACCACGCAAGATTTTTAATGTTTGCTTAGTCACAGCAAGCTTGCATAATAGGAAAAACCTGACATACGCGCCATAACACTTTGATATTAAACAGCTCTCAAAACTAGTGGCCACATTAAACCTGCCACCCCTGCCAACACCACCAAAATGGGAGCCGCGACGATAATGGAGCTTGGGGATCTACTCGTAACCTATATCGAACAACTGGGTGTCGAATATGTATTCGGCATTCCCGGCGGCGCCATAGAGCCGTTCTACAACGCGCTGGCGAGAAGTGAGCGCAGAGGTGGGCCCCGTGCCATTGTCGCCCGCCACGAAACAGGCGCGGCCTTTATGGCCGACGGCTACGCAAGAAATACCGGTAAACTCGGTGTTTGTTGCGCCACTACCGGACCCGGCACAACAAACCTAATCACCGGTATTGCTTCAGCCTACGAAAATCACACACCGATGCTGGTAATCACGCCCCAGACGGCACTTTCCAATTTCGGAAGGGGTGCGTTGCAGGAATCATCCTGTACCGGCATTAATACAGTCAGCCTGCTCAACGATTGCACCCATTACAGTACCCTGATATCCCATGTTGACCAGTTTGAACAGAAAGTAGCAACCGCGATTATCACTGCAGTCAATGCTTCCGGACCCGCACACATCAGCGTCCCCATGGACATCATGGGGGCGCCAAGCCATACGCAACATCCCAGTTACAGCCTCCCAACGGTTCTGAATAAGGCCGCGTTAGTGGACCATGAGGCAGTGGCACAATTAGTCAAAGAACTGCAAACCGCACTCGCGCCAGTGTTTTTAATCGGCAACGAAGCCGACGAGGCTGCGGGGCTAATATTAGAAGCCGCGATTAAGCTGGGAGCAAAAATTATAGTTACCCCCCATGGCAAGGGACTGGTTAGCCCTTATCATCCGCTGTTTCGCGGGGTAATCGGGTTTTCCGGCCATGAAAGTGCACAACAACTTCTTCAGGATAAAAATGTCGACAAGATTTTTGTCGTGGGCGCGCACCTAGGCGAATGGGCAAGTAATGGTTGGGACCAAAACCTATTGAATTCTCGCCTTATCCATATTGAGGAAAACGAAAACAATTTCACGCGCACACCTATGGCTGCGCTACACGTCAGAGGGCGGATAAAATCGATATTCGAGCAGGTTAATCAGGCACTTGATAGAGAGGCTCGTGACGCACCTGTGAAGCCTCCGACCCAGCCAAATATTAACAACAACTTAAAAAAACAGATTAAACAATTTGCTGTCGATAACGAAAAAGCCTGTTTTTCCGACGCGTCCCCAATCAAGCCTCAGCGATTGATGTACGAACTACCAAAACTATTCCCCCCCAACACCCACTACCTTGCGGATTCCGGAAACAGTTTTTCTTGGGCTACCCACTACCTCCATCCGCACGACAGGCGAATCGCAGGTGACAGAGTAGCCAGTGGAGGGTTTTTCCAGGCCGCGATGGAATTTGCCTCAATGGGCTGGGCAATCGGAGGAGCAATCGGTACTGCGCTAGCCCGGCCTGGCACCCCCGTCGTGTGTATCGTCGGCGACGGCGCCATGTTGATGAGCGGCCAGGAGATCACTGTGGCAGTGCAGGAACAGCTTCCGGTTATCTTTGTTGTTCTAAACGATAGTGAATACGGCATGGTAAAACACGGCCAGAGAAGAACCGGCGCGGAACCTATTGCCTTCAAACTCATTGATATCGACTTTTGTGCCTTCGCCAAAGCCATGGGCATTAACGCGTACGTCGTGGAATCGCCCAAGGACTTGCAGGAGATCGATTACAAAGCGATATGTGCCCAGCGAGGGCCAACCTTACTCGACGTGAGAATTGATAGAGAAGAGAGCCCGCCTATCGGGCTTCGCACAAAAATCCTTAGCGCCAGCACATGAAAAAACACTATGGAAAATGAACGCGAAAAAATCCAGACCCAAATCTGGCGGGAAGAACCCGAACCGGATAATCCCTTTGCCGCTTCGGCCTGTTACTGTTCAGGGTTCGATGTATTTGGCGACCTACTGGGTAAAATCAGTTTGATCGAATACATCTGGCTGCTGTTCAAGCTGGATCCGCCGACCAAAGCCCAGGCCAAAGTATTTGAAACCCTGGCCATCGCCCTTGCCAACCCTGGCCCAAGAGACCATAGCGTTCGGGCCGCAATGAACGCGGGTGTCGGCGGGTCTACCCACGCCTCCGCCCTTATGGCAGCCATTGCGGTTGGCGCCGGCAATCTGGGCGGCGCTCGTGAAGTGTTTACAGCCATGAATTACTGGCAGCAGTGCGGCCGTGATATAGAAAAATGGAAAGATATTATAGAAAACCCGCCAATTGAAGAGCGCACCGATGTATGGCCGGAAATGGAGCATACCCCGGGATTTGACCCTCACGGCGCAAGTTGTCCGACACCCGTCAAACAACTTCTAGATCATTTATGCAAGGAAGGTGCCGGCGAAACACTGAAATGGCTACAAAGCCACCGCGAAAACCTAGAACAGTTCTCAAAAACCCCACTGAGTTTTTCAGGGGTCGCGGCGGCGACATTTTTCGATCTCGATTTCACTCCGGAGCAGGCAGAAATTATTTTTCTTTTCCTACGCTTACCGGGTGCTGCTGCGCATTCACTTGAACAGGAAAAACTGGGATTCAGTCGATATCCTTTTTTCCACGGAGCAGTAAAATTAACTAACGACCCTGGGCCGGTAAATAAAGCTGATGAATGACGACAAAAGCTTACTGAAAGGACCTCAGCTACTTCAATCTTTCGAAGACAACTGGGAAACGGAGATGGGTGCCTGCATCTTAGGCAAAGGGCGAGTAGTGCTTAGGGGAAGAGATCTGTTATCCGAACTAACCAACCTTAGATGGGCAGAATTACTTGTTTTCGCGGTGACCGGTGAAGAATCCCCGAAACTCGCGCGACTTATAGAAGCCATGTGGGTGATCAGCACGAGTTTTCCTGACCCTCGATTGTGGAACAACCGTGTAGCCGCACTAGGAGGCACCACTCGGACAACAGCGTCACTAGCCATCAATGCCGCATCTGTTGTATCTGAAGCTAATGCATATGGAGTTAGAGTTGGCAAACGCGCGGTTGACGTTCTTTACAGATTTAAAGAGAAAATGGACAGCGGCGCCAAATTAGAAGACCTAATTCGACAGGAACTTAAAAAATACAAAGTCGTCAGTGGGTATGGGCGGCCCTTGGTAAGCAAAGACGAGCGGGTAGAACCCCTATTAACGTTTGCTAAATCTGTCGGCTGTGCTGATGGTCCCTATGTGAAATTGGCGTTCGATATTTCAAATTACTTTGAAAATTCTAGATACCCATTTCAAATCAACATCTCCGCGTTAATGTCCGCCTTATTTGCGGACCAAGGCATCTCAGCCGAAAACGCGTACTACCTAGTAACACAAACTTTTGTTGCAGGCATGTTCCCCTGCTACATAGATGCCATTAATCACAAGGAGGGAACTCTTTTCCCTCTACCCGCCAGTCGCATCAAGTACACGGGCAATCAAAGCACCCGCGATTGGACCTATTGAGGAAAATACGCTAATGAAACGCAAGCTAATTATACTGGCTCGCTGTGTATACCTTTCGATATTTTTTAACTTGTCAGATTCTTTTTCATATGACGAAGAACTCCTATCATTTTATGAAGACGAAGAATTTGTAAGTATCGCCACAGGCCTCAGCCAACCGATATCAAAAGCGCCCGCAGTTGCATCTGTTATCACTAGCAAAGAAATAAAACGGATGGGGGCTACCGATCTGGACGAAATACTTGAAAGCATCCCCGGTTTACATGTCTCCACAAAAGTAGAAGGGTACGCCCCTGTCTATGTTTTCCGTGGCATTTATTCAGAATATATGGTGTCAAGGAATGA
>DJFY01000126.1:78446-79359 GCA_002431545.1 Cellvibrionales bacterium UBA5860 | reverse complement strand
GGCAGTCCGAGCCGCGCGCTGGCCTGGCGACACACGTACTGGTGCGAAATGCCGTGAAAGCCAAAGCGGCGAATGCCAAAGCGCGCAACCAGTTCAGCGGGTAGTGCATATTGAGCCGCATGCGCTGGCAAGTCATGAAAAAATGCGGTGTCGAACACGGCCACCTGTGGGACAGTGGGTAGCGCTTCACGGACGCTACGAATAAGTTCCAGGTTAATCGGGTTGTGCAATGGTGCCAGTGCTGTGCAGGCTTCGACGCCTTTGATCACCGCCTCGTCAATGACCTGTGCGGTGGTATAGCGGGTGCCGCCATGGACCACCCGATGCGCCACGCCCGTCAGAGCCTGCCGTGCTGTGGGTGCGGGGAAGTCGCATTCCACCCAGGCTAAAACTTGCCTTAACGCAGCACCGTGATCGGTGATGGCTGCGGGGCAAAGTGTGTCGTTCATTGGCGCACCCTGACGGAACAGTCGGGCCTCGCTGCTGGCCTCGCCAATGCGCCCGATCTGCCCGCTTAATATGGGTTCCTGATTGACGCTGCCGTGCGCCGCAAACAGTGCAAATTTCAGCGATGAACTGCCGCCATTGAGACTCAGCACATAGCGTGTTCCACTCATGCTTAACCACTCGCTGCTGGACTAAAACGCCGCAACAGATATTTTTCGCATTCCACCAATACCAGCACCGAGAGCGCAACCAGCAGTATGCGCAGCCAGGCTTCGCCACCGATCGCGGCAGTCTGAAACAGGGTCTGCATGGGTGGCAGGTAGGTAAAGGCGAGTTGGATGATCAGCAGAATGCCGATTGCATAAAGCACGTAGCGGTTACCGGTCAGCCCTGCCCGGGTCAGGGAGGGGGCCAGTAAATAGCGGGCGCTAAGCAGGTAAAACACTTCGAACATCACCAGCGTATT
>DJFY01000126.1:69181-78131 GCA_002431545.1 Cellvibrionales bacterium UBA5860 | reverse complement strand
GTGCCGGTGACCAGGATCAGCGAGACGAAAACCACCCGCCAGATCAGAAAGCCCGACAAAAGTGGCTCACGCGGGTCCCGGGGCGGACGCCGCATCACGTCGCGCTCAGCGGGTTCGAAGGCCAGGGTCAGCGCCAGCGTCACTGCAGTGATCATGTTGATCCATAAAATCTGCGCGGCAGTGATGGGCAGCATACGCCCCATGACGATGGCGGCGATAATGGTCAGGGCCTCGCCGCCGTTGGTAGGCAAAATGAACAGGATGGATTTTTTCAGGTTGTCGTAGACGGTTCGACCTTCTTCCACCGCGTGCACAATGGTGCTGAAATTGTCGTCGGTGAGCACCATTTCCGCCGCCTCCTTGGCCGCCTCAGTGCCCTTCTGGCCCATCGCCACCCCGACCTCGGCGCGCTTCAGGGCCGGCGCATCGTTAACGCCATCGCCGGTCATCGCCACGACGTCGCCAGCGGCCTGCAGCGCGGTGACCAGTTGTAATTTTTGCTCGGGCGAGACCCGGGCGAAAATCTCATGTTCTTTGACGACCTCGCGCAACTGCGAAGCATCGTAACGCTCCAGATCTACGCCACTGATTGCGCCGTTACCGTCACCGATTCCCATCTGTTTGCCGATGGCACTGGCGGTACTGGCGTGATCGCCGGTGATCATTTTGACGCCGATACCGGCACTGCGGCAGGCCTTTACTGCAGCGATGGCCTCTTCACGCGGGGGGTCGACGATGCCGACCACCCCAAGCAGGGTCAGTCCGTACTCGACGTCAGCAAAGTTAAGACTTTGCTGGCCGCTGGGCATGACTTTGAAGGCGATGGCCAACAGCCGCTGTCCCCGAGACGCCATTTGTTCCATGGTGGTTTCCCAGTAGGCGTGGTCGAGGGGGGCGTCCTCACCATCCATGCGCTGTAGATGACACATGTCGAGAATTTTCTCCGGCGCTCCCTTCAGGTAGGCAAAGCCGTGGCCGGTGTGGTCGTGGTGCAGGGTCGCCATAAAGCGGTGCTGGGATTCGAAAGGAATCGCATCAATGCGAGGATATTCTTCCTGGTAAAAGTGCGGCTCCATACCGGCCTTCATTGCCAGGGTCACCAGCGCTCCTTCGGTGGGATCTCCCTGCAACTGCCACTGCCCAGCGCTCTCTTTTAGTGATGCGTCATTACAAAGCAGTGCTGCCTGGGCGATCTCCCGCAGCAGGGGGAGTTCGTCCACCGTGACAGCGCGGCCATCGAGGTTAAAGCCACCTTGTGGGGCGTAACCCACGCCAGTCACTTCACACCAGCCCGCGCCACTGGCGACAGTCTGTACGGTCATTTCATTGCGGGTCAGCGTGCCGGTTTTATCCGAGCAGATCACCGTCACTGAGCCGAGGGTTTCCACCGCTGGAAGGCGGCGAATGATGGCGTTTTTCCGGGCCATGCGCTGTACGCCGATAGCGAGGGTAATGGTCATGATGGCGGGCAGGCCTTCGGGAATTCCGGCCACCGCCAGACCGACGGCAGCGAGAAACATTTCACCAAGGGGATAATCGTGGACAACGACGCCATAGGCGAGGGTAGCGGAGGCGATTACCGCGATTGCGCTCGTCAGCCACCTGGCGAAGCTGGACATCTGCCGCAACAGTGGCGTGGTCAGCATGGGCACTTCCCGCAGCAGGTGGCTGATACGGCCAATCTCCGTGTTCTCGCCGGTGGCGATGACCATCCCCTGGCCCTGCCCATAGGTGACCAGAGTCCCGGAAAAGGCCATACATTTGCGATCACCGATCACCGCCTGGACCGAGACTGCTTCAGTGTTTTTATCGACTGGCAACGACTCGCCGGTGAGCATCGCCTCGTCTATGCGCAACTCTCGGTTTTTAAACAGGCGTACATCCGCCGGCACCTTGTCGCCGGACTGCAGCAGTACCACGTCTCCGGGTACCAGCTGCTCGGCGGGCAAGGTGACGAACTGGCCATCGCGCTTCACCGTGGCGTGCTGGGAGAGTAGTTGACGAATGGCATTCAGTGCTTCCTCGGCCTTGCCCTCCTGAATAAAGCCGATCAGCGCGTTGATAATCACCACACCAAAAATAACGCCACTGTCGACCCAGTGACCGAGCAACAGCGTGACCAGCCCGGAGCCGAGCAGCACGTAAATCAAGACATTATTGAACTGCGCCAGAAACCGTTTTAGCGCGCTTTTGCCCTCCGCGGGTCGCAGGCGATTGCTGCCGTAAGTACGGAGTCTTGTTTCTGCTTCTGTGGCAGCGAGACCGTTGGCTGTGGAGTTGAACGCTGCAAATACGGTGTGTGCAGATTGCGCGTGGCAGTCGATGGGTGCTTTGGCGTTGGGTTTATCCATGCTGGTACGTGGTCACCTCTTCGATATTTGGTGATCTCAGTTGATACTGAGATAAGTAATGGCCCCGATGTAAATCAACAAAATTATCAGACTTTCCATACCAATGTTGGCAAAGCCTTTGCGCTCGCGGTACATCAATCCAAGCAACAGGGTGCAATTCATCAACATAGCGGTGCCTAACCAGACCGACTCCTGCCCTGAAATCGCCTGATAGATCGAACCATCACGATAAAACAGGTCAGCGACGGCAACGAACAGCGTATCAAAAGCATTGCCACCGACAATATCGCCGACTGCCAGTGCCAGGGCTCCCGCACGAATGGCTGTAATAGCAATCACAAGTTCGGGTAGTGAGGTGGCGCACGCGACAAAGATGCCACCGATGATACCCGCCGACAATCCGGCATGTTCGACAATTGCCATACCGGACGTGGCGATGAGCCAACCGGACAGGCCGACCACTAGTGAGCAGCCGAGGAATTTAAAGATGAGGGGTGCTAGACCTACCGAGCCGGGTTGCACGACGCGAGAGACCCGCTGCTCGCGCACCGTGCCATACGACCTGCGTGGTAACCACATGGGTTTTTGGTGGGTGTCGACCAGCATTTTAACGGTAAAGAGATAGGCTGCGATCAATAGCAGCGACGCGGGATGAATGGCGAGAAAACTGATGTCCGGCACGGTAAATGCCACCAGCAGCAGACACAGCAGTAGCATCAGTTGCGCGGACATCATCATATTTTCCACCGAGGCCGCGGCAAACTCCAGATTGGCCTTGCGATAAACCAGGTCGGCCAGTACCAGAAACAGGGTTTGCGCCGCTATGCCGCCCAGGGAATTGCTCACGGCGAGGCTGGCATGGCCCTGTGACGCGGCGGTGACCGAAGCGATGATGCCGGATAGCGAGGTCGCGGCACCGATGAAAACTGCTCCGGTAAAGGCTTCGCCGAGACCGCTCGCCTGGGCCAGGTCGCGGGCCACATAAGTCATCTTGACACCGAAAAACCCGATAAATGCCGCAGCAATGAGAAATTGTCCGGTGATGACCGCTATAGAGTATTCAGTAGCTAAGGTATGCACCATCTTCAGTGTTTAACATTGTAGGCAGGGCTGCCCCCATATACTGATCCCGATAAGTTATTGGGTGACGGCGGGCGTCTTGCCTGTTGGCGCAGTCGCCTGGGCAGCGGCCACGGTCTGGCAGGCTTTGACATATTGTCGAACCATTCTGCGGAAAGCGCCGAGTTCCCTTAACAAAATCTCCATCGTGTGCGGTTTGATGTGCTGTTGCTGTCCTTCGGTGACGGCAAACAGGCGGGTTTCTCGGTAGCCGCGTTCGAAGTCTGCACGTGGTCCGGAGTCCGGTGGTGCGTCGTTGCGGGAAGCCATGGCAGTTCTATGCTGGGTTACCAGATTCAAAGCCTGCTGAATAAAGGCGTTCAAGCCGTGTTGTTGCTCGGGGGATAAATCTCGCGAGAGCCCGATCAGTTTGCCGCCGGTGTGGAGGTTGTCCAGACAATTGCTGATGTGGAGGTTGGTCTCGATCGCATCCCGGAAGGCGTCGGCGATTTCTCCGGGCAGAGGCTGCTGGGAGCACTGAACGATAGCGGCGTTGATTTCTGAGAGCGCGGTACGCAGGTCTTCAGTCCGCGTTTCCGACGGCGGTGTAGAACTCCGCAATAGTTGTTCTATCAGGCCGGCAATTTCTTCAAGTACTCGTTGCTGTTCGAGAAGGGTTGCATTTAGCGCCAGATCGGGCACCCCAAGAATATTGTTGTCGAGATATCGCAGCCTGGCAGTTTGCGTTTCGCTTTGCGTAAACAGGCGCTTGAGCCGGACGGTCATAGCGGGCTCCAGAGGCACCATCAAAGCGACGCCGAGCAGGTTGAATGCGGTGTGAAACAGCGCCAGCGATACGGCCGGGTTGGGGTCCATTTTCATGGCCTGTTGCAACCATGCAACGGCGCCGATAAATGGCGCCAGCACAATCAGTGCGACCGTGGCGGTTATGATGTTGAACAGCATATGTGCGACTGCCACTCGACGGGCATTGGCGGTCGCTTTCAAAACTGCGAGCAATGCAGTTACCGTGGTGCCGATATTGGCGCCGATAACTGCTGCCGCGCCTGCGGCCAGCGTTACGGTTTCTGTCGATACCGCAGTTAGTACAATAGCCATTGCGGCGCTCGACGATTGCATAACCGCGGTCAACAACAATCCCAATACCAGCATGAGCACAATGCTGGCGGCATCTCTGCCGGAGAAGGCGGACAAATCCACGGTGTGTTCGAGTGAGGAAAAAGCCCCCTGTAAAATCTGCAAGCCCAGCAGTAACAAACCAAATCCCGCGAGCGCGCCGCCGGCGGATCGAAAACGGACGCCCGCGCTGAACAAATGCAACAGCGCGCCGACGCCTATCGCAGGCAGAGCGAAGGCATCGACCTTAAATTTGAACCCGATGATGGCCACGATCCATGCCGTCATTGTGGTGCCGACATTACTGCCGAACACCACCCAAAGTGAGCGCGACATATCGAGAAGGCCGGCATTGATAAAGCCGATCACCGCTACGGTTACTGCGCTCGAAGACTGGACCACTGCAGTCAAAGAAAAGCCCGAGAAAAACGAACGCAGCCGGGTTGTCGTCCACCGGGCCAGTATTTGGCTGAGGGCAGAGCCGCCGGCAAGTTTCAAGCCTTCGGTCAACAGCCACATGCCCAGGAGAAACAGACCTAGACCGCCGCTAAACCCTGCTACTGTGCTCCACGAGAGCATACCTAACCACTCCTTACTACAGTTGGTTCTCAAGGTTGAGGTTTTAAATTCAGGGCGTTTTATCGCCCTCGCGTATTCAACATCTTGCACCTCTCCGCTGTAAACCCGAAATAACCGCAGCTCCGCTTCCTGGCAATCCGTATTCCCCGGGGGCGGCATCGATGCCGCCTACGATGTATGGTCGGGTCAAGCGGGTGATAAGCGAATTGGTTAATGCAGGCTTAAAAGTTACACCAGACTAGTGGCTGTTTGCTTGACGATGCACAACTAACGGGCCACGGATGCAGATCCCCCACGCGAGCGATAGATAGATAGATGCTATAAAATCCACCGCGCTTTAACGGTGGCGACAAGGCGTGTCGCCGTTTCTAATTTCGATGTTTGTCTAGGAGCTGATGGAATTCATGTCGATCGAAGCGTTGGTGTGGGTAGGAATATTTTTCTGCCTGAGTCAGTCTGCCATGTTTTCCGGGCTTAATTTGGCCATGTTTGGCATAAGCCGGTTGCGTTTGGAGGCCGAAGTGGCTACGGGTAGTTCGGCGGCAAAAAAAATCCTCGCCATGCGCCAGGATGCTAATTTTCTGTTGACGACCATCCTGTGGGGTAATGTCGCCATCAATGTTCTATTAACGTTGCTCTCGGATTCGGTTATGGCCGGCGTCAGTGCTTTCCTGTTCTCAACCTTCGCCATTACTTTTTTCGGAGAAATCACACCGCAAGCTTATTTTTCCCGTCATGCCCTGAAGATGGGTGCCTTGTTGTCTCCCGTGTTGCGCATCTATCAGTTCATATTGTTTCCCTTTGCCAAACCCTCGGCGCTGGTACTGGACTGGTGGCTGGGCAAGGAGGGCATTCAGTATTTTCGCGAGCACAATCTACGTGAGGTGATAAAAAAACACATCGAAGCGGAAGAAAGCGACATTGGCAGAATCGAGGGTCTGGGCGCGCTTAATTTCCTGGCTTTCGATGACTTACAGCTGCTTCAGGAAGGCGAGCCGGTACATCCGGAGAGTGTATTGCAGTTTCCCTTCCTCGACGGGAAAGTCCAGTTCCCCGCGTTTAAGGCCGCCGCGGATGACCCCTTTGTCAAACAAGTCAGTGCCTCCGGTAAGAAGTGGGCAATCATCACGGACGAAATGCAGGAGCCGCGGCTCGTGATGAATACCAACGCTTTTTTGCGCAGGCTTTTTACCGCGGGAGCCTGGGTGGATCCGCTCGACTATGTCCACGAGCCCGTGTTGATACACGATGAAAAAACCCTTCTGGGCAAGGTCGTCAGCCGACTAAAAGTGAATTCATCCCGGGTCGGCGATGATATTATCGACCAGGATTTGATTCTGGTGTGGGGGCGGCAGAAAAGAATAATAACGGGTGCGGATATTCTCGGGCGTTTGTTACACGGTATTGCCCTGCCGGCTGGAGAAGTACCGGCTGAAAACAATGGGCATGCCGGTAAAGTGTCTAGACGCCAGTGACGCCTCGAACCCGTTAATATGATGACCAAAGCCAGGCCTTGGCAAAATCGGCAACATGCTGTGGTGGGAGTAAACCAACAGTGAGTGAATTACCGCGAAATGTCCGTTTGTTGACAGCGTGCCAGGCGCTGACTATGTCGATCGCCTCTTTTGTTGTCTTTGTCGGCAGCATTATCGGCAAGCAGCTCTCCCCGCAACCGCATTATGCCACCTTGCCGGTCGCGGCCTTTATCGTAGGATCTGCTGTGGCGACATTGCCGGTGATATACGCTATGCGTGCAGTGGGCAGAAAATCGGTGTTTATCGCTTGTGCATTGATAGCAGCGGTTGGTGCCCTGGTTGCGATTCACGGTTTAAAAACAGAGAGTTTCTCGGTGTTTCTAGTTGCCGTCGTCCTCCTTGGTATCGGTCTGGCTGCCGGTCAACAGTATCGCTTTGCTGCCATGGAGAGTGTTGCCCCCGAGGACATGCCGCGAGCCGCATCGCGCGTGCTGATAGGCGGTATCGTCGCTGCCTTTTTGGGGCCCGAGCTGGCGGTCCGCGGTGCGGACTGGTTGGCTGTGCCTTACGCGGGTTCGTTCATGGTTCTGGCAGGTTTGGTGAGCGGGGTAGCGTTGTTGATGTTCTGGTTTATCGAGCCGAAAGCCGCGGCAGCAGTGGAGCACGATACCCGGCGGCCGTCATCGATATTGTTGGCACAACCGGTGTTGTGGGTCGCGTTGTTGTCCGGCGCTGCAGGCTACGCGGTTATGAGTCTGGTGATGACCGCGACGCCCCTGCATATGCATTTCGAGCAGGGGCACGATTTGCTCGACACCAAGTGGGTGATACAAAGTCATATCGTCGCTATGTTTCTGCCGTCGTTTTTTGTGCCCTGGATCGTGCGGCGCGTGGGGGAGGTGGGGCTGATCAGCCTGGGCGCAGCTGCTTTGTTGTCGATGGTCGCGGTAGTCTACGCGCGCTACGAATTTCACAACTACTGGTCTGCGCTGGTGTTGCTCGGCGTTGGCTGGAATTTCCTGTTTGTCGGCGGTACTACGTTGTTGCCCCGAGCCTATCGAGAAGCGGAAAAATTCAAAGTTCAGGCTTTTAATGACTTTTCTATCTTTGCTGTACAGGCGATCTCCGCGCTCGGTGCCGGCTGGATACTCGCGAGTTACGGGTGGCAGGTTCTGCTCCTGCTCACCATCCCCATTCTGGGTCTGTGGGCCTGCGTCCTGTTGCACTGGTTGCGGTCTCAGCGCAGTCACGCTTCGGCCGTGCGGGGCACACAGCCCTAGCGTACTGGCGCGGGCATGTCGCTCGAAAATTCTCAACAGCGTCATCCAGTTCTAGGCCCGTGTAATATTAAGGTCCGGTCATCCTGCGCGGTTCTGTGCCGCGCGGCTAACCCGCCATGGCGTTCATGGCCGTCTATCCTGTCTATCGCACATTCCTGGCAGCAAATTCCTGGCCGCCGCCCGGCACTATTTTAAGCCAGGTGCTATCGGTAATTGGTCAAGCCGGTCATGCAAACGCAACAAATTGTAAATTTTTTCGTCACGAAACGGTCACCACTACCTGCGAACGTTTCGCCATCGACCCAACCCAATGAAATACGGAGGCAGGATAGATGGCGCACGACGAAGAAGTCACGAATAAATCAGGCAATCGCCCTTTTGAAGATGTCCTTGAAGTGAACATGTCCCGCCGCACAATTATGCGCGGTGGTCTGGCATCTGCGGCGACCTTTTTCGCCGCGTCGAATCCGGCAATTGCCGGTGGTTTTAAGTGGCGGGGGTTTGGCAAAGACTTGATTGATTTTGAACCGGTGCCCGTTGCTTCAGGGAACGGCCCAGTTCCCGTGATTTCGGAAGACTACGAGTACCAGGTTTTAATTCCCTGGGGGGATCCCCTCGAGCCCGGCGGTCCTTCCTACACGGGTGACCCATCGACGCGTCCCACAGCCGCCGAGCAGGCGGAAATGATCGGTATCGGCCATGATGGTATGTGGTATTTCCCCATTAAGAATGAGCATGCGCCGCGCTGTGGCTGGAATCACGGCTGGAACGAGTGGGATGATTTTGATGATTGGCACCGCAACAACCGCCATCATCGCTACGGCAACCATCATGGCATGCTGTGCATCAACCATGAGTTCGGCAGGAATCCTCACGTATTGAATAAGGACCAGCCAGAAAATCTCGAGGATGTGAGGCTTTCCCAGCACGCCCACGGCGTAGCAGTGGTTGAGTTGAAGGAGCGTTTCGGCACCTGGTCGCAGGTCGAAAGCGAACGAGCCCGGCGCATCCATGTGAATTCACCTATGGAATTCAGTGGTCCTGCCGCCGACAGCGAACTCCTCAAAAC
>DJFY01000126.1:52937-68916 GCA_002431545.1 Cellvibrionales bacterium UBA5860 | reverse complement strand
CCCTGGGGTACCTACCTGACCTGCGAGGAAAACTTCAACGGGTATTTCGGCGCTACCGATAATAACAACACCTGGGTGCCCACCCCAGGCCAGGAACGATACGGTTTCTCCAGCACTGGATTTAATTACGGTTGGGAGAAATTCGACTCGCGTTTTGACCTTTCCAATCCGGAATACGCTAACGAAGAAAACCGCTTTGGCTGGGTAGTGGAAATCGATCCGATGGATCCCACTCAAACGCCGGTCAAGCGCACCGCGCTCGGTCGTATCAAGCACGAAGGCGCAACCATCACCGTCGGTCGAGGTGGCCGCATCGTCTGTTACATGGGTGACGATCAGCGTTTTGATTATATTTACAAATTTGTATCCGACGATAACTGGCGCAAAATGCTGAGACAGGGCAAAAGCCCGCTCGATCACGGTAAACTGTATGTCGCGCGTTTCAACGACGATGGTACAGGCGACTGGCTAGAGCTTACTATCGACAACCCGATACTCGCTGCCAACTTTGCCGACCAGGCTGAAGTATTGGTGTACACGCGCATGGCTGCCGATCTCCTGGAAGCGACGCCGATGGATCGTCCCGAGTGGATATCGGTGGCGCCCAACCGCGACGTTTACTGTACGTTGACCAACAACAGTCAGCGCACCGAAGCGAACGCGGCTAACCCGCTGGCGCCAAACAATGATGGTCATATCATTCGCTGGCACGATAGCCATCGTCACGTCGGTACTTCATTTAAATGGGACATCTTTGTCTTTGCGCAAGACACCCACGGTACGGAACAGAGCTTTTCCGACCCCGATGGTATCTGGATTGACCCGGATGGCCGACTCTTTATCGAGACCGATGGCGGGCAAAAGGATGGCCTCAATAACCAGTGCCTGGTCGTGGATACACGCAGCGAAAACCCCGCTGGCGAGATAAAGCGGTTGTTTACGGGTGTCACTGGCGATGAAATTACCGGGCTCACCACGACGCCGGATCGCCGAACCATGTTTATCAACACGCAACACCCAGGTAACGGCGACCCATCGGTGACGAACTTCCCTGCAGCTACGGACGGTGTAACGATTCCGCGCGACTGTACGTTTGTGATTACGCGCAAAAATCGTGGCATCGTGGGTTCGTAACCGCCTGCCTGCTCCGCCACTGGCGGAGCACCTTTTACCTGTTCGAACAGAGCCCTGGCTTCCGCTGGGGCTTTTTCTTTTGGGAGCAGGTTCTAGCCAATCATGCTGTAGCCACCACTGGCGCTAAGTACCTGCCCGGTAATGTAGCCGGCAACTTTTTGTGAGGACAAAAACACCACGGCGTTAGCCACGTCCTCGGGTTTGCCGATGCGCTTGAGTGGCAGCGATTTGGCGATTGCCGCGAACTGGTCGTCGGTGAACATTGCATCCTTAACCGCCCACATGCTGTTTTCACTGGTTTCTTCGGTGGAGTCGGGCACGGTAACGCCGGGGCAGACGCAGTTACAGCGAACGTTATAGCGGCCGTTTTCCTTGGCTACAGTTTTCATAAAGCTATTGACTGCTGCTTTCAGGCCGCCATAGACCGCTTCCCGGGGTTCTCCCTGGCGACTGGCGTCGGAACTGATGGAGACGATCGAACCGCCGCCATTGGGAACCATGTGCTCGAGCGCGGTCTTGGTGCAATTCAGGTTGCCCACGTAGTTGATTTTGATCAGCTTGTCCCACAGGTCGGGCGTGGTTTGCGTGAAAAACATCAGTTTGTCCCAGCCTACATTGTTGACCAGACAGTCGACACCGCCGTAGGCATCCACCGCTGCGGTGAACATTTTTTCCACGTTTGGCAGGTCCGTGACATCCGTTTTAATAACCTGAACGCCTGCTGCACCTTTTTCCCGTGCCAGGGCAGCGACGCGTTCGCCGCTTTCGGTATCAAGATCAGCCAGTGTGATATTTGCCCCTTCCTCGGCAAATTTCAGAACGATGGCGCGCCCGATATTCGACGCCCCTCCCGTGACAATGACAGATTTTTCTTTGAGATCCAGGTCCATCGCGTGACTCCTAACAATTAGCGGGCTTGACGTGCACTATTTTACATACTTGCGAAATTCGGGCGGACGCTTCTCCTGTAAAGCGTTGACGCCTTCGCGGGATTCATCGGTATCGTAGTACAGTTTCAGGGCCTGCAGACCTAGGGAGCCGATGCCACGGATATTTTCGGTTGCGGCGACAAACGAGCGTTTGGCGATGGCAATGGCGGTGGGGCTGCGCTGGGCGAGTTCTTCACACCAGGCGTCGATTTCCTCGTCGAGCTTGTCGTCGGGCACCACGGCGTTGACCAGGCCCATCTCCATCGCTTCTCGAGCGGTGTATCGCCGGCACATGTACCAAATCTCCCGAGCCTTCTTCTCGCCGACAACGTGGGCCAGGTAAGCAGTGCCGAAGCCGGGATCGACGGAACCCATTTTCGGGCCGACCTGACCGAACTGGGCGCTTTCCCCGGCGATGGTCATGTCACACAGCGTAGCCAGTACATTGCCGCCACCAATCGCGTAACCCTGTACGCGGGCAATAACCGGCTTGGGGACGTCGCGAATAATCGTATGTAACTCTTCGACCGGTAATCCGATTGTGCCGCGGCCGTCGTACTGACCGTCGTGAGAGGACTGATCGCCGCCGGTACAAAAAGCCTTGTCGCCTGCGCCGCCGAACACGATAGCGGCGATGTTGTTATCCCAGCCGGCGGTCTGGAAGGCGTGGATAAGTTCTTCGCAGGTGATGCCGCGGAAGGCGTTGTATACCTCCGGGCGATTAATTGTGATGTGGGCGGTCGCCCCCTTAACGGTGTAGATAATGTCCTGGTAATCCATGGTGTCGCTTGCCTCCGTCGGCCGTGTCGTGGTTGCAGTGGGTGGTGAACTATAGATCGTCTTTGGTTATCGCGCCGGCATTACTTGAATGCCGGTTTGCGTTTCTCGCGAAAGGCGTTCAGCCCCTCGGTGACATCGTCACTGGCAAGCGCCGGAGCGGCGATATCGCACTCGAGTTGCAGGCCGGCATCGAGATTGAGTTCCAGGCCCCGGTTAACCAGTTGTTTCATGGTGGCCAGTCCGGCGCTGCTTCTTTCAGCCAGGGCTTTGCAGTAGGCGAGGGCATCGGATATCAGTTCGTCTTCAGTGGTGACATAGTTGACCAAGCCCCATTCGAGAGCCTCGCGCGCATCGATCCAGCGCGCGGTAAAGAACAGATCCATGGCGCGGCGGCGCCCGATCAGCCGGGGCAGACGCTGGCTGCCGCCCCAGCCGGGAACCAGGCCGAACTGGGCGTGCTGGTCGCCCAACTGAGCGCTTTCGCTGGCGAATACCACGTCGGCAGACAAGAGCAACTCGAGTCCACCTGCCAGCGCGAGTCCCTGTTGCGCCATGACGACCGGCAGAGGACTGGCTTCCAGCCGGCGCAGGTTGTCGAGGCCCACCTGAAAGAACTTTTTAATAGCCTCCACATCTTCGCGAAAGCCGGACACCTCCTGAAGATCTGCACCGGTACAAAAATGCTTGCCACTGGCCTTGATCAATATGCAACGTATAGCGCCATCGGACTCAAACGATTCGATGGCCGAGCGGATAGCCTCGTGCAGGGCTTGAGAAAGGCAGTTGAATTGATCGGGCCGGTTTAAGGTCATGACGCCGACCGGGCCGTCGCGCTCGACGAGTAGAATTTCTTGCTGTTCCGCCATGGTTTGCTGCCTCCTGAATCGGGAATTGTGGCGAGCCTGTGAGCAGGCTGTTGTTGTTTGAGTGGAACTATGCTGTCTGAAACTACGCTGTCTAAAATTATGATTGTCCGATTGTAGCTGTCCGCGTGTGGCGATCGGGGCAAGTTAATCGAGTCGGGTTGTTTATTATTGCCGTCGCCGGCCGGCATTGTCGCGTCAGAACATTTTAGTAGTACGTATCAGATAGTAGGTGTCAGAGTACTTCGTCTCAGGTAAGGCGGCCAACATGACTGCGCGCAATGACCATTTTCATGATGTGTGCGGTGCCGTCGCCGATCTGCATGCCGAGTACATCCCGCAGGCGTTGCTCGAACGGCAGTTCTTCGCTGTAACCACCGTGGCCGTGAACCAGCAGGCATTGCTGCACAATCTCGAAAGCCAGCTTGGGTGCCCACCATTTGGCCATCGCTGCCTCACGGGTGTGGTCGAGCTCTCGGGATTTCAGCCACAGGGCCTTGAGACAGACCAGACGCGCGCCCTCGAGCTGGGTTTCAGCTTCGGCCAGTGGGAAGGTGATGCCCTGGTTGGCGGCCAGTGGCTTGCCGAAAGTCTGCCGCTGCTGGATGTAATCCCAAGTCTCGTCGAGGCATTTCCGCGCCACGGCAATGCACTGTAAGCCGATCAGCGCGCGACTGAAATCGAAGCCCTGCATAACTTGAACAAAGCCCTTACCTTCATCACCCACACGGTTGCCGGCGTCGATCTCGACTTCGTCAAAGAAGATAGAGCCGCGGCCGACAGCCTTTTCGCCGAGATCGTCGAAACGGCCCCGAGTGATGCCTTGGGTATTCAGATCGACGACGAAAGCCGAGATCCCGTGGGCTTTTTCCGCCACCGTCCCGGTACGGGCGAAGACCAGGCAGATATCGGCCTGGTCGGCCATGGAGATTGAGGTCTTCTCCCCGTTCAGGATATAGCGGTCGCCCTCGCGGCGGGCCGACAGTACCAAATTTGCGGCATCGGAGCCGCCCCTGGGTTCGGTGAGGCCAATACAGGCAAGGGTCTCGCCACTGCACATGCGGGGAATCAGATCGTTGAGAATATGGGGCTCGGCATGGCGCACAATGCAGCTTGAAATGAGTGAGTGGTTGATGGGCACGTAGGCCACATTCATATCGCCCTCGGCAATAACCTCAGTAATCAGTCCTGAGGTGAGCACGTCCAGGCCGCTGCCGCCGTAAGCTTCACTGACTTCGGGCGCAAGAAAGCCCAGTTGCCCCATTTCCCGAACCAGGTCTCGATCAAAAAAACCCTTTTTTTCTCGAGCCTTATAATGGGGTGTTAACTTATTTTGTGAGAATTTCCTGGCGCTGTCGATCAGGGATTCTTGAAGGTCGGTCAGACCGAAATGCATGGCGGGCTCCCAGGCCGGGTGGACAGACAGTTACCAGGGGCGGCGGTCGATCATATGAACACCGCGTGATGCGTGTCAACTGCAGCGCAATTTATGTTTCAACGCGTCATAAATTGCGGTATATTACGTGGGTTAATTCACTTGCTTAAAACCCTAATCTCTGTGCGCAGGTTCAATAATATGGAAGAGATCAGTGCTCGGGCTGCGGTGACAGTCCATCCTTCGAGCGACGGTGCCCATTCGCCGGCGATCGCACATAAACTGTTCTTTCGCCTCTACCAGACGATGAATCTGTCGCTGCGTAAAGCAACGAACGTTCTGCGGGACAAAGACATGAGTCCGCAGCAGTGGTCGATCCTCGATTCCCTGTCCCGGCCCGACCTGCAACAGGGCATGACCGTTAACGGCTTGGTTGACTACCTGATGGTGAGTCGCCAGAGCCTGAATGGCGTACTCAAGCGTATGGAGGATCTCGGCTATGTTCAGCGGGTAATCAACCCGGAAGATCATCGTTCGCGGATGGTGCAATTGACAGATCTCGGGCGCGAAGTCTGGGGTAAGGCCGGCCAGCAGATGAAGCACTTTTACGACGAAAACCTGAGGCACATGACCGAGGAAGAGAAACTCGAGGCGATCGATTTTATCGAGCGTATTCTCGCCAACGTAAAAAGATTTTAGTCTGCTTATTCCCGGTCCGGAGCCTTCCGCCAACCGCAATAACTGCACTGTCTGCCGGTAATTACTGAAATATCCCGCACCGCCTCCTTAATTCAATCCCCGCTCACCAGCGATTTGTTCGACGGTCTAGACCAAATCCGGGTGCCCGTGTTGATAGCACGCGACCAGCCGGTCTGTCAGTAAGTTTGTAAGCAAAAGGCGAAGTCATGTCAGATGACGAAAAGTGGATGCAAGCTGCGCTTGAGCAGGCGCTACAGGCGCAGGCGCTCGGCGAGGTGCCGGTCGGTGCGGTATTGGTCGGCGCGGGAGGTGTCATCGGTTCCGGTTACAACAGGCCCATTGCCACTAGCGATCCGACAGCGCATGCCGAAATTTGTGCCTTGCGTACGGCGGCGCAGGCGGCAGAAAACTATCGCCTGCCTGGAACGACGCTCTATGTCACCCTGGAACCCTGTGCCATGTGTCTCGGCGCCCTGATTCACGCTCGCGTCGAACGCCTGGTTTTTGGTGCAGCGGAGCCGCGCGCCGGGGCTGTGTGCAGTACCCTTTCGCTACTCGATTATGGTCACTTCAACCATAGCGTCATCTGGCAGGGCGGCGTGCTGGCAGAGCAAAGTGCCAGTCTGCTGCGAAATTTTTTTCGCGCTAAACGAGCGAGCTCGCTGGCGATAAATCCCGGTGGTGTTGATGCCGGGTAAGGACTATAGCGGCAACACCAGACTGTTGCCCAGTTCCGGCAACTGGTTTTCCAGCAGCGCCCGCTGCCGGCGTTGCTGCATGCTGTGCCACTGTAAAATAGTGGCGAAGTGGCGAATGTTCTGTACGTATTGAACCGGCTCGTTGCCGCGGGCAAAGCCGTGTTTCAGCGTTCGATAATATTTTTTCTGCGCCAGTTTAGGCAGGTAGCGCCTGACGTGGGCCCACAGGTGCGGATCGTCGCCGGCATTTTCGGTGAGGACGCGGGCATCCTCCAGATGCCCCATGCCGACATTGTACGCGGCGAGAGCAAACCAGGTACGGTCGGGTTCTGTGATGTCCGGCGGAATTCGCTTTCGGGTTTTAGCGAAATATTCGGCCCCTCCTCGAATGCTATGTTCAGCGTTAAGCCGGTTTCTGATTTTGAGTGATTTCGCCGTCTGGCGGGTCAGCATCATCATGCCGCGCACGCCGGTCGGCGACTTGGCTTTGGGATTCCAGTGGGATTCCTGATAGGCCATTGCTGCCAACAAATGCCAGTCCAGGTCCCATTGGGCCGCCGCTTCCTTAAATAGAGGAATATGTTGTTTCAGGCGTTCGTCTATACGGTGCATGAAAAGTTGAGAGCCGCCGACGCTGAATTCGTCGGTATGTTCGTAAAACCGGGCTTTCAGTTGTTCCAGTTTTCCGCTGTCCCGATAGTCTGTTAAAAACCGATTGGCGGCGTGAACCAGGCTGTCGTCGCCGTGACCAGGGAACGCCCAGGCCACCGGTTCCGGTTCGGTGAGATAAAAGGCGGATTGCGCCCTGGGATACAGGCCCCGGTCAATGCTGTATGCCGAGGAGTCAACTAGCGCGTAATCGGCCTCGCCTTCATGGACAAGTCGCACCAGATCCATCATTTCCGTATCGCGCAAAGCCTCCCAGCGGAGTCCGGGATAGTCCTTTTGCAGCAGGGTTAACAATTCTTCGTGGCTGCTGTTGGCGACGACCACCAGGCGCCCCCCGATGGTGTCGCTAATATCCCGGGGCCGGGGTGTCGCCTGGCGATACAAAAGCGTCTGGCGTACCTGGAGATAGGGCTGTGAAAAGTGCAGTAAAGCCTGCCGGCTTTCAGTAACGGTAAGCCCGGCCCCGGCGAAATGGGCACGTGGCCCGCCGAGGGCGTTAATCAGGGCGTTGAGATCCTCGATAACCGTGACTTCCAGTTGCACGCCCAGGCTGCGGGCAAAGGCCCGGCCGAGGAAGTATTCAAAGCCATTGGGGCCGCGAGCATTTTCAAAGTAAGTCGTTGGGCCGACAAATGTGATCATGCGCAGCACATTGTCTCGCAGGACCGTTTCGTAAATGGTCGCCGTGCGGCTACCCGTGAGCGGTATGGTGAGGGCAGAGATCAGCAGGCACACAGATAATCGGTGTGTGGCCTTTCTGATGCGTGACTTGTACAGGTTCATGTCATCCGAATCGGTTGCTACTCGCGCAGTGCCTTCGCCGCTGACGGATAAAGGGGGTCTATTGTACTGATTCCGGGCTGCGTTCCAGAGTAATTAGGCTGCGGTGTGTGCGCTACTTCAAGTAGAATATGTGGCCGGCGTTCACTTCCACAGATCTCGAGAATTTAGCATGCTGAGCCTCCGTGGCACTCCCTCTCTTTCATCGTTTCGCGCAGAAAAGTTAATCGATCAGATCAGGGGAGTGCTGCCGGAAGTTAGCAGCATCCGCGGCGAGTATATTCACTTCGTCGACCTGGAACGGGCGCTCGACGACGCGGAGCAGGGCGTGCTCGAGAGTATCCTGCACTATGGCCCTGTCGATAGGGCGCCCGATGGCAGTGGCTACACCCTGCTGGTGGTGCCGCGGCCGGGCACGATCTCGCCCTGGTCCAGCAAGGCAACTGATATTGCGCACAACGTCGGTTTGACCCCAGTGCGACGTATCGAACGCGGCGAAATATATCGCATCACCTCGAATCGGCCCCTCGACGCCGCCGCCCGTGCCCTGCTGGCACCGTTACTGCACGACCGCATGACCCAGGTCGTGTTAGACGATATCGCCGCCGCCCACAGCTTGTTTGAAACGTTCAGCCCCAAGGCACTGTGTCATGTCGATGTCCTGGGTGGGGGGCGGGACGCGCTCGTGGAGGCGAACGGCCAACTGGGCCTGGCGTTGGCGGAAGACGAAATCGACTACCTGCTGCAGAGCTTTGCGTCGCTGAGACGCAACCCGACGGATATCGAACTGATGATGTTCGCCCAGGCCAACTCCGAACATTGCCGACACAAGATATTTAACGCCTCCTGGACAATAGACGGCGAAGACCAGCCGCGCTCGCTGTTTGACATGATCAAAAATACGCGTGACCGCTCGAGTCGGGGCGTATTGTCCGCCTACGCCGATAACGCCGCCGTAATTTCGGGGCACCGCGCGGGCCGGTTTTTTGCCGATGCCGGCGACAGAGTTTATCGAAAGCACGAGGAAGCTGTACACCTGTTGCTCAAGGTGGAGACGCATAACCACCCGACCGCCATCGCACCCTTTCCTGGCGCCGGTACCGGATCCGGGGGGGAAATTCGGGATGAGGGCGCTGTGGGCAAGGGTTCCAAACCCAAGGCGGGTCTCACCGGGTTCACGGTATCCAACCTGCGTATTCCGGATTTTGTGCAACCCTGGGAAGATAACTACGGCAAGCCCGACCGGATTGTCTCGGCGCTCGACATTATGCTCGAGGGGCCGATCGGAGGTGCTGCCTTTAATAACGAGTTCGGTCGTCCCAACTTGTGTGGCTATTTTCGCACCTTCGAAATGGACTTCGCCGGTGAGCGCCGCGGCTACCATAAACCGATCATGCTTGCCGGCGGCTATGGCAATATCCGCGAAGAACACGTTGAAAAAGCCCCCTTCGCTCCAGGACATCGACTAATTGTCCTGGGTGGCCCCGCCATGTTGATCGGTCTGGGTGGCGGCGCCGCGTCTTCCATGGCTTCCGGCGACAGTAGCGAAAGCCTCGATTTCGCCTCCGTGCAGCGACAAAACCCGGAGATTCAGCGGCGCTGTCAGGAGGTGATCGATACCTGCTGGCAGTTGGGCGCGAATAATCCCATCGCCTTTATTCACGATGTCGGCGCCGGTGGGCTGTCCAACGCCCTGCCCGAACTGGTCAAGGACGGTGGTTGCGGTGGCCGCTTTGAACTACGGGATGTTCCCAATGCCGAGCCAGGCATGTCGCCGCTGGAAATCTGGTGCAATGAGGCTCAAGAGCGCTACGTGCTGGCCGTGGCGCCAGAGCAACTGGCTACATTCGAGGAGGTTTGCCGGCGCGAGCGCTGTCCCTACGCGGTTGTCGGTGAGGCCACACAAGCCTTGCAGCTTACACTCAGCGACCGGCAGTACGATAACCAGCCCATTGATCTGCCGATGTCAGTGCTGTTTGGCAAGCCGCCGAAAATGCACCGGGATGTGGTGAGCCGACGCGTTCCTCCCGTGCCCTTACAGGTTCGGGTGACAGATATTGGCGAGGCGGTGACTCGCATACTGCGACACCCCGCTGTCGCCGCCAAGGGTTTTCTGATTACCATTGGCGATCGCTCGATTACTGGCATGGTGAGCCGGGATCAGATGGTGGGCCCGTGGCAGGTGCCGGTGGCTGACTGTGCTGTGACTACTGTGACGTACGACAGTTATGCCGGCGAGGCCATGGCAATGGGCGAGCGGACGCCGCTGGCGCTGCTCGATGCGCCGGCGTCCGGGCGCATGGCCATCGCCGAGGCGCTTACAAACATTGCAGCGGCCGGGGTCGGCGCCATCGGCGATGTCAAACTATCGGCCAACTGGATGTGTGCTGCCGGTTATTCCGGCGAGGACGAAAAACTTTATCGTACCGTGCAGGCAGTGGGCGAGTCCCTGTGTCCCGCTCTCGGTATCGCCATTCCCGTGGGCAAGGATTCCATGTCCATGAAGACCCAGTGGCAGGAGGAGGGGGGGGAGCGCGCGGTGACTGCGCCTCTGTCGTTGGTTGTCTCCGCTTTTGCGCCGGTGCCCGATGTGCGGTGCGCGGTCACGCCACGCCTGCGCACGCCGGCCGATGTGGGTGCAAGCGTGTTGCTCTATGTCGATCTCGGTGCTGGTAAATATCGCCTTGGGGGCTCTATCCTGGCTCAGGTCTACGGTGAAATGGGCTCCGGTGTGCCGGACGTGGACGATCCGTCCCGTCTGGCTGGTTTCTTCAACGCCGTAGGGTCTTGCCTGGCAGAAGGTTTGCTGCTGGCTTATCACGACCGTTCCGACGGCGGCTTGTTCACTACTTTGGTCGAGATGAGCTTTGCCGGGCGCGTGGGGGTCGATGTCGACCTGCCGGTTGGTAGCGCACGCGATGCACTCACACCCGAGGCCCTATTGTTTGCCGAAGAACTGGGCGCAGTCCTGCAGGTGACACAGTCGAATCGGGACGCTGTACTGGCGCACTTTGTCGAGCGAGGCCTGGGCGATCAGGTTCACAGTATCGCGACGCTTAACGAAGACGACACGGTGCGCATCAGGATGGGCGGGGCGCCGGTTTTCGAAATGGAGCGCAGCGCATTGCAACAGATCTGGGCCGAGACCAGCTATCGCATGCAGGCACTGCGCGACAACCCCGACTGCGCGCGTCAGGAGTTCGACCGCATTGCGCAGGATGATCCGGGTCTGAGTGTTGTCCTGGCCTACGATGTGAATGACGATATTGCCGCGCCTTATATCGCCCGCGGTGCGCGTCCTCCAGTGGCGGTTCTGCGCGAGCAGGGCGTCAATGGCCAGCTCGAGATGGCCGCTGCCTTTGATCGCGCCGGTTTTGCCGCGGTCGATGTCCATATGAGCGATATCATTGGCGGTCATGCTGACCTGGCTGATTTCGTCGGTCTTGCGGCCTGTGGCGGCTTTTCCTACGGGGATGTGCTGGGCGCGGGGCAGGGCTGGGCCAAGACCATTCTTTATCACGATCGGGCACGCGAAATGTTCACCGCGTTCTTTAACCGGAATGACACGTTCGCGCTCGGCGTTTGCAACGGATGCCAGATGCTGTCGAGCCTGAAATCCCTGATTCCAGGTGCCGAATTGTGGCCCCGCTTCGTGCGCAATACATCGGAGCAATTCGAGGCACGCGTGGCCCTGGTTAGAATAGAAGCTTCGCCATCGCGTTTGCTTACAGGCATGGTGGACTCCTGCCTGCCAATCGCCGTAGCGCACGGCGAGGGCCGGGCCGAGTTCGCCGACGCAGCACACCTGACGCAACTTGAGCAGGCTGGCCTGGTGGCACTGCGGTATGCCGATACTCATCTAAAGGTGACAGAAGCTTATCCGGCAAACCCCAACGGCTCGCCGGCGGGCATTGCCGGTTTGACCACCCCGGATGGTCGCGTCACCATTATGATGCCTCATCCCGAAAGGGTGTTTCGTGCGGTCACCAACTCCTGGCGGCCGGACGATTGGCAGGAGGACGGCGGCTGGCTGCGCCTGTTTCGAAATGCCAGAGTATTTATTGACTGATCCAGAGAACCAATAGCGAGCAATCAGACCATGAGCGAACACGTTGTCGAAGTAACCGAGCAAAATGCCCAGCAGGTTCTCATCGAAGAATCCTCCAGGCGGCTGGTGTTGGTGGATTTCTGGGCCGACTGGTGCGCGCCCTGTAAGGCCCTGATGCCGATACTCGAAAAGCTGGCGGAGGAATATCGCGGCCAGTTTCTACTGGCCAAGCTTAACGCCGATGAGCAGGCTGGCATCGCCGGGCAGTTTGGCGTGCGCAGTTTGCCCACCGTGGTGTTCATGAAAGACGGCCAACCGGTGGACGCCTTCCAGGGTGCGCAGCCGGAAACGGAGATTCGCGCCAAGTTGGATGCGCACCTGCCCAAACCCTGGGACGCGGCTATCGCCCAGGCCCAGGAGAAACTGGCGAGTGGTGATTTTTCTGCCGCGCTGGAGTTATTGAGGCCTGCCTATAGCGAGTCCGGCCACCGTTACGACATAGCGCTTTCGCTCGCCTATACCTTGATGCAACTGAATCGTTGCGACGAGTCCCAGACCATAATGGACGCGGTGCCGCTGGCCGACAGAACGCCCGAATACGATCAACTGCTGGCGCAGCTCGAGCTGAAAAAAGAGGCGGGTAAATCGCCGGAAATTCAGCAGCTGGAAGAGCAATTGAACGCTGATCCCGACAATCTCGAACTGGCCTTCGAATTGGCGGTGCAGTTCAGCCAGAACAACCACTTCAAGGAGGCGCTGGAGCTGCTGCTAAGTATTCTCAAAGAGGATATCGACTACAAGGGCGGCCAGGCTAAAAAGGCTTTTCTGGATGTTTTGGCGGCTCTCGGCAAGGGTGATGCGCTTGCTGTGCAGTACCAGAAAAAATATTTCAGTCTGTTGTATTGAGTCTGGTTCGCGCCAGATAAAAGTCCGTGTTTAAACTTGATTTTTATGTGCCGGAAAGCCACCTGGAATCTGTTAAGCAGGCGGTATTTGAAGCCGGTGCGGGTCGTATCGGCAATTACGATCAGTGCTGTTGGCAGAATGCGGGCCAGGGCCAGTTTCGCCCCCTCGACGACAGCAATCCTTTTCTCGGGGTTCCTGGGCAGCTCGAGAAAGTGCTCGAATACAAGGTCGAAATGATCTGTGAAGCTTCTGTCATCGACAGCGTGATAAAAGCCCTTCGGGCTGCGCATCCTTACGAAGAACCCGCGTTTCAAGTGATTCGAATCGAAAGTTTTTCCTGAAAACGCCCTGAAAACTCCATTCATAGAAAAGGTTTTTGGTCTTGATCTGGCGCAAATAATTCCTTTCGCAGAATTGTAAAAGCGGCTTTTATCCCCACATTGTTAAGTAGTTTGGACTCATTGGGGTGGATTAATGCGACAAGACCGTCTGACCAATCAGCTACAGAATGCGCTGGCCGATGCCCAGTCTCTGGCAGTGGGGCGCGACCATGCCGCCATCGAACCCGTCCACATCCTGGTTGCGCTAATCGACCAACAAGGTGGCAGTGTCAAACCGATATTGGCCCAGGCGGGCATAGATGTTGCCGGGTTGCGCCGTCAGTTGGAAAGTCAGCTCGACACCCTGCCGAAACTGACGTCCCCGACCGGTGATATCGGTATTTCCCAGGCTTTTTCGCGGCTACTGAACCTGGCCGATAAAACAGCGCAACAGCAGGGGGATCAGTTCATCGCCAGCGAGGCAGTGCTGCTGGCTGCATTCGACGACAGCGGCGATCTCGGCAAGGCGCTGAGAAGCGCTGGTGAAAAAGGCCAGGTGGAGGCGGTGATCAAGCAGGTACGCGGCGGGGAAACCGTGAGCGACCCCGAGGCGGAAGGCAACAGACAGGCGCTGGACAAGTATACGATCGATCTGACCGAGCGGGCCGAGCAGGGCAAGCTCGATCCGGTTATTGGCCGCGACGACGAAATTCGCCGCACTGTTCAGGTCTTGCAGCGTCGAACCAAAAACAACCCGGTGCTCATCGGCGAGCCGGGTGTGGGTAAAACCGCGATTATTGAAGGTCTGGCCCAGCGCATCATTAATGGTGAAGTGCCCGAGGGCCTGAAGGATAAGCGCGTGTTATCACTCGATCTCGGCGCGCTCCTGGCCGGGGCCAAGTTTCGCGGGGAGTTCGAGGAACGCCTGAAAGCCGTGCTCAACGAGTTGAGCAAGCAGGAGGGTCGCATCATCCTGTTTATCGATGAATTACATACCATGGTCGGCGCTGGCAAGGCGGAGGGCGCCATGGATGCCGGCAACATGCTCAAGCCCGCATTGGCGCGCGGCGAGCTGCACTGTGTCGGCGCGACTACGCTCAACGAGTACCGTCAGTACATCGAGAAGGACGCGGCCCTGGAGCGCCGCTTTCAAAAGGTTCTGGTGGAGGAGCCTTCCGAGGAAGACACCATTGCCATTCTGCGTGGGCTGAAAGAGCGCTACGAAGTGCACCACGGAGTCGATATTACCGATTCGGCGATTATTGCGGCGGCGCGTCTGTCACAGCGCTACATTACAGACCGGCAATTGCCCGATAAGGCGATTGATCTGATCGACGAGGCCGCCAGCAGAATCCGTATGGAGATCGACTCCAAGCCGGAGGAAATGGACAAACTCGAGCGGCGGCTGATTCAGCTGAAAATAGAGCGCGAAGCCGTTAAGAAGGATGAAGACGCGGCTTCGCGCAAGCGTCTGGAAAAGATTCAGCAGGACATCGACGAAGTCGAGCGCGCTTATGCTGATCTGGAAGAAGTCTGGAAGGCGGAAAAAGTTGCCCTCCAGGGTTCGGCACAAACCAAAAGCGATCTCGAACAGGCGCGCATTGACCTGGAGGCAGCACGGCGGGCCGGTGACCTGGAAAAAATGTCGGAACTGCAGTACGGGGTCATCCCGCAACTCGAAGCCAGCCTGACCGCGGCGGACGAAGCGGAAGCCACGGAAAAACAGCTCCTGCGTAACAAAGTCACCGACGAGGAGATCGCCGAGGTGGTCTCGAAATGGACCGGCATCCCGGTCTCGAAAATGCTTGAGGGCGAACGGGACAAACTCCTGCGCATGGAAGCCGCCCTGCACGATCGAGTCATCGGCCAGGAAGAGGCGGTGATCGCGGTATCCAACGCGGTGCGGCGTTCGCGCGCTGGGCTCTCGGACCCTGGCAAACCCAACGGATCCTTTCTCTTTCTTGGCCCTACCGGCGTTGGCAAGACCGAGCTTTGCAAAGCGTTGGCGAGTTTTCTCTTCGACAGCGAAGAGGCGATGGTGCGTATCGATATGTCCGAGTTTATGGAGAAGCACTCGGTGGCGCGCCTGGTGGGCGCCCCCCCTGGTTACGTGGGTTACGAAGAGGGCGGTTACCTCACGGAAGCCGTCAGGCGTCGACCCTATTCGGTACTATTATTGGACGAAGTGGAAAAGGCCCATCCAGATGTCTTCAATATCCTTTTGCAGGTGTTGGACGACGGCCGCCTTACCGACGGCCACGGGCGCACTGTGGATTTTCGCAATACGGTGGTGGTGATGACCTCCAACCTCGGTTCCGACGTAATCCAGAATCTGGCGGGCGAGGAAAATTACCAGGCCATGAAAGCGGCGGTGATGGAGGTTGTCGGCACACATTTTCGACCGGAGTTTATCAACCGCGTCGATGAAGTCGTGGTTTTCCACCCGCTGGCGCGGGAGCAGATTCGCGGTATTGCTGAGATTCAGCTGGCCTTGCTGGGCAAACGCCTGGCGGACCGGGACCTGACACTGGTGCTGGATGAGGCGGCGATGGACAAGATCTGCGAGGCGGGCTTTGACCCCGTGTATGGAGCCCGACCTCTGAAACGTGCGATTCAGCAGTTGATCGAAAACCCCCTCGCCCAACAAGTGCTGGCGGGTGAATTTGCCGCCGGTCAGACTATCAGCGCTTCGCTGAAAGGCGATGGGATCGTGTTCTCGGCGAGCTAGGCCGAATCCCTTGCTCGCGGGAAGTCCTTTACGGGAGGAGGTCCATTACG